>NZ_RAVW01000142.1 GCF_003611585.1 Corallococcus exercitus | reverse complement strand
GGTTCCGCCCCCCTGCCTTGAAAGCCGCCGTTGCGCGGCTGGCGTCAGCTCGCGCTCCCCACCACGTGGTCCTTGGCCATGCTCTTGACGATGGCATTCGCGAGGCCCGGGACCTCTTTCTGCACGTCCGAGGTCTCGTAGGTCTTGGTGTTCGTGCTCCAGAGCAGCTGTCCGTTCTCGCTTCGGGCGTCGAAGAGGCTGACCTGCATCCGCGCCTCCTCCGTCACGGAGTAGGCCGCTGGACCGTAGACCCCGACGTAGTCGTAGTAGGACATGGAGGGAGCGGCGTTGACCTCCTCATGGGTCCCGGCGAAGCGGGCCACCAGGATGCCGTCGTACCCCTTGCCTTCGGTAGCGCTCCGGAGCGTGTCCTTATCGGGCTTCGCTCCCGCAGGGAGGACGTCGGAGCTCTTGACGGCCTGGACGCCCTTCTCAGACAGCTGCGACACCAGTTCCTGCTCCAGCTGCTGCCGGGTGGCCTCGCTCGGCACCATCGCCACGACGACAACCTTCTTGACGGGGGGAAGCTGGGCGAGCGCCGGGCTCTTCCAGGTCTTGCCAACGCTCGTCGAGGCGCAGCCCGCGGCGAACAGCATTGTTCCGACGATCAGGGCGAATCCGAAGTGGGTACCGTGTCTTGTTCTCATGGCTTTGTCTCCCTCGTGGGCTGAGTGCCCGCCTTGGAAGAGGCTGAGGACGCGGCAGCCTGGGGACAACGCCTCGCGTAGGTGGAAGCGGGCCCCTGTGTTCCGGGCCTGCCTCCGGATGTGAACCGCGTCAGGCTTACGGAGGGTTGGTTCCGTTCCCCCAGCTCGCCGCGGCCCCCCTTCCGCGACGCGGCGGTCAGCGTGGTGCGCAGCCCCTTGCCTGGCCGCTCGCGCGGGACGGCCATGCTCGGCGAACTCGCATGGTCATCGCGCGGCGTCGCGGCGGGTGATGCAGGAGATGTGGGCTCGTCCGCCGCTGGCGCCCCCATGAGAGGGGCGCCAGCGGCGAGCGCGTTTCAGGCTACTGGATGGCGGTGACGACCTGGGCCTGGCACGTCATGGGGTCGACGAAGGTCTGCGAGTTGCTGAGCGAGCAGATGACGCCCTGCGTGCCGAAGGCGGCCTGGTTGATGGTGCCCGAGCAGACGCCGTTGGTGACGGTGAGCGTCAGGATCCAGCGGCACGTCTTCGCGGCGCCGGTCGGATCCGCCGCGTTGGTCGTGTAGTAGTAGAGCTGGGTCAGCGGCGTCAGCAGGGGGGTGATCATCTGGAAATAGCCCGAGATGGCGGGCGGCGCGACGGGGGGCAGGGGCGAGGGCGGCAGCGGATTGGGCGTGCCCGTCACGGAGTAGCCGGCGAAGGTGTTCACGCCGGTCCAGTTGGAGATGTAGAAGTCGTTGATGGTGGTCGCCGGGCGCAGCGACGCGTTTCCTTCCAGGCGGCCCGAGGGAAGCTGGATCGTCTCCTCCTTGACGACGCTCACATAGTCGTGGCGCTGGGAGAGGAGGTCTTCGACGCCGTACTGCTCGGCGAGCGCGACCGACGGCATGAGGGACAGCAGGGAGGCGGCCAGGAAGCGCTTCACGTTGCTCGTCATGGGTCTTGTCCTGTGGTGTCTGGTGTTGGCCGGAGCCAATTCCTCTCTAACACTGGGATTACCCGCAAATCAAATCAAGACAAGCAATTCAGGCAATTCCAATGGACGCAAAGGATTTCCATCTCATTGGCCGGCCCACCCGGAGTTCGCCCTAAGGGGTTTCCCCGGGTCATTCGGGTGCGATGTGATTGACCCGGCCTCGACCGTGGCCCGTTTGCCTTCTACGCGTACGCGAGAGGCATGAACCCCCTGAAGGTGAAGCCGCGCTCAGGTCGCTTCGACGCGGTCGCAGTAGGCGTCGAACGCCCTCTTCCAGGCCGGGCGCGCGATGCAGCGCTTCTGGAAGGCGAGCACGTTGGGATGGGCCTTGACGACACTCTCGTCGGTGCCGGCGCCCAGCACATGCGTCATCAAGAGGTCCGCGACGGTGAACGCGTCGGTCGCGATGAACTCCCTGCCCGCGAGCCAGCCGTCGAGCTGCTTCAGGCGCATGTCCCCCCACTGGTGAAGCGCATTGCTCGCCTGGGTGCCCTTGCCGCCGCTGATGTCGACGAACCACGCGGTCAGGATCGGGACCTCAATCGTGTTCAGCGCCGCGACGCACCAGCGCAGCACCTGCGCTTCGCCGGCGAGGTCGCGCGGCATCAGCTTGCCGCTCTTGCGGGCGAGGTAGAGCAGGATGGCGCCCGACTCGGTGACGACCACGCCGTCGTCGTCAATCACCGGAATCTGTCCGAACGGATTGAGCGCCCGATACGCCGGCGTATCGAGGTCTTGCTGTGGATGATCCATCCCCACGACCTCGTACGGCAGCCCCATCTCCTCCAGCGCCCACAGCACGCGCAGGTCGCGGGTCTTGCCGTGGGCCATCTTGTTCACTCGGGAGAAGCCATAGACCTTGAGCATGCGCGCACCCTACTCCACGCACGGGTGCATCGTGCAGGTCTCGTTGGGCATCCGGCCAGGGTACCGCCGCCGAAGCTCAGGCATCGCAAGGAGGACCGCAATGACAATCACGAACACCCTCATCCGATTCATGACGTCTCCCCTTGAGTCAGCAAGGATCTTCCGTGGCGCGAACCGGGCTCAGCCCATCAGCCGGTTCAGGCTCAGGTCGAGCTGGCTGTTCACCAGCCCCAGCAGGCTGTCCAGCGCGGCATCGTCTGGCTTCAGCCGCCCGGCCAGCTCCGCGCGCAGGAGCTTGAGCAGCCGCTCGCGGGACTGGAGGACCCGGCGCGCCACGCCGGAGCGGGACTCCCCATACATCGTCGCGAGCCGGTCCATCGTGAAGCCGTGCAGGTGGTGCAGCCTCAGCAGCGTGCGCTCTCGCGGGGGCAAGGCCTCCAGCACCTTGCGGAGTACGTCCACCAGCAGCGCGCGCAGGTCCTTGCGCAGCAGTTCGTGTTCCGGGTCCCCCGTGGACAGCAGCTGCACGAGCGCCTCGGGGGGCTCGTCGAACAACTCCTGGCGCTCGTCCCGGGTCTTGAGCTGGCTGGCGATGCGCGCGGTGGAGATGACCACCCAGGCGAGCAGCGCCCCCCGGCCCGAGTACGTGAGGATCCTGGGCGGCTCACCGCCGGAGCCCATCAACAACCGCTCGCGCAAGAGCTGGAGCGCCTCGTCCACCTGGGTGCGCGGCATGGAGCCGAGCCGGGAGGGCACCTGCTGGAGCAGGTGCTGTTCGAAGGCGCGCAGGGCCGCGGGGTGGCCTTCGCCGCAGGCACACGCGAGGTACAGGTCCGCGGCATGGCACTCGCGCAGCACGGCCTCCGCGCCCGCGTCCGGCAGGTGCAGCGCCAGATGCCTCAAGAACGACTCCGTGGCGAGCGCCACCGTGGGCCAGGCCTCCCGCGCCACCGTCAGGTGTCCGCGCAGGAGCGCCTCCAGGTCCTCCACTCCGTCCAGCTGCGCGCGGCGCTCCGGAGGCACGTGCGAGCGCAGCAGCGCGGCCAGGCTGTCTGCTTCCACGGGGCCGCTCATCTGCGTGCCTCCCGTCGCTGCCAGGCGAGGACCTGCTCCAGGTCCTTCCGCGCCTTCACGCCCAGCGCCGCCAGCTTGACGCGGGCCTCCTCCGCCAGGGCGGCGGCGCGCACGGGGTCGGGGTTCGTGCGCTTCTCGCTGAGCGCCCGGGCCAGCAGGAAGGACGTCCAGCCCGCGAGCATCGCCTCCCCGGTCAACTGCTGTTGAATCTGGCGCGCGCGCTCCAGCAGGGGCTCTGCTTCCGCGGGAGCCTTCTGGGCCAGCAGCGCCTCTCCGATGCAGGACAGGTCCGCCGCGATCATCAGCGACCGCGGCGACAGTCTCCGCTCGTCGAGCATCAGCGCGTGCTTGCACTGGCCAAGCGCTTCGCGCGCATTCCCCTCCGCCATCGCGACATCCGCCAGGTAATGGTGAACGAACGTCGCGCTGGGGCCGTCGGGGCCCTCCTCCTTCTCCAGGAGCTTCAGCGCCGCCAGCAGGTCCTTCCGGGCCTCGGCGGTGCGTCCCAGCTTGAGCAGGATGCGCCCGCGCGATCTCAGGATGCTCTGGGCCCGTGGCGTCTCCGGTCCCAGGGAGCGCCGGATCCGCGCCAGGCCGTCGGTCGCCAGTCGCAAGGCCTCGTCGAACCGGCCCGCGTCGTGCGCCACCAGCGCCAGCTCCTCCAGCATCACGGCCACCTGGGGATGGTCCGGCCCATGGATGCGCTCCAGGATGTCGCGCCCCCGCTCCAGGCTCCGCCGCGCCTCATCGAGCTCTCCCTTGCCGCGCAGCGCGGTGCCCAGGTTCCCCAGCGAGTTCGCGAGCCCCACGTGCTCCGGCAGGTGGGCCGCGTCCGTGATCTGGATGATGCGGCGCCAGAGGGCGATGGCCTCGTCCAGCTGCCCCAGCCCCATGTAGGCCCCGGCGAGGCTGTTGAGCGTGGCGGTGAGGAGGGGGTGCTGGGGGCCCAGGTGGCGCTCGCGCAGCGCCAGGACCTGACGATGCAGGGCCAGCGCCTCCTCGTTCCGGTTCTGGCGGGAGTAGATGCGCCCCAGGTTGTGCATGAAGTGGGCGGTGCGCAGGTGGTCCTCGCCGTAGGTCTTCCGCGCGAGCGCGAGCCCCTGGGAGATCTCCGCCTCCGCGCGGTCCAGCTTCCCCTGCTGGATGAGCACCGCTCCCAGCCACAGGTTCAGGTCCATGGTGACGGAGGGGAAGCGCTCGGGCCCCAGCCGCGTCACCGCGGCCTGGGCGTGCTGGATGATCCGCTCCACGTCCGCGGCGCGAGCCTGCAAATCGCCCACGACCCAGACGAGGAGGCTCCACGCACGAGCCGCCATCTCGTCATCGTGCCCGGCCTCGGCCGCGAACACGGCCTTGTAGAGGTGGTCCTCCGCATCCTTGAGCTTGCCGTTCTGCGCGAGCAGGGTGCCATGGGCGAGCAGCACCTCCGCCTCCAGCGGCCGGAAGTCGAGCCCCTGAATCTCTCCGAGGAGCGCCGTCGTCAGCGCGAGTCCCTCCGGGTAGCGGCCTGCCTCCAGCGAGGCCTGCGCCTGCGTGAGCTTGCGCCGGGCCGTGTCCACCCGCGCGGCGAGCGCATCCGGGGGCTGCGGACGGGAGGAGAGCGCCGACGTGTCCTTGCACCCGGTCAGCCCCTCCAGCGAGGCCGCCAGCTGCTGCGCGTTCTGCACCGTCCGCGCATCCGCCCTCTCCAGCACCTCGGCGACGGCGGCGAACTGCCAGAGCCGGGCATCCAGGCACGTCTCCGTTTGCCAGGCCATGCTCATGTCATCGACGGTCGCGGCCAGGCAGGCCTCGGTGCGCAGCGTGCGCCACTGGGCCGCGTGCGCATCCAGCGTGGCGGCCATCGTGTCCCATGCCTTCGCGGCGTACGGCACGCCCGTGGCGAGGAAGGCCGCGTGGATCCGCTCGCGCCGCGCGGGCCCCCACGCCCCGGCGAGCTTCGCCACCTCCTGCTCGCAGCGCGTCGGGTGCCGGGGCGCCAGGCCGTACACGAGCGCCCCTACCAGCAGGGAGGCCACGACCGCGGTCGCCACCCACACGCGCTCGCGCCGCGACGGCGGGGTGAGCGCCGTCAGCAGCGCCTCCATGGAGGCGAAGCGCTCCTCGGGCCGGGCCCGCAGGCCGCGCAGCACCGCGCGCCGCAACCGGGCCGGCACCTTCACGTCGCGCGGCGGAGGCCGCACGCGGCCCTCCTCCGCGGCCCGGGCCATCTCCTCCAGGCTGTCGCCCTCGAAGGGGCGCACGCCGAAGAGGGCCTCGTACAAGGCCACGCAGAAGCTGAATTGATCCGACAGCGCGTCCGCCCGCTGGCCCCGCACCAGCTCCGGCGCCATGTACGCGGGCGTCCCCAGGAGCACGCCCGTGCGGGTGAGGGGGCTCAGCGTGGACGTGGCGGCCTTCGGCTCCACCCGCGCCGCCAGTCCCTGCTCGCGGTTGAGGGGACGGGCCATGCCGAAGTCGGTGACCCACACCCCGCCGCTCTTCCCGACGAGCACGTTCGCCGGCTTGAAGTCGCGGTGCACCAGCCCCGCCGCGTGCGCCGCCGCGAGCCCCCGCCCCGCGTCCTGGAAGATGCGCAGGACGTCCGCCCACGCGCGTGGCGTCTGGAGCCAGCCCTGCAGCGTCGTGCCGTCCACCAGCTCCATGGCCAGGAAGACGCACTCCCCATACGTCCCCACGTCGTACAGCGTGACGACGTGCGGATGGGACAGTCGCGCCAGCGCCTGCGCCTCCAGCAGGAGCCGCCGCTGGAGCTCCTCCACGTGGCGGCCCTCCGGACGCACCACCTTGAGGGCCACCTGCCGGTCCAGCTCCGGGTCATAGGCGGCGTACACCACGCCCATGGCCCCGGCGCCCAGCCGCTCCAGCACCACGTAGCGGGAGAGCGTGGCCCCCCGGGCCAGCGGGGGCGGGCGCGGCTCCGGCGCCGCGTCCCCGGGGAGGGCGTCGTTGCCCACCGCCAGCACCCACTGACAGTCCGCGCAGCCTTCCAGGTGCGCCACGACGCGCGCCCGGACCTCCTCGGAGAGCCGCCCCTCCAGGAAGTCGCTCAACGTCGTTTCGTCCGGGCACGCCGTCATCGCGAGGAGAGTCTAACAGGACACCCCGCTATCCCCGTGAAAGTTGTTTTCCCTCCTAGTGCGCCCCCGGCCGGCGGGGGCGCGCTGGGACCTCAGGCGCGCACGCCTCCGGCATGGCGGCCGGCGGACAGCTGCTGGTTGAGGGACGCGGTGCTGGGGGCCTCGCCCAGGCCCGCGGTGCCGCTGGAGGGGTTCGCGACCGCGCCGCCCAGGGCCTTGCCGGTGCCCGTGCCCCAGCCTCTGATGGCGTTGGCGGCATCCTTCGCGCTCCCCTTGAACGAGAAGAGGGGCGTATCGGAGACGTCGCGGGTGGTCGCGGCGAACTCCCCCTTGCCGCCGTAGCCCATGAAGCGGAGCTCGGGCGCGGACGCAGGACGTGCCTACTCCCCGCCGTTCCGGACGGTGGGGGCCCGCAGGGGTGCGATGAAGCCCGAGTAGGCCATCCGGTTCGGGGAGCAGTGCCCGGGGTTGGCCACCTTGTCCGGCGTGGCGTTGCCCGTCATGGCGGTGATGACCTCCTGCGGCGAGGAGGCAGGATGGGCCTCCAGGAAGAGCGCGACGATGCCGGTGACATGCGGCGTGGCCATGGACGTGCCGCTCAGCGTTCGGGTCGCCGTGTCGTCGCTGGCCCAGGCCGAGAGGATGCCCTCGCCGGGCGCGAAGACGTCCACGCAGTCGCCATGGTTGGAGAAGGACGCCCGCCGGTCCACGCTGGTGGTGGCACCCACGGTGATGGCCTCGGCGGTGCGCGCGGGAGAGCGCCTGCACGCGTCCTGGTTCTCGTTGCCCGCCGCCAGCACATACGTCACGCCCAACGCGATGGAGTGGCGCACGGCATCGTCGAGCGCCGCGTCCTCCCCGCCGCCCAGGCTCATGTTGGCCACCGCCGGGGACTGGTGGTGCTCGGTCACCCAGTCCACGCCCGCCACCGCGCCCGCTGTCGTCCCGGAGCCCTCGCAGTCCAGCACGCGGACGGCGTGCAGCGACGCGCTCTTGGCAATGCCATACACGTTGCCGCCCACCGTGGCGGCCACGTGGGTGCCATGGCCGTTGCAGTCCACGCCGTTGCGGCCATCGTCGACGGCATCGAAGGCGATGTCCGCCCGCCCGGCGAACTCCTTGTGCGTGGGGCGCAGGCCCGTGTCGATGACGTACACGTGCACGCCCCGGCCCTGCGTCTGGTACTGGTAGAGCTGATTGAGCGGCAGGTCGCGCTGGTCGATGCGGTCAATCCCCCACGTCGCATCGGACTGGCTCTCATCCAGCGTCACCACGCCATTCTGTTGCACGTACTCCACCTCGGGCGCGGCGGACATGGCACGGGCCTGCTTCTCGCTCATGCGCGCGGCGAAGCCCCGCAGCGCGTGCGCGTACACGTGGAAGGCCTTGCCGCCGAAGCGCTCGGTGAGGTTCCGCGCGACCACCACCGGCGTCGACGCGGCGCCCCCTTCCTGGGGCTCCTTGAGCACGACGACGTACTCACCGGAGACCGGCTTCGCGACCCTGAGGAACTTCTCGCGCACGGGTGCCTGTACGGACGCGGTGCCACGGCAGGGTGTGTCATCGGGTGGCGGGATGGGATTGCCCGCGCTCTGGCACGCCGACAGCAGGAACAGCACGCAGGCGGACGCGACCGTCCGAGACAGGAGCTTCAGCGACATGGGTTCCCCCGGGGGTGGCACTTCCAGCTTCGGCCAGAAGCCGGGAAAGCAACGCTGGCGCGGCCTTCCAGAGCAGTAACGCTTTCTGACTCAAAGTGGTCCCTGCCCCGCGGGGTCGCGAAACGTCCGAAACCTCCACCCGAGCAGGCTGGCAGCATCATCAACCTGTCTACGGAACCGGGACGCGCCCACACGCAGGTTCGCCTCCACCAGCGACAGGAAGACCTCATCCAGTCAAGCCAGGGCCCCCGTCGCCTCCAGGACCGGAGTGGGGCTGGAGCACCTGGGACTGCCCCCGCAGCATGGGAGGCCGGCCCCGGGCCTCCGGTCTGGGCCGGGGACGGCTACTTGGAGTAACAAGTCCGGGTCGAGCAGATGCCGCCCCCTGCTCCACAATCAGCGTTGGTGTTGCAGTCCGCACAGGAAAGGGAGCACTGCCGACGCAGCGGCGTCGCGGACTCCGGCGAGGCCGGCGTGAAGCTGGGGACCATGGCCAGCGCGGACCCCGCGGCGAGTCCTCCCCACAGCGCGATGCCGGTCAGCGACTTCTTCGCCTTTGTCTGGTTCACATGAACTCCGAGCTGGGTTTGAACGGCGGGGAGCAGTCTGGGATGTGAATGAATGGCCTCGCGATGCGAGGGAGCACTTCTCACATCCAATGCAACGCATTGTCCTGGAGGGACTGGAACATATTGCCGCGGATGGTGTCGTTATTGAAAAGCGCCCGCCTCAGCGCCTCGCGCGCCGTCTCAGGGGTCTGGGGATCGCGCGTCAGCACCTCGATGGCGGCGCTGACGTAGGCGCCACATTCATGGCCACCCGGCTGCCGGGGACCGGTGAGCGCAGTCACGACCAGGTCATGCCGGCCAAAGCAGCGCCGGACCCGTGTCTTCAATTCAGGGGACGGCGGACCGCGTTGGAGCGGATCATAGAGATATGCCGCGGTCTGGCTCTCCCCGGGGAAGCGGACCGCCAGCACCCAGTGGTTGCCACCCACGTTGAGGACCTGGAGCTCGACCGTCGCCCCGGTCCTCGGTGTCTGCAGTCCCTGGGGAGGCACCCAGCGTCCGTTTCCCACGAGCACCCCCACGGGGATGTCGTAGCGGCTGCTGACGCGGGCACGCGACTGTTCGATGACGGCGACGAACGCGTCGATGACCCGATCCTCCAGGTATTCGGTGCGCTCCGTCTCCAACATCCGCCGGTGCTCGGACGTGAGGGAGTGGCTGCCCACCGTCGTCCAGGCCTCCACGGGTGAGGAGAACGCATCGGCGCCCGGCGTGAACGGGTCGTGGGCTTCCGGGAAGGAGGACTGGATTCCAGCCAGCGCCTCCACCATCGCGTTCAGCACGAAGCCATGCATCGCGGCGTCGCTGGTACCAGAAAGGGAGACACTGTCCGGCAGCGATCTCAACTCGCGGTAGGCCTCATCGAGTGACTTCGCTCCATCGATCTGCACCAGGACGGAGAGCGCAAGGGCCTGCTGGAGGGTGACATCGAAATCCGTGCCGCCCTCCTTCCTCGACGCCCGGTCCAGCGTGGCCTGGAGTTCCTTCTGGTGCCCGCGGGCATCCTCCTGGAGCGCCTTGAAGGCGGCCGCGGGGTCGAGCACGGCCCGCCTCGAGTCCTCGCCGGCGTCCGCGCAGAAGATGCCCTGGAGGCCATACCGCTGGATGAGCGCGGGGATGGCGTCGGGGGAGGGAGAGGGAAGTGGCCGCCCCTGCTTCCGATTGTTCTGCCAGAACGGTCGCGAGCTGGATTGCGCGATTCCCAGGCCGTGGAAGCGCTCCATGGCGGGAAACTGTTCATCCCGCTTGGTGATCGAGTCCATCAGCGGGCGCGCGCCATAGGCTTCGCGGCTCCGGTCGCGGTTGTAGACCAGCTCCGGACCGAGCGCGGCCTTGAACTCCAGCCGGTCCTTCGCGTGGGCTTCGTCCACGTCCTCCTTGCGCATGATGACCGACTTCATGCGGACCTGTTTGCGGTCACCGGATTTCACCACACCCGCGAAGGTCATCTCGGAGATGGCGCAGCGGCCGCACGTCTCCTTGCCCCAACCGTTGCCGCTGTGGTCCTTGAAATCGATGCGCACCTCTCCCTCGAAAGGCACGCTCAGCTCCATGTCCGCCATGCGGTAGTAGAGCTGCGCGGCGGCCATCACCGCGGACGGCTCCGCGCACTGGATGGAGTTCCAGCTTTCGATGTTGTGCAGGTGCTGGTGCAGGGCGTGTTCCGTCAACCAGTCCGCATCCATGTACCCCATGTAGCTCAGCATGGCCTGCTTGGCGGGCACCTTGAGGTTGAGCGCCTTGCGCTGGTCGAAGAATTTGAAGAGCTTGAAGAAGCGCTCCACCAGCCGCTCACCCGCACGGCCCATCTTCGCGCTTGCCTCCGGATTCGACTGCTCCCCCTCCAGCGACGGAACGCCCAGGCGCTTCAGGTAGGTGTCCCGGGGGAAGTCCGCACTGGCCCCTCCCGAGATTCCAAAGAAGGGCACATAGACATAATGCTCGCCGTCGCTGCTCAGCTCCTCCGCGAACATGATGCAGATGCAGCCGTCCCGGCTGTCGAGGACCCGGCGCGCCTTGTCCGTCTCCAGGAACTCGTATTTGCGGATCAGCCGGTTGGCATGCTGGATGAGGAAGTCGTAGCGCGAGGCCTCCTGGGCGGAACGGCTGATGACGCAGTATTCGTGGGAGGGAAAGACACCGCCCATGGGGCAGGGATGCGGCAACAGCAGACACCCAGCCAACTCCAACCGCGCGCGGATGTTCCGCCGGTCCGGCGACACCCGACCGAACAACTGGGGAATGTCCTTGCCGTGCGCCAAAATGCGTGCGTCCACCTTCACGCGAAGCTGGGTGGAGAGACTGCTCTCCTCTTCCCGGTAGGTCTTTCGCTTGAGGGAGAGTTCATCTTTCGCGCGGCTCTTGGCGGCGACGTCTGACTTCGCCAGCATGCGTCGATCCTTGCTGTTGCCGCCCGAGTGGTGGCTGAGCGTCTTGCGACGCTCCCGCTCCTTCTCCGTGATGCGCGCCCTCAAGGCCTGCTCGTCGGCCTTCCATTTCCTTCTCAGGGCCTGGAGGGGCTGGGCGTCCGCGGCGATCTGCTCCCAGCGCTTGCAGACGCGGTCCATGACGTCCAGCTTGTACTGGAGCATCTCCATGGCGTCCGCGAGCTCCCCGACGTACGTCAGGAGATAGGAGTCCCGGGTGATTGGATCCTCCCGCATGCCGCCAATCAGCTCGCGCCAGTTGTCCGGCAGGCCCTGAGCCGAGCGGCCGTAATTGACGACGGAGTCGTCCAGGGCGTGCACATCCCCGGTCCAGCGGCCACTCGCACTCAGCCTCCTGGGACGGAGGGGCTGGGTGAAGCGGACGCGGACGACGTCGCCTGGGGACAGCCTGTCCTCTCGCTTGCGCATCTCACGCAGGGCGAGGTTGCTGGGGTCATTCCACGTGCGGTCGAATAGCGTTTCGGTGTCTTGGGGGCCCACCCGTGGATCCAGCATGGCCCGGGTGACGATGGCGCGGACGGACTCGCCCTTGGGAGGCTTCTTGGCGGCGTGCTTGTCCACCGGCTTCGAGAGGTCCACGACCTCGGGAACCGCGTCCGCCCGGAACTCGATCTCTCCGGACTCCGAGGTCGGCACCTCGCGGCTGGCGCGCGAACGGGGGCCGAGGCCTTCGTACTCCGCCATCGACAGTTGGGTGCGGAGGTTCATCAGTTCCTGGAGGTAGTCGCAGTCGGCCTCCACCAGGTAGTCGACGTAGAGAACCCGCATCAACGCGTCCGCGGACTGTCGTGCCTGTCCGGCGCGGGCCAGGAGTTGCCGTGGTTTGTCGTCCTGCTCCAGGAACTTCCGCGCGCGCTCTGCGATTTTTGGCATGGAGGGGGCCCGTTCTGGGGCGCATCATGCCAGGACATGCCTGGGAAAGCCCGGGTGTGGTCCGTGCCACTCCACCTGGCGACATGTCAATCATTGAGTGCGGACGCAATTCTTCCGCCGACAAGCCGTGGTTCGGCGGACTCTCCGCGGACCTCGTCGGCACGCTGAAGGCATGGCGCGAACGGCTCGAATCCTGATGGGTCGCTCGCCGACACCGTCACATGGCAGGTGTCCGAATCGACAGGAGAGCGATGACGTCGGCGCGGCCTACGGCCTGGAGCGCCGCCAGGCGATGACGGGTGCGGAACGTGCCAGCGTGCGCGCGAAGGGCAGGCCGTGCGCATGCAGCCACTGGCGTGTCGCGTCCCGCAGGCCGGCCTGTTCGAGCAGCTCCCCCACCGTGTGCCGTGAGAGGTCCTCCAGGACCGCGTGGAGCTCGGCCTTCAGCCCCTCGCGCACTTCGGGGCGCGCGAGGTTGTGCGCAAGCACCTGGGGCGCCAGGGAGTCGAGGTGCTCGTGGGGCACCTGGCTCAGCGCCTGCGCGGCCTCGGCCTCCGTCTTCTCCAGGGTGGACAGGAAGAGCTTCTGACGCCGTGCCCCCAGGGCGCGGGCGGTCTCCTCGCTGGCCAGCCGGTCGGCGATCCGCCGCTGCACCAGGGCCATGGAGCCGTCGATGACCTCGCGCACGCGGTCCTGCAAGCTGCCGCCCAGGCCCCCCAGGAGTCCCTTGCCCGCCGAGGCCGCCGCTCGCGCGCCCCAGCTCAGCGCATCCCTCAGCCCGGAGCCGCCCGCCCCGGGGGCTCCCGCGATGACCTTGCTCACCAGCGACGACAGGGTCTCCTGGAGCGTGGTGCGCACGGTCTCCCGCACCTGCTCGGACGCCACCATTTCATCGATGGCCTTGCGAGGCAGGTGCACCGGCTTGCCCAGGAGCGCCGTCAGGGACGCGGTGGCCTCGGCGGGGAGCCACGCGCCCAGCTTGATGCCGCTCTTCGCCGCGCGCGCGAGCAGGCGCGTGCGCAGGGGGATCCCCAGCCGGGCGTGCCAGCCCGTCACCCGCTCGGGCGTCAGGGCGAGGTCGACCGCGGCGAGAACCCGGTCGGGGTCCACCCAATCCGAGACGCGGGACGCACAGAGTGCGTCGAAGGTCAGGTCCAGCAGTTCCAGGAGCGCGGCGTCGTCGAGGTCGGACATCGGGGCGTTCCTACTACGGACCGGCGCCGGAAGGCCGGGAACGACGCCTCCCGTGGCGCCCCGTGTACAGATGGACTCCGCGTGTCACCTCGACGCTCAGGAATGGACCTTCCACAGACGGAGGGCCTCCTCCGCGATGATGTCGGGGTTCTCCTCCTGGAAGAACAGCTTCCCGCCCGGCACGAAGCGGATCCCCTGCGAGCCGGGGAACGTGCGGTCGAGGTAGTGCGCGTCCTCGTTCGAGAAGATGTCGTCGCTCTGGCCCCAGACGATGCGGACCGGGACGTGGGTGCGAAGGAGCTTCGCCTCGATTCCCGCCAGCGGGTTGGGGAGCAGCGCCTTGTGGAAGGCGTGGTACTGCGCCCGCCGCTTCGGCGAGCTCACGACGGGCGAGGCGTAGGTCTCGATGACTTCGGGGGTGAGGGTGTTGGGATTGTGGAAGACCGCCGCGCCGAACGTCGAGCGGGCCAGGGCCGGGTCGGTGAGCCACTCCGCGGTGGAGGCCGCGAGCGTCCCGGCGCGAGACATCTCGATGGCCGGCATCACCTTGGGCGGAGGGCTGTTCGGCTCGGTGTCGCAGTTCGTCAGGAGGAGCGTCCGGACCCGCTGCGGGAACCTGACCAGGAAGAGCTGGGCGACCGCGCCGCCGCTGTCACTGGCGACGATGTCCACCTGGGAGACGCCGAGCGAGTCGAGCAGGGCCGCGAGCATGTCCACCTGGTCCGTGGCGGCCAGCGGCTGGGACTCGGGGACCTCCGAGTAGCCCAGGCCCATGAAGTCCGGGGCGATGCAGCGCCGGACGTCGCACAGCCGGTCGAACGCGCCGCGCCATTGGAAGCCATTGAGGGGGGCTCCGTGGAGGAACAGGGCCGCGTCACCCGAGCCGCGCTCCACATAGGCAATTTTTCCGAACGGGAGCGGGGCGAAGCGTCGCGCCGCGCGCCAGGCCGCCGCGTCCGTCACCCGGGCCGCCGTGACGCCAGCCGAGGGGGAGTGGACCTCCGGGTGTGAGGCGCAAGCGCCGAGCGTGCTGACCGCGAGGGCGAGACCCGCGCACTTGAGGAAGAAACGACGTCTCATGGGGAGAACTCCAGAAGGAGAGAACGCGCCAAGGATTGCAGCGAGTCCCTTTTCGGCGCGCGCACCGCTGGCCGTTCCCGGGCACAAACGGATGATCTTCCGTGTTGCGGCCCGGCAGCCCCAAGGAGAAGGTTCCCGCGATGACCGATCGACCCTCGTGCTACCCGAGCCTTCCGGCCGCGCTGCTGAAGAGCCTTGGCCCGGAGCGCATGCCGTTGCTCGACGTGCTCACGTCTCCGGTTCCGTCCGGGCGGTTCGACTCGCCGGTGGATGACCGCCATGTCCTCTGTCTGCACGTGGGGGAGCCGGTGCCGGTGACGTATCGCGTGGGGAATGCCGAGCGTCAGGGCGCGCGCCTCCACGGTCAGTTCTGCGTGGTCCCGGCGGGGTCGAGCACGCGGTGGACGTTGTCAGGCCCGGCGCGGTCGCTGCTCCTGCGGCTGACGCCCGCGCTGATCCGGGAGGCCGCGGAGTCCCTGGGGTTGGGGGCGCAAGGGGCGGCACTGGATCCAGCCATCCACATCCGGGACCCGCAGGTCGAGCGCATCGGCTGGATGATGCAGGCCGAGGACCACGATGGATATCCGGGGGGGAGGCTCTTCGTGGACAGCCTGGCGACGGCGCTCGCCGCGCGGCTGGTCGCGTCGCAATCCCATACGGGGGCCTCGGCGACCGGGCGTCGCCATGCATTGCCGGCGTGGCGGCTGCGGCGGGTGGTCGAGTACATCGAGGCGCACCTGGACGAGGACCTGACGCTGGCGGAGCTGGCGACGGTGGCGGGGTTCAGCCTGTCTCACTTCAAGCCGCTGTTCAAACAGGCCACGGGGATGCCGGTGCATCGGTTCGTGCTGGAGCGTCGCGTGGAGCGCGCGCGGCTGCGCTTGACGGAAGGGCGCAAGAGCCTGACGGAGATCGCGATGGAGGCGGGCTTCTCACACCCAAGCCACATGGCCCGCTGCCTGCGCCGCTTCCTGGGCATGAGCCCGACGGAGCTCGCCCGGGCCGCACCCGGAGGTGGCCCATGACGGCGCGCGGATGCAGGACTCCCAGCGCCGTGGGCGCATCCTGGACGGGCTGCGCCGCCCCGTGGGCCTGGGCTAATGTCTGACGCCTCCATGTCACAGCTCCAACGAACGATGAGCGATTCAGACTGCCTGGCCGAAGCGGAGCGGATCCAGCGGCTGCTGGCAGAGCAGGCCGCACGGCATGACCGGGAGACCTCCCTGCCTGACGAGGGCTTCGAGGCCATGGCCCGCTCCCCGCTGAATACCGCGCTGCTGGAGGGCGCCTCCTGGCTGACCTTCGGGCGCATCGTCAGCATCCTGAGCCGGGGAAGCGCCTCCTTCGGGACGCTCTGGCTGATGCATCAGGGCTCGGGGCTCGCCTTCCTGGCGCTGCCGGAGCCCGCGCTGGTGGCCACATTCAACGACAGGTTCCGCCAGGGAGCCTGGTTCGGCAACGCCCTGTCCGAGCCCACCAGCGGCAACATGTTCCTCATGCCGCACCAGGAGGCCCGACGCGCCGAGGGCGGCTGGCGCCTGTCCGGGGCCAAGCGCTTCGTGTCGGGCAGCGAGCGGGCTGGCTACCTGCTCACCAATGCCGTGTGTGATGGCCAGCCCACCTTCTTCCTCATCGACAAGGACGACTCCATCCGGGTGGAGGATGTCTGGGACACCCTGGGGATGCGGGCCACGCGCAGCCAGCTCCTGCACTTCCAGGACACACTGCTGCCGGAGTCCCGGCGGCTGCGGCTGGATCCCTCCCAGCCCAACCCCATCGCCCTGGGGCTGCCGTGGATCTCCATCGGCATCGCGGAAGCGGCGCTGGCCTTCGCCATCGCATACGCCAGGGAGCGCAAGCTGCCTCCGGAGAACCGGGCGATCGCGGAGATGCAGTGGGTTCAGTTCTCGGTGGCGGAGATGAGCCTCCGGCTGGAGGCGGCGCGGGCGCTGGCCATGCGCGCGGCCATCGCCACGGATCAGCGGGAGCCGGACTTCCCCGTGCTGCAGATGCAGGCCAAGGTCGTGGCCAATGAGGCCGCGGTGGCCATCACCACCGCGGCCATGGAGCTCGCCGGAGGCTCGGGCTACATGCGGAGCCACCCCATCGAGCGCTACCTGCGCGATGCCATGAGCGGCCCGCTGATGGCCTGGTCTCCGGCGGTGATCCGCGACTTCCTCGGCAAGACCCTGCTGGGGCTTCAGACGCCACCGCCCCAGACGTGAGCTGCCCCGCTTCACCGCGGCCTTTCCCGCCGGACTCGCCCGCGATGACGGGCTTCAGCGGAACGGCTATTGAATGTTCGCCGTGACGGAGCTGGCCGCGGTGAGGGTGAAGGTGCAGCTCGCGGTCTTCGCACCCGCGCTGCTACAGGCTCCGGACCAGATGGCTTTCCGTCCGTTGGAGGCGGTGAGGCTGACCGAGGTTCCCGCGTTGAAAGCAGCCGTGCCGGTCGTGCCCACGTTCACGCTCAGGCCCGCGGGCGTGGACGTCACCTGTTCACCCGCTCTGCCGGTGGCGGTCAGCGTCAGGGTCGGTGCGGTGCCACAGACGTTGGCGGTGCCACTTCCGCCGCAAGTCGTCCCCGTACCGCAAGTGCCGCAGCTCAAGGTCCCGCCGCAGCCGTCAGGAACGCTGCCGCAGTTCTTGCCCAGGTCCGCGCAAGTCGTCGGAACGCACGCGCCCGCCGGGCAGGCCTGCCCCAGGGAGACCGCCGACGAGTAGATCGTCGGAGACGTCCAGATGAGCGTGCGGTTCGCATCGAACTTCTGGATGGCCATGGACGTCCGGTAGCAGAAGGGCTCCAACCAGTTGCGGTTCTCGAAGTTCAGCGCGGTACCGGCAGCCAGGCTGTAGATGGTGGGATCCCAGAAATGGTAGTTGTCCCAGCTCTGCCATTGCGCGTTCCAGACCTGAAGGTTGTGCAGAACGTTGTAGGAGCCCGCGGTGTCGCATTGGATGCTTCCGGTGGCTCGGACATCCTCGTTCCATTCCGGGTAGATGGAAGGTGCCACCCTCTCCGGAACCGAAGTCGTGAAGGCACAGCCATTGAAACTGGAGGAGATGGCTTGTGCGTCTGTCTTCAGCTCCTCCTGCGTCCCTGGGGAAGGCGCTCCTGCTCCACACCCCACAGCCAACGCGGACATGAGCGCAACACCGAAATGGATTTTCAAATGAAGCTCCTCGGGGGGCAGTGACAGAGAGCGGTGAAACAAGGATTATCACCCTGTTCCGATTCGCAGCAAGACGTACAGGTCACACCCGCGCCGCTCATGTTCCGCGCCGTCCTGCGCCATGCGCGCCCCGTCTCGTGCCGGATTGGATTGAGCAGCCCGAGCCGGGCGGCGTGAAGTGGACGACCCGGAAGCCGTTGTCGAAGAGGAGATGAGACACTTCAGCCGGAGGTGATGCCCCGGGGACGTGACGCGCGTCACGCGGCCCGCTATGTCCCTTCGGCGTGAGCACTCCCCTCCTCACCCTGCTTGCCCTCCTGGGCTTCGCCGCGAACTCGCTGCTGTGCCGCGCTGCGCTCTCGGGGGGCGCGGCGCGCAGCATCGACGCGGGTTCGTTCACGCTGGTGCGGCTTGCGTCGGGAGCGCTGGTGCTCGCGCTGCTGCTGCGGCTCCGCCGGGGCGGCCGTGGAGCGCCAGGGCACGGGAGCTGGGCCTCGGCGCTCGCGCTCTTCGTGTACGCGGCCGGCTTCAGCTTCGCGTACGTGCGCATCGGGGCGGGCGTGGGCGCCCTGCTGCTCTTTGGCTGCGTGCAGCTCACCATGCTCGCGGCAGGACTCGCGCGCGGTGAGCGGCCGCGCGCGCTCGAGTGGGCGGGGCTCGCGGTGGCACTCGCAGGGCTCGCGGGGCTCACGCTTCCCGGAGCGAGCGCGCCGGACGCGATTGGCGCGGGGCTGATGGCCGCGGCGGGCGTGGCGTGGGGCATCTACAGCCTGCGGGGGCGTGGGAGCACGGACCCGCTCGCGGCAACGGCCGGCAACTTCGTGCGCAGCGTGCCGCTGGCCCTGGCGCTCGTGCTGCTCGCCCGCGCCCTGGACGCGGCCCCACCCCCGTCGTCGAAGGGGCTGCTGCTCGCGGTCACGTCCGGCGCGCTCGCCTCGGGCGTGGGCTACAGCCTCTGGTACGCGGCGCTGCCCCACCTGAGCAGCGCGCGCGCGGCGGTGGTGCAGCTGTGCGTCCCGGTCATCGCGGCGGTGGGCGCGGTGCTGCTGCTCGGAGAGCCCCTCACCCAGCGGCTGCTCCTGGGGGGCACTGCGCTGCTCGCGGGTGTGCTGCTGAGCCTGCGTGCGAAGCAGCGTCCTCCCACGGCGAATCGCTGACGGGCACCCCGGAGCCGGTCAACCCTCTGTTCGCAATCCCAAACACGGAGAACGCTCCGCGCGGAGCTTTTCAATGACATCGTGCTTTGCGGGTAAAGCTTGACCAACACGCGCGTAAGCAGTTGCATCAGCACCTCACCAGCGAGAAGGAGTGCCACATGGTTCTTCGTGGGTTCGCGATGTTCGCCGTCGTCTCCATCTTCGGGATAGGCTGTGGTGGCGCTGAAGTGACGGACGGTGCCGAGAGCGGGATGCAGCCCGGTCAGGACTCCGCCGAGCTCCTCAGCAGCTGTGAGACGCTCCAGACCCGCCGCTGTACTCCGGGGGCGGAGACGGGCTGCCAGTTCGCCAATGGCACCTTTGGCGAGTGCTTCTGCCAGGAGATCCCCGCCAACAAGTGGGTCTGCCTGAGCAACTGACGTTCCCGCGGCAACCGCCTCTGACAGGGAATGCCCTGTCAGAGGAGGAACCGGGTCACTCGATGGCTGGCGGCTCGGGCTCCAGGAGGTGCGGAGGCTCTGACTGCCCTTCGTCCCGGAGCCTGAGCGCGCGGTCGATGCGCGCGGCGGCGCTGATGAGGCCCAGGTGGCTGAAGGCCTGTGGGAAGTTTCCCAACTGCTCGCGCGTCAGCGGGTGGATCTCCTCCGCCAGCAGGCCCAGGTGGTTCGACGCCTCCGCGTGCGCGACGAAGACGTCCTCGGCCTCCTGGATGCGATTGGCCAGCGCCAGCGCCTCCGCCAGCCAGAAGCCGCAGAGGATGAAGCCTCCCTCCGGCCCCCCTACTCCGTCATCCATCCGGTACCGGCGCAGGAACGGGCCCGCGCCCAGCTCCGCGCGCAGCCAGTCGAGCGTCCTCAGGATGAACGGATCCGTCCCCCGGAAGCAGCCCACGATGGGCAAGAGCAGCAGCGCGGCGTCCGGCTCGTTCCCTCCGTAGACGCCGACGAAGTGCTTGCGCGTTGGATCCACGCCGTTGCGCAGGATGTCCGCCCGGATGACGTCCGCCAGGGCGGCACTGGAGTGCTCCAGCGCCACCTCCCCGAAGAGCCGTGCCAGGTGCTGCCCCCGGCGCAGGGCCAGCCACCCCATGAGCTTCGAGTGGACGTTGTGCCGCATCTCCCGGCGCGGCTCCCAGATGCCGTGGTCGGGCTCGCACCAGCGGCGGGCGGTGGCCTGGATGACCGAACGGAGCAGCCTCCAGGTGCGCAGCGGCAGCTTCCCGCCGGAGCGCTCGTAGAGGTACGCCGCGTCGAGCAGCGCGCCCGCGGTGTCGAACTGGAACTGGTCCCTCGCATCGTTCCCCAGCCGCACCGGCCGCGAGCCCTGGAAGCCGGCCAGGTGGTCCAGCTCCCGCTCTGGCGGCACGGAGGCACCGTCCAGCGTGTACATCACCTGAAGCGTGTCACCGCGCTGCAACGTGTCGCGCACGAAGTAGAAGAACTCGCGCGACTCACGCTGGAAGCCGAGGAGGTTGGTGGCGCGCACCGCCATCGCGGAGTCGCGGACCCAGCTGAAGCGGTAGTCCCAGTTGCGAGGCCCTCCAATCCACTCGGGGAGCGAGGTGGTGGGCGCGGCCACCATCGCGCCCGTGGGGCCGTACATCAGCAGCTTCAGCGCCAGCGCGGAGCGCATCACGTGGTGCCGCCACGGCCCCTCGTAGTGGAGCTGTTGCGCCCACTCACGCCAGGCCTGGCGCGTGTCCCGCAGGTGGTCGAAGGGCCGGTACGTGGCCAGCGGCTCCGGCCGGTCGGCATCCCACGCCAGGATCATCCAGCGCCGCTCGCCCGGCCCCATCCGGATGCGCGTCTGGAGGCCCGTGTCTCCCCGGCAGGGTTGGCCGCGCAGCGCCTCGCAGGGCCGCCACTCCGCCTCCCCGCTGAGCACGGCGACCAGCCGCTCCCCTCCCGACCCACGGGCAACCAGGCCGTGCTCCTCCCGCTCCACCCGCGTCCGCGACGCCCCGTAATTGAAGCGCGGGTCGAAGACGATGTTCAGCTCCACCGGGCCCTCCAGGCACTCGATGCGCCGGTGCACCTCGTGGACGGTGGAGCGCGGGTCGTTGGTCCACGGCATGTAGTCGATGATGCGGATGGCCCCCTTGCGCTCGAAGCGGAACAGCGTCTCCAGGACGTTGGTGTCCGGGTCGTAGCGCTGCAGGCTCTCGAAGGGCCACACGACGGGGGTGATGCCGGTGATGCCCCCCTTCTCGTCATCGAGGATGCCCGCGAAGACGCTCGGGCTGTCGAAGCGGGGGAAGCAAAGCCAGTCGATGACACCGTCCGGCCGCACGAGCGCGCAGGAGCATCCATCGCCAATCACCCCGCGGCCCGCCAGGGGGACCTCCCGGTAGGACGCCGGGTTGGTGAACCGGAAGGGGCGGGCCATCCGCCTGGCGGCGCTGTAGAGGTCCATGAGCAGGCGTGTCGCGGGGCAGGAGCGCGACCTCCCGCCCTCAAAGTAGCGACCCCCGCGAAGGCCGCACCCGGCAGCCCACCCACGCAG
>NZ_RAVW01000141.1 GCF_003611585.1 Corallococcus exercitus | reverse complement strand
CGCCCACCCCGGGAAAGCCCCCGTCCGTGCTGTCTCTTCTCAAGCGGTACCGCCGCTTCCTCCTCGTGGCCGCCCTCCTGTTGTATCCGCTCGGCGCCTTCCTGCTGGGCGGCCGGCGTGGCCGCGACCCGAACTTCCTCGACCGGGGCGTCATCGCGCTCACGGCCCCCGTGCAGCAGGGGCTCACCGCCGGCATCGACGGCGCCGTGGCCGCGGTGCGCAACTACCTGGACCTGCGCGGCGTGCGTCAGGACAATGACGCGCTGCGGCTGGAGAACCTCCAGCTGCGGGCGACGGTGCAGGCCCTGGGCGAGGCCCGCTCGGAGAACAGCCGGCTGCGCAAGCTGCTGGCGTACGCGGAGGCCGCCCCCGGCCCGGAGATTCCGGCGCGGGTCGTGGGCGTGAACCCGGTGGCGAAGCTCCTGTCGGTGCGGATCAGCAGCGGGGAGAAGGACGGGGTGTTCCGGGGCATGTCGGTGGTGACGCCGGACGGCATCGTGGGGCAGGTCATCCGGTCCACGGGCGGCTACGCGGACGTGGCGCTGGTGACGGATCCGCAGAGCCGGGTGGCGGTGCGGGTGCAGCGCTCGCGGGCACGCGGCACTGCGGCGGGCGCGGGCAATGGCCCCCTGACGCTGGAGAACATGCTGCGCACCGAGGACGTGGAGGACGGCGACCTCATCATCACCTCCGGCACGGACGGCATCTATCCGCCGGGGCTGGTGGTGGGGCGGGTGACGCAGCTGGAGAAGAAGGAGCACGGCATGTTCCAGGGGGCGGACATCCAGCCCGCGGTGGACACCAGCCGGTTGGAGGAGGTGCTCGTGGTGGGCAGCCCGTACAGCGCGATGGCCTCGGGTGGGGCGTCGGCGGAAGGCGCGCAGAAATGAAGTTCCTTGTCACCATCATCCTGGCGCTGGTGCTGCTCACGCTGGAGTCCGTGTTCGTCCAGCAGGCCGGGCTGGTGCTGGGCCGCGTGGACGTCACGGTGGTGCTGGTGGCCTTCCTCGCGCTCCGGGCGAGCCTCACGGAAGGGGCGTGCTCCGCCTTCGCGGTGGGCTACCTCCTGGACCTGATGAGCGGCCAGCCCACGGGCCTCTTCACCTTCCTCGCCGTGTTCACGTTCCTCGTGGGCCGGCTGGTCGCGTCGTTCGTGGACGTGCGCGGGCCGGTGGCCTTCGCGCTGTTCGCCATGGGCGCGGACCTGGGGCACGGCCTCCTGTCCACGTTCTTCACCTGGCTGACGGTGAAGGACGGCCACACGGCGCCGCTGCTCTCCGGCATGCCGGTGCAGCTGGCGCTCACGGGCGTGGCGGCGCTGCTGCTCTTCCCGCTGTTCAAGCGGTTTGAAGTGGCGCAGGAGCGCCCGGCGGGGTTGCTCCGTTGACGCCTCCGACCATTGGCAACACCACGCCGGGCCGGGACCTGAAGCGCCGCTTCCTGTGGCTGGGCCTGGCCATGTCGCTGGGCATGGTGGCGCTGGCCATCCAGCTGTACCGGCTGCAGCTCATCCGTCATGAGGAGTACGCCGCCAAGAGCGTGGCGAACTTCGTGAAGGAGGTGCGCCTGCGCGCGGACCGCGGCGTCATCAAGGACGCGCGCGGCACCATCCTGGTGGACAGCCGTCCCTCCTTCGACGCCTTCGTCACGCCGGCCTTCTGCACGGACTGCTTCGAGCAGGTGATTCCGCGCCTGGCGGAGCTGCTCCAGTGGGACGCGGACCAGCGCAAGAAGATTGAAGACCTGGTGCGGATGAGCCGCCGCAACGCGCCCTTCCAGCCGGTGCCGGTGCGCGTGGACCTCACGCGCGATGAATACGACCGGCTCAACGCCCGGCGCGACATCCTGGACGGCGTGGAGGTGGTGCCCGTTCCGCACCGCAACTACCGCGCGGACACGGTGCTGTCGCACGTGCTGGGCTACATGAACGAAATCACCCAGGAGGAGCTGGAGCGCCTCAACGGGGACGGCGCGAAGTACGCGCTGGGCGACTACATCGGCCGGCGCGGCCTGGAGCGGTACTTCGAATCCAAGCTGCGCGGGCAGGACGGCGTGCGCAAGGAAGTGGTGAACGCGCGCGGCCAGACGATTGAAGAGCTCAACGACAAGCTGGGGGAGAACGCGGTCATCCCGCCCACGGCGGGCAGCAACCTGGTGCTCTCCATCGACATGCGCCTGCAGGAAGAGGCGGAGCGCTCGTTCCCGGGCGTGACGGGCGCGGTGGTGGCCATCGACGTGAACACCGGCTTCATCAAGGCGCTGGTGTCCCGTCCCGGCTTCGACCCGAATCTCCTGACCGGCCGCGTGACGCCGACCCAGATGGCCACGCTGGCGCGCGACCCGCTCCACCCGATGATCAACCGCGTGGCCGCGGAGCACTACAGCCCGGGCTCCACGTTCAAGGTCGTGACGCAGCTGGCGGCCTTCAAGTCCGGCGTGTTCCGTCCGGAGACGGTGGTGAACTGCTCCGGCGGCTACCGGCTGGGCGCGCGCGTGTGGCGCTGCCACAAGGACAGCGGCCACGGGCCCCTGGACGGCAAGGGCGCCATGAAGGCGTCGTGCGACTCGTGGTTCTACAAGGTGGCGGACACCATCGGCCTGGACCCCATCGCGGAGATGGGCAAGTCGCTGGGCCTGGGCCGCCCCACCGGCATCGGCGTGGTGGCGGAGGTGCCGGGCATCATGCCGTCCAGCGCGTACCACGACAAAGCCTCTCCCGGCGGCTACACCAAGGGCATGGCGCTCAACAGCGCCATCGGGCAGGGCGACGACAACGTGACGCCCCTGCAGCTGGCGCTGGTGTACGCGGCCGTGGCCAACGGCGGGAAGCTCTACAAGCCGCAGATGGTGCAGCGGCTGGAGAACCTGGACGGGCAGGTGATGGAGGAGTTCAAGCCGGAGGTGGTGTCCAAGGTGGACATCAACCCCGCGCACCTCAGGGCCATCGTGGAGGGCCTGGAGGCGGTGGCGCAGGAGCCCGGCGGCACCGCGTACCGTGCCCGGCAGAAGTCGGGCCTGCCCGCGGACATGCTGGTGGCGGCGAAGACGGGCACCGCGCAGGTGGCGCGCATCGGCACGGTGCGTCTGAAGACGCACCAGATGAGCTACTTCGAGCGCGACCACGCGTGGTTCGCCGGCTTCGCGCCCGCCGACAAGCCGGAGCTGGCCGTGGTGGTGCTCAACGAGCACGGCGGCCACGGCGGCGTGGACGCGGCGCCCACGGCGCTGGCGGTGATGAAGAAGTACTTCGAATTGAAGGCGCAGGACGCCACGTCGCCGCCGCCGCGCGCCAACCAGCCCTACACGCCGTCCTTGCCGCCGGCGCCCAGCCTGGATGAAGCGGCCCTCACCCGCACGGTGGTGGCACCGCCGCGCGAGAACCTGCCGGGAGAGCCCATCCAGCCGCCCTCGGAAACCGGAGACGACAGTGCAACTGCGGATTGAGCGCCGGATGATGCCCCACGTGCCGTGGGGGCTCGTCGTGTGCGTGCTGGGCGTGTGCTTCCTGGGCATCTGGAACCTGGCGTCCGCCGCCCGGCCCCCCATGGCGCCCGTGTGGCACAGCCAGGGGCTCTACCTGGCCGTGGGCCTGGGCGCGGTGCTGATGGTGTGCCTGGTGGACTACCGCTGGATCCAGCGGATGGCCTTCCCCATCTACGTGCTCAACATCCTGGCGCTGCTGGCGCTGCGGCTGGTGGGGCACACGGCGAAGGGCGCGGAGAGCTGGTTCGTCATCGGCCCGTTCCGCCTGCAGCCCGCGGAGTTCATGAAGATTGGCGTCGTGCTGATGCTGGCCAAGGTCTACCACGACGACTTCCAGCCCAATCAGCCGTCGTACGGCATCGTGCGGCTGTGGAAGCCGGTGCTGGTGGTGATGGTGCCCTTCACGCTGGTGCTGGTGCAGCCGGACCTGGGCACCGCGCTGATGATCTTCCTGTCCTCCGGCACCGTCATCCTCTTCGGCAAGGTGCGCTGGTACCTGGGCGCCACGCTGGTGGCGGGCCTGCTGGTGGGCGGCCTCATCATCTGGAACGACTACGTCCGGGAGATGCCCGAGCCGCGCACCACCGTCGTGCGCCACTACCTCAAGAAGCACCAGAGCCAGCGCATCTCCGGATGGCTGGACCCGGAGGCGGACCTGCGCGGCAGCGGCTACCACGCCGCCCAGTCCAAGATCGCCGTGGGCTCCGGCGGGCTCACCGGCAAGGGCTGGCGTGAGGGAACCCAGACAGGCCTGCGCTTCCTGCCGGAACAGCACACGGATTTCATCTTCTCCGTGTGGGCCGAGGAGCACGGCTTCTTCTCCTGTCTCCTGTTGCTCCTGCTCTACGGAGGCATCTTCATTCTCGGGCTGGGCGTGGGCTTCAGCGCGCGCGACCGTTTTGGAGCGTTCGTCGCGGTGGGGGTGGTGGCCACACTTTTCTGGCAGGTGTTCGAAAACATCGGCATGGTCATTGGCCTGTTGCCGGTGACGGGCATCACGCTGCCCCTCATGAGCTACGGCGGCTCCTCGATGCTGTCGGTGATGTTGTGCATCGGGCTGCTGGTGAACATCAGCATGCGCCGTCACATGTTCTGACGGCCGGAGGCTTCCGATGGCGGTGCAGAGGAAGGGTGCGACGACGGTGAAGGCCGGCACGGCGGTCCGCGGGCCGGAGGGCACGGAGACACCCCGGCCGTTCGTTCCGCCGGTGGGGGCCTCACGCAACGTGCCCACGTCCATGCCCGGTGGCGCGCCCCGCATCGAGATGAACCAGGGGGAGCCGGAGCACCGGCACTTCCCGCGCGCGCAGCTGGCCACGCACTTCGACCTCTGGGTGGATGACGGCGCGGGCGGGCGGCGCTTCTCCGCCAACCTGGTGTCCGTCAACGTGAGCGTCAGCGGCGCCTTCCTCGCGAGCACCTTCTTCCTGCCCATGGGCACGGTGGTGCGCACGCGCTTCGCGCTGGAGGAGGGGGCGGCCCCCGTGGAGGCCCGCGCGGAGATCGTCCGCGAGGAGCGCGGCCCGGAAGAGGAGGGCCGCAGCGGGTTCGCCCTGCGCTTCCTGGACTTCTCAGGTCAAACGGAGGTGGCGCTCGCCCGGCTCTTCCTGGGCATGCGCCTGCGTGCCTTCACGGAGGACTACCTCAAGTCCGCGCGCGCCCGCTCCCTGCCCAATGAGC
This sequence comes from Corallococcus exercitus, assembly GCF_003611585.1. GTDB lineage: Bacteria > Myxococcota > Myxococcia > Myxococcales > Myxococcaceae > Corallococcus > Corallococcus exercitus. The sequence continues at coordinate 16,258 of NZ_RAVW01000141.1, read as the reverse complement.
TGGAGCGGGTCATCGACGTGATGGCGGCCTGGGAGCTGCTCAAGGCCACCACGCCCGGAGACCCCTGGCGCGGCGAGTAGGCCTCCGGTGCGCGGCCCTCAGGCCGGCTTGCCGGTGGCGATCTGCCTGCGGCGCTCGGCCTGGTAGTGCGCGGAACACAGGCCCTTGGAGCGCTGCTCGCGGGTGCAGCCATTCACCGTGCAGCGGCGGTCCATGGGCACCGGCCCACCCGCCACCGTCTTCGGGGGACGGCCGCGGCGGCGTCCCGCCATCACCGCGCCGTTGCCCGGCGACGCCGCGACAGCGCCCATGCCCGGCATCCCCGTGTTCAGCGCGCGCAGCATTCCGCGGCCGATCGCATCACCCAGCGCCTCCGCCCACGACGTCAGGGCAGGGGTCAGCGGTGCTTGCGTAGTCAATTCTTTGCGAAGGCGTGCCATGAAAACTCCTGTTGAAACTCGCCAATCAAGACAGGCGTGTACTCATGACTTCTGTCTGGTGTGGCGAACTCTGTCAACAAGACATGTTGGGGTCGTGTTTGACTCGTAATGTAATTTCAATGTCTGTTGAACAAAACATGACGGGAGGATCGTCCAGTCGTGCCGGGCGGGCGTTTGTCTCAAGTACAGAGAAACGTCTGCGTCGGAGGGCGGCCGGCCCCCGGTAAGTGAAAGCCCTTACCGTTGCGGTGAGTTGTCTTTCTACAGACATATCGAATCCGGAGCCCTGTTATGTCCGGGTGTCTGGTTGAGGGCCCCAGACGCAGCGTCCCCTCTCACCGGGGCGCGAACCCTGGCAATGAAGGCCAGGCGCGTCATGGGTGGGAGGGGACGGAGGGACGGCCACAAGGCGGGCCTGTCACCGGGAACACGGGCGCTCAGAGATTCTTCCGCACGACCTCTTCAATGCGCGCCTTCGGCACCGCGCCGACAATCTGGTCCACGACCTTGCCGCCCTTGAAGAGCAGCAGGGTGGGGATGGAGCGGACGCCGTACTTCTGGGGCGCCTCCTGGTTCGCGTCGATGTCCAGCTTCGCGAACGTCACCTGCCCCTTGTACTGGGAGGACAGCGCCTCCACGGAGGGCGCGATGGCGCGGCAGGGCGCGCACCACGTGGCCCAGAAGTCCACGAGCACGAGTTGTTGCGCATCCAGGACCTGCTTCTGGAAGTCCGAATCACCGATGTTGATCACGTCGCCAGCCATGTCGTCTCCTGGTGTCACGCTGCTTGGGTGGGGCGCATCCCGGGGCCCCGTGCCTGGAGGGAATCCTCCGGCGCGGGGAGGCCGGGCCGCCTCGTGGGAACGGATGCCGCATTCCGCCGGGGGTTGCACCCCATTTCCAGGCCCGCTCCGGCGGGAGGCTGGTGTAGGCTGGAAGACGTGACGAAGCTCTTCCTGTCCCAGGCCCAGCTCGAGGAGTGGGCGCTGGCGGACAAAGCAGACCTGCGCGAGGGCCGCCTGGTGGTCTCCGCCGACGGAGGGAGCGACTGGCCGCTCACGCCCGCCGTCCACGTCGTGCAGCTGGTGTCGGGTGAGGACACCCATCAGCTGGTGTCACGGGTGAAGACCGAGGAGCAGCTCGGCCGCCTGGGCGCCGAACAGATGGCCGACTCCATCCTGGTGGGGGACTCCGCCTACGAAGTCGTTCCAGGCTATGTGACGGAGGTGGGCTCGCCCTCCCCCGAGCGCAAGCCCAATTCGGAGACCGACCTGCTGGCGGCCTTCATTCTCAATAAAATGGGCTGAGGCAGGAGTGAATGCCTCCTCGGCCGGGGTTATGAGCCTGCCGCCATGAGCCATACGCTCGTCTCGCTTGCCTGCCACGCCTACGGCCTGGCCGCGCTCGTCTACCTCGCCTTCCTGGTCCGCCAGTCCCAGGTGCTCGCCGTCACCGGCCGGGTGCTGGTGGGCACGGGCCTGCTGATGCATTGCGTTGCCCTCATCCAGATGCTGGGGGCTCAGGGGGGCCGGTTGGTGGGCCCCGCGCAGGGCATGTCCACCTTCGCCTTCCTGCTGCTGGCGCTGTTCCTGGCGCTGGACGTGCGCTACCGCAAGCCCGTCATCGGCGCGTTCCTCACGCCGCTGGCGGTGGCGGTGCTGCTCATCGGCATGCTGCTGCACGGTGGGTCCACGCCGCTGCCGGACGCCGTGCGCCAGCCGCTGCTGCCGGTGCATGTCACCATCGCGCTCCTGGGCATGACGGCCTTCGGCGTGGCGGCCGGAGTGGGGGTCATGTACCTGCTGATGGAGCGAGAGGTGAAGACCAAGCACTTCGGGCTGCTCTTCTCCCGGCTGCCGTCCCTGGAGTTCCTGGACACGCTCAACCGGCGGCTCGTGCTGTGGGGCTTCATCGCCCTGTCGCTCACGCTGGCGACCGGGGCCCTGTTCACCACCACGTTGCGCGGCCTCTCCTGGGCGCTCGAAGCCAAGCACGTGGCGACGTTCGTCGCCTGGGGCGTCTTCGCCGCGCTCGTCAACGCGCGCATCTTCGCTGGCTGGAGAGGCCGGCGGGTGGCATTGCTCACCATGGCCGGCTTCTGCCTGGTGCTGGTCTCCTTCCTGTCGTCCTACGACCTGTCCGCCGCTGGCCCGGGGATGCCGTAGCCATGGAACTCATCTGCATTGGCGTGTCACACCGCACCGCGCCCCTGGGCGTCCGCGAGCGGTTGGCATTGCCCGAAGCCCGGCAGACGGAAGTGTTGCAGCGCCTGGCACAGGCGCCTGTCGAAGCGCTCTGGGTGTCCACGTGCAACCGCGTGGAGGTGTACCTGGCGGCCCCCAGCGCGGAGCTGGCGCGGGAGCGCGCGCGGGAGACGCTGCACTCGCTGGGAGGCGCGGAGGCGCTGGAGCACCTGTACGAGCACCAGGGCGAGGCGGCGCTCGTCCACCTGTTCCGCGTGGCGTCCAGCCTGGACTCCATGGTGCTGGGCGAGGCGCAGATCCTGGGTCAGGTGAAGGACGCCTTCGAGCGGGGCCAGGGCGCGGGCGCGGTGCGCGGGGAGCTGACGCGCGCGTGCGCGGCGGCGTTCGGCTGCGCCAAGCGCGTGCGCACGGAGACGGCGGTGGGGCGCGCGGCGACGTCCATGGCGTCCGCGGCCGTGCAGCTGGCCAGCAAGGTGTTCGACGGGCTCAAGGACAAGACGGTGCTGGTGGTGGGCGCCGGAGAGATGGGCGAATTGGCGGCGCGGCACCTGAAGAACGCGGGCGCCGGGAAGCTCATCGTGACCAACCGCACCCTGGCCCGCGCGGAAGGACTGGTGGCGGAGGTGGGCGGGGTGGCGCGGCCCTTCGAGGAACTCTTCACGCTGCTTGCCGCCGCGGACGTGGTGGTGACGAGCACCGCGTCGCCGGTGCCCATCTTCACGCGCGACAACGTGGGCGCGCTGGGCAAGGCGCGCAAGGGACGGCCGCTGTTCATGGTGGACCTGGCGGTGCCGCGCGACATCGACCCGGCGGTGGGCACGCTGGACTGGGTGCACGCGTACGACGTGGACGACATCCAGAAGTTCGTCGCGGACAACACCGCCGCGCGCGCGGAAGAGGCGCACAAGGCGGGCGGGCTGGTGGCGCAGGAGGTGGCGCGCTTCGCCCGGGAGCGCGCGCTGCGCGACGGGATGCCCGTGCTGGCCCGCCTGCGTCAGCGCGCGGAGGCCATTGCCCGCGCGGAGGTGGAGCGCACGCTCATGGGCCTGGGCGACGGCCTCACCGACAAGCAGAAGAAGAGCATCGAGGCCATGGGACGCGCCATCGTGAACAAGCTGCTGCATGAGCCCACCGCGCGCCTGCGCGCCGTGGGGCCCCAGGGTGAAGGCAACCGGCTGGCGGGCGCCGCGGCGGAGCTGTTCGGCCTCACGGAGGCGGAGGCCGCCGCCATCGCGCCTCCGGACGGGGACGCCGTGTCCACGACGGAAGCGCGCAACACGGTGGTGGCCACCGGGAGCCGGCGATGAAGGCCGTTCGCATCGCGACGCGGGAGAGCCCGCTGGCGCTGTGGCAGGCGAATCACGTGGCTTCGCTGCTCACCCAGCGCAACCCCGGCCTGGAGGTCACCCTGGTGAAGATGACCACCGAGGGCGACCGCTTCCTGTCCGCGCCGCTGTCCCAGGTGGGCGGCAAGGGCCTGTTCGTGAAGGAGATCGAGCAGGCCCTGCTCGACGGCCGCGCGGACGTGGCCGTGCACAGCCTCAAGGACATGACGTCGGTGTTCCCGGAAGGGCTGATGCTGGCGGCGGTGCCGGCGCGTGAAGACCCGCGCGACGCGTTCTGCAGCCCGGATGGGCACACGCTGGCGATGCTGCCCGCGGGCGCGAAGGTGGGCACGTCGTCGCTGCGGCGCAGCTGCATCCTGCGCGCGCGCCGTCCGGACCTGGAGATCGTCTCCCTGCGCGGCAACGTGCAGACGCGGCTGCAGAAGACGCGCGACCTGAAGCTCGCGGGCGCCATGCTCGCGGCGGCGGGGCTCAAGCGCCTGGGCCTGGACCACCACATCACCCAGGTGGTGCCGGTGGCGGACAGCCTGCCGGCGGTGGGGCAGGGCGTGCTGGCCATCCAGTGCCGCGAGGCGGACGCGGACGTGCGCGCGCTGCTCGCGCCCCTGGAGGACGCCCTCACGCGCGACGCCGTGCGCGCCGAGCGCGCCTTCCTGGCGAAGCTGGAGGGCGGCTGCACGGTGCCGCTGGCCGGCCACGCCACGGTGGAGGACGGCCAGGTGTACCTGCGCGGCCTGGTGGGCCGGCCCGACGGTTCGCTGGTGGTGCGGGGCGAGGTGAAGGGCCCCGTACCGGAAGCGGAGCGGCTGGGGGAAGCGCTCGCGGAGGAGCTGCTGTCGCGCGGGGCGGGAGACATCCTGCGCGATTTCGGCCGCCGCGAAGGTGCGCCGCGCGCCTAGAGTGCCGGCCGTGGAACGGCGACTGGAAGGCATCCGAGTCTTGGTGACGCGCCCCCGTGAGCGGGCCGAGGAGCTGTGCTTCCTCCTGGAGGACGAGGGCGCGGACGTGCTCAGCCTGCCGCTCCTGGAGCTGCACCCGCCGGAGGACCCGCGTCCGCTCGCGTCCGCGGCGGAGCACGTGCAGCGCTACCACTGGGTGGTGTTCGCCAGCCCCTCCGCCGTGGAGTCCTTCGTGGAGGCCCTGCGGCTCGCGGGCACGTTGGACAGGCTGTCCCGCGTGAAGCTGGCCGCCGTGGGGCCGCGCACCGCCCGGGCCGTGGAGGGCTATGGCCTGAAGGTGGAGGCCGAACCCCACGAGGGCACCGGCGCGGCGCTCTTCACCGCGCTGCGCGACGTGCTGGGGCCGGACGACGACGTGCTCCTGCCGGCGGCGGAGGAGGGACGGCGCGAGCTGGAGGACGGCCTGCGCGACCTGGGCGTGCGCGTCACGCGCGTGACGGCCTACCGCAGCGCCGCCGCCGCCGTCGAACCGGAGGCCCTGGCGCAGCTGTCCGAGGCCCCGCCCCAGGTGGTCCTCTTCGCCTCGCCGCGCACCGCGGAGGCCTTCGTGGAGGGCGTGGGCCGTGAGCCGCTGTCGTCCGCGAAGGTGGTCGCCATCGGCCCCACCACGGCGACGGCGCTGACGCAGCTGGGCATCCCCGTGGCCGCCGTCGCCGAGCGCCCCACGCCCGAAGCGCTGGTGGATGCCACCGTCCGCGCGGTTCACGGGTAGACTGTCCGCCCGGTGACGTCCGGGCGCCAGGCAGGCGCCCCGTGCGGACGTGACGTGACGAGGTGCGGGTGATGATTCGTGGGTCGCAGCGGAGTGTCTTCCTCCTTGGACTGCTGGCGCTGGCCGCGACAGCGCATGCCCAGACGCAGGAGGACTACCAGTTCCTGGATCACTGGGTGCTCAACAACAGCCAGGACCCGTTCCCGTACTACCTGGACGCGCGCAACAACCAGCCGGCGGGCAATGACCTGACCCTGGTGGAAGACGCGGTGAAGAAGGCCTTCCAGGCCTGGCAGGACGTGGACTGCGCGTGGCCGGCCTTCTCGTACAAGGGCAAGTCCACCATCGTCCCCATCCCGGACGTGAACGACCGGCTGGACGGCTTCAGCGTCGCCGCCATCTGGGTCACGGACCCGAACAGCACCGAGTTCAAGGACGTGCTCAACGCCGGCGACAGCGTGGCGGCCGCGGTGCCGCTGCGCCACAGCGGCTACGTCTACCAGTGCGACATCTTCCTCAACGCCGTGAGCTACAAGTTCACGACGCTCTCCCCCACGCCCGCGGGCTTCATCGACATCCAGACGGCGGTGACGCGCGAGGTGGGCCACTGCCTGGGCCTGGGCAGCACGTTCTTCTACACGGACGCGGTGATGTACTTCTCGCTGGACCCCGGCCAGCAGCGGCGCACCCTGACGTCCTATGACAAGGGCGCGCTCTGCAAGCACTACCCGCAGACGGGCGCGGTGGGCTCGCCGTGTGACACCACCGCGTGCGGCGCGGGGCTCACCTGCGTCACCACCCGGTCCACCACCAGCGGCGCCACGCAGAAGATCTGCTCCAAGGCCTGCCCCACCGGCACGCCGGGCTTCTGCCCCGCGCCCTACCAGTGCATCGCGTCCACCCTGGTCCCCGGCGCGCAGTCCGCGTGTCTGCCGGAGCCCTTCGGCACCGGCACCAAGGTGGGCAACCCCTGCGCTGACGCCACCACGTGCGGTGCGCCGGATTCGCGCTGCCTCACGGACGCGGACAAGACCACCGCCTTCCCGGCGTGGACGAAGGGCTACTGCACGGAGTCCTGCATCGCCAACGCGGACTGCCCCACCGGCTCCACCTGCGCGACGGTGGGCTCCGTGGGCAAGCGCTGTCTGAAGGACTGCCGCCCGGGCAAGGGCGACTGTCGCGAGGGCTATACCTGCACCACGCTGCCGGAGAACGGGGGCGACGTGTGCGTCGCCGACTGCGCCACCAGCAGCGACTGCGGCGGCAACTACGCCTGCCGCTCGTGCGACCACGCCTGCGTGGCCCAGAAGACGGGCACGCGCAACGTCGGCGACCCGTGCCTCCAGGATTCGGAGTGCGGCACCAACCAGCAGTGCCTGAAGCTCAACGGCAACCCGCAGGGCGTGTGCGCGGAGCCGTGCTCGGTGTCCACCTGCACGTGCAGCCCCGGCAACACCTGCCGCCCGGCGGGCACCGGCGATGACCGCTTCTGCTTCCGCGACTGCGGCGCGGGCACCTGCTCCTCGCCGCTCCAGTGCGTGCCGTTCGCGGAAGGGACCGCTTGCATCGCCCCCTGCCGCACCAACCAGGACTGCCCCAATGGCCTGTTCTGCGGCAATGGCGGCAAGTGCGAGGACCCCTACGCGCAGACGGACGGCGGCACCTGCGCCCTGTGCGGCGATGGCGGCACGCCGCCGCCCCCGCCGGTGGACGGCGGCACGGGAGGCTCGACGAACGATCCCGGCGGCTGCGGCTGCCAGAGCGCCCCCACGTCCGCGGCATTCCTGGTGGGCCTGGGCGTGTTGCTCCTGGCCACCCGCAGAAGGAGGAACGGTTGACCCAGGCGGCTCCCCCCGGAAGCAGCGGCCCCTCGCGCAGCGCCACGGACTTCACCCTGGGCTTCCTGCTGGAAGCCCTGGTGGCCCAGCGCCTGCTGACCCCCCAGCAGGCGCAGGAGGTGCTGGCGCGAGAGCCCGCCGCGCGCGCTCGCGTCATCAAGACGCAGGGCGGAACGGGAAAGGACGCCGCCCGCTATGACGTGTCGCCCGTGGAGGTGGTGGCGGCCTTCCAGATTCCCGCGCCGGGAGGGCGGGGCGTGCTGGACGAGGACCGCGTCACGGAGGCCGCCGCGCGCGCCTCCGGGCTGGCCTACCGCAAGCTGGATCCGCTGAAGATGGACATGGCGCTGGCCACCCGCACGGTGTCCCGGCCCTACGCGCAGAAGCACGTGCTGCTGCCCCTGGAGCGCACCGAACAGGGGCGGCTGCGCGTGGCGGTGGCCAACCCCTTCGACCGCGAGCTCTTCGAGTCCTTCCACCGCCTCACCGGCGAGCCGGTGGAGCCCGTGCTGTCCGCGAAGACGGACATCCTGCGCTCCATCGCGGACATCTACGGCTTCAAGAAGACGCTGGCGAAGGCCGCGGACGACTTCAGCGACTCGCAATCGCAGATCGCCAACTTCGAGCAGCTGGTGTCGCTCAGCGGCACGCAGGAGCTGGAGGCGTCGGACCGGCCGGTGGTGCAGGCGGTGGACTACCTCCTGCGCTACGCCTTCGACAACCGCGCGTCGGACATCCACATCGAACCCAAGCGGGCCACCGCCGTGGTGCGCCTGCGCATCGACGGCGTGCTGCACCCGGTGTACTCGCTGCCCGCGCAGGTGCACCCGCCCATCGTGTCGCGCGTGAAGATGCTGGCGCGCATCGACATCTCCGAGAAGCGCCGCCCCCAGGACGGCCGCATCAAGACGGAGCGCGACGGCCGCGAGGTGGAGCTTCGCGTCTCCACGCTGCCCACCGCCTTCGGCGAGAAGGTCGTCATCCGCATCTTCGACCCGGAGACGCTGGTGCAGGACATCGCCCAGCTGGGGTTCGAACCGGACGAGAAGGGCCACTTCGAGTCGTGGATCGATCAACCCCACGGCCTCATCCTGGTGACGGGCCCCACGGGCAGCGGCAAGACGACGACGCTCTACTCCGCGCTCAAGGCGGTGGCGGGGCCGGACGTCAACGTCACCACGATTGAAGACCCCATCGAAATGGTCTGGGACACCTTCAACCAGGTGCAGGTGCAGCCCAAGGTGGGCCTGGATTTCGCGGGGGCGCTGCGCCACATCCTGCGCCAGGACCCGGACGTCATCATGGTGGGTGAAATCCGGGACGCGGAGACGGCGGAGAACGCGCTCCAGGCCGCGCTCACCGGCCACCTGGTGCTCTCCACGCTGCACACCAACGACGCGCTGGGCGCGGTGGCGCGCATGAAGGACCTGGGCGTGCCGGCCTTCCTCCTGGCGCAGAGCCTCCTGGGCGTCATGGCCCAGCGCCTCCTGCGCCGCGTCTGCGTGCACTGCGCGGAAGAAGCGGTGCTCACGCCGGACGAGCTGCTGGCCCTCCAGGCCCCCCTGCCGCTGTTGCCCGGCGGTGTGAAGCTGTCCAAGGGGGCGGGGTGCGTGCGCTGCCGGGGCACCGGCTTCTCCGGCCGCACCGGCGTCTTCGAAATCGTCTCCACCACCCGTGAGGTGCGCGAGCTCATCGCCCGCGAGGCGCCCTACGAGCAGTTGGTGCAGGCCGCGCGCAAGAGCGGCATGCGCACGCTGCGCGAGGCCGCCGTGCGCAAGCTGGCGCAGGGCCTCACCGCCTTCGACGAGGTGGTGCGGATGACGTCCGCCTTCTGAAAACACGAAGGGCCCGCCGTGTGGAAACGGCGGGCCCCGCGGGTGACAGCCAGAAGGGCAGGGCGGCCTAGAAGCGCGCCTGCAGCAGCGTGTTGAAGCCCAGCGCGTGCGGCTTCTCGAAGTTCGGCTGCGCGATGCCCGTCACGTCGTCCTCGAACGTGGTCCGGTTGGTGTCGTACGTGTAGTAGACCTCGCCGACGGCCGCGACCGTCTCCGACAGGTCCCACCGGAAGGTGGCCTTGGCGGACCAGATGAGCTCCGCCTCGCAGGCACCGGAGCCGCCGCAGGTGCTGGGCAGGATGCTCAGCTGGTTGGCGTCACGCACCACCACCGTGCGCGTCCCGGTGAGGGCGGGGGGCGGGTTGCTGCCACCCACGAGCGGCACCGGGCTTCGGAAGGAGGCCGGCTGCTGCGCGCCGAAGATGAAGCCCGGCGTCAGGTGCAGGCTCGCGATGTTGTAGTCCACGCCCAGCGCGCCGAAGACTTCCGGCTTCAGGACCGTGCCCGTGGGGAAGTCCTGGAACGGGGGGAAACCCGGCACGTCGAACTGGATGAAGGACAGGCTGCGCACCAGCGCCAGCGCGTTGAAGCGGAACCGGTTGAGCTTCGCGCGGCCCTGGAAGGCGAGCGCCACGGCGCCCTGGGGCTTGGTGGCGCCGAACTTGTCCGGGTCCTGCAGGGTCTGCGTGAGGTAGCTGCCCTCCAGGGAGAGGGAGTACGACAGGCCGCCCGGGTACTGCTCCGGCGCGAAGAAGCGCTGGTAGATTTCCGGGTCGTTCTTGTAGAGCCGGAAGTCCACGCTCGTGCCCACCGGCACGCCCACGTGGTAGACGACCTGGCCGGACACACCGGCCGCGTTGACGCCCGCCTCGATGGACTGGTTCGCCAGGCCCGGGACGATGCCCTTCTGGAAGTAGCCGCCGCCCGCTTCCACGCGCAGCGTCTCCAGGATGTCCCAGCCCGCGCCGGCCATCACGCCGTAGAGCGTCTCCTGCTCCAGGATGAGGTCGTTGAGCACCAGCGCCGTCTTGCCGCCCAGGTACGCGTACCAGCGGTCGCGCGTCAGCTGCAGCTTGGCGCCCGGCACACCGGCCGCGCCGGCGCGGTTGGTGAAGATGGGGCTGCCGCCCCAGGAGATGCGGTACGCGTAGCCCAGACGGAAGCGGTCCGCGGACACCGGGAAGCCGGTGAGCGAAAGGCCTTCCTTCTCACCCCAGCCGGGCGGCTGGTAGTTCAGGCGCACGTAGCTGGAGTTGTCGAGGATGTCGACACCACCGGACGGACGCTCGAGCACCAGCAGCGTGAGGGCCGCCTCCGTGGTGAGGCCCTCGAAGAACGCCGGCATGCGCTTGTAGAGCACGACGTTCGACAGCGACTCGAAGCCGGAGAACTTGGTGTTGAAGTTGTCGTAGAACTGCGTGTTCTGGTTGCCCGCGCCAAAGCGCGCGTTGGGGCTGTTGGGAGTCGTCTCTCCCGCGCCCGCCAGCACGTTGTCGTCCGCGAAGACGAACGACAAACGTGTGTCCACGAAGTCCCCGGCCCAAGCGGGCGCGGAAAGGGTAGTCAGGCCCGCCAGGGCCAGCGTCTGCAACGTTTTCAATGTCCCTCCAGGAAGCGGTCCGGGGGAGACCGCTCCTCCCAGCGCCCCGGCTTACCGCCGGGTGCGCTCAATGCGACTGCTCAAAGGTGAATGGCGACTACGGGCACGGCTTGATGGGCTTCGGGCACTCCATCCCGGGCCCGGGGTAGCAGCACAGGTCGTCCTGGTCTCTCGGCAGGACGTTCCAGCGCGGACGCGCGGGACCCACGTGCTTCAGGTGGCCCACGACGTCGAAGGTGGCCGCGCGCAGCTGACGGCACTGGAGCGCCTTCGCCGCGTCAGGGTCGTTCTCGCTGCAGTCCGGGTTCAGGTCCGGCACCGCGTCCTTGATCTGCAGGCTGATGCGCGAGCGCGTGTCCGGCGCGACCTTGCAGCTGGCGTTGGCCGTGGCGGCGGCGTCGCGCACCAGCGCGACCGTCACCTCGGAGCCCTTCAGGGTGTACTCGTAGCGGGTGTTCGCGGGGATGAGCGTGCCCGTCTGGTCCACCGTGACGGTGTCGTCGCCGAAGCGCGCGCGCACCGGCTGGTTGCAGAGGATGTTCAGCCGGTAGCCCTGGGGCAGCGACTTCGACGGGCGCACGGACGTGGTGCCCGCCGTGACGCTCATGATGCGGCCGGGGACGGACTCGTCCATGCCCGCGGAGGCGGGGCCCGTGGCGTTCATCTCCACCACGAACTGGCCGAAGTTCGTGTACGTCGTCTTCTCCGCGCAGATGGTGCCGGCGTACTCGCCGATGCCCAGCGTGCAGTCGATGACGCACTGGCGCTCCGGCAGGTCCGGATCATCCGGCGGCTCCGCGAAGCAGTTCTGCCAGCTGCGCGTCGCGCTGGGGCCCACCGGGCAGAACATGGGCATGTCGTTGTTGCCGTTGGCGTCGCAGTTGCGGAAGACCTTGGGGAACTTCACCCGGCGCAGCTTCACCAGCGACGACTCCAGGCTCTCCATCTTGTAGTTCTTGTAGCTGTAGCCACACAGGATGTCGTCCAGGTACGGCGAGTTGCTGTAGCCGCACAGCCGGCCGTTCACCTCCACCGGCGGCACCTGGTCCAGGTACTTGTTCCACTCGCTCTGGGGCAGCAGGCGCACGTTCTCGCGCAGCGTCCACGCGGGGAAGCTCATCTGCGTGGTGTTGGTGAACTCGGCCACCGTGCCGGACAGCGTCCAGAGCAGGTCGCCGGAGTCCAGCCCTTCCGGGAAGGAGTAGTTGTAGATGTAGATGCTGTTGAAGCGGCCGGGGTTGTAGCCGTCCGGCTCCGCGGTCTGGATGTTCGCGCCGGGGACGCTCTTCTCCAGCACGCGGCAGGCCGTCATGTCCGTGACGTAGAAGCCGCTGGAGTCCGTGCCCGTCACCAGCAGCATCATCTGCTTGCCGTTGTTGGGGTCGGACGGGTCGCAATTCTGCGTCAGCGGCTCGCCGGCCTCCGGGTTGCGGCCCACGCGCATGAACTGCTTGATGTAGACGCTCGTCTCCGAGCCGCCTTCCGGCATGTTGATGGTGGCCAGCGCGGGCTCCTCGAACCGGATGCCCGAGGACAGGCCCGTCGCGTACGTGCGGACCGCGGGCTCCTGGGGCAGCTGGGACAGGTCGCCCACGACGCCGCCGTCCGCGTAGTCCAGCTCCAGGTCCTGGTCCTGCACCCAGACGTGCGTCTCGCCGTAGAGGTGGGCCACGCGCACGCTGCCGGTGCCCTTGCCGTTGGTCAGCTGCGTCCAGCGCTTGCCGTAGTCACCGGTGAGGTCGCCCGGGATGACCCGGAAGGACACCGGCCCGTTGAAGGACGTCATCTCCCCGCCGCTGCCGTCCAGCGCGGTGATGGACAACGTGATGTCCACGTCCGAGCGGGGCAGGGTGTAGGGGCAGTCCGTCGTGCCGCGCACCGCGGGCGGCACCGCCGCCTGGTCGTTGCCGTACTTCGCGGCGCACGCGTTCACCACCGGCAGCAGCGCGCCGGGTGAGTCCCCGGTGGTGATGCCGGTCACCTCCACGCGGAACGAGCTGAGCCCGGTGGGCGTCTCGGACTCCTTCGTGTAGCAGCCGGCCGCGAGGGCCAGCGTGGACAGCAGGAAGAGTCGCTTCATTACTTCACCCTCCGCCCGATGCGGCCATCCTCGATGGCGCTCGCGATGGGCATGGCTGTGGGCTTCTCACAGAACGACCGCAGCTGGTTCGTCACGGTGCCGCAGGTGGGGTTGCCGCCCACCAGCAGGTCGCGGCAGGTGCAGCGGCCGGTGTAGGGCCCCTGCGGCAGCGCGCACTGCGCCAGCGCCGCGTCCTTCGTCATGTCCGGCAGGCCGCACTTGGCCATGGCCTTCTGCTGCTCCGCGGCGTCCGCGGGCACCTTGAGCAGGTCCAGGCAGGAGCAGCTGCCCACCTTGTTGTTCAGCGCGTCCTCGAAGGTCTTGGACACCTTGCAGGAGTTCAGCGTCTTCTCATCCACCGTCCACTGGCCGTTGACGAGCGAGCCGCAGCGCGTGCCGTTGCTGGACGTCTCCTTGCCCTCGAGCAGGTCCTTGCAGCTGCAGAAGCCCTGCATGTAGCCGATGAGCGAGTCGCGCAGGCTGATGCCCGTCTCGATGCGCGTGGTGTTGCGCTTGAGCACCGCGAAGCCGGAGCCGCCCTTGGCGATGTAGTCGTTCACCGCGACCTTGTACGTGCCGTTGGTGTCCAGCGGCTTGCCGTTGATCTGGATGTCGATGCCCGGGTGCGCCCAGCAGCGCGAACCGCTGGTGTCCTCCAGGCACGTCCACGGCGCGTGGCCCTCGCGGTCCGCCTGGGGGCAGTCCTTGGCCACCGTCGCCGGGGTGCACGCGATGCGCAGGTCGTTGAGCTGCACCTGGGCGCAGTCCATGGTGAAGCGGGCGCCGGAGATCTGCGCCTGGCTCACGCACCCGCGCTCCGCGGAGCGCTCGGTGACGAAGTCGAACATCTCCTGCATCTCCACGCCGGACAGGTACATGATGTTGATGGTGTTCTCGAACGGGAACACGTTGAACATCGCCTCCTGCGTGACGACGCCCGCGTAGAGGTTGTCGCGGATGCCCAGGGAGTTGGTGAGCGCCATCTCCGCCTCCACGCGGTTGCGCTTGCGCATGGAGTCCGCGGCGATGTTGCCCAGGGGCGAGTCACCGCCGTTGGAGTTGTTGCGCCGCTGCACGTCGGTGGGGGCGTAGGAGAAGATGGAGGTGAGCTGCAGCTTCACGTCCATGCCCAGCAGGTACGGGATGAGCATGTCCGTCGTCTCCGCGTCCTCCTGACGGCCGCACTCCGCGATGGCCTCGCGCACGCCCGGCGCCTGGATGAACTTGCCCGGATCCCAGAAGATGTTGTCGTCGAAGCGGTACTTGCGCATCGCCTCGTTGCACCAGAGGGCGTCCACCGGGAACGCGTGGTAGTCCTGGCTGATGACCTCGGCGCCCTCGCCTTCACCCAGGCGCGCCGGCATCTTCACGACCAGCTCCAGCCGGCCCACGTACTTGGCGAACGCGCCCGAGTGCGACAGCACGACCTTGCGGCCGGCGGGGTCCGTCACGAGCTGCGGCGGGTTGAGCACCACGTGCAGGTGGCCGCCCAGCACCACGTCCATGCCGCTGACGCCCGCGATGTGCACGCGCACCACCGACTTGTCGTTGCCTTCCGGCCCGAACCACTCCAGCACCTTCCACTGGTCGTGGGCGCGCTCGATGAAGGGCTTCGCGCGGCCGTACTCATAGTAGGCCTCGTAGCCCTGGATGAGATCCTGGTCCTCGGTGAGGCCCAGGTGGCTGACGATGACAATGAGGTCCGTCACCGGGCGCAGCAGCTCCACGTAGGAGCGCGCGGCCTCGTTCTGCTCCAGCGGGGTGACCTGCAGGCTGTTGCCACCCTCCACGATGGAGTTGAGCGAGGAGATGTTCGCCATGCCGATGACGCCCACCCGCAGGCCCTTGATCACCTTGATGGTGTAGGGGTTGGTCACCATGGCGGTGCCGTTGGTGCCCGTCGTCTTCGGGTCGTCCCAGAAGTAGTTGGCGGCCAGGAGCGGGAAGTTGGCGAAGTTGCGCGCCTTCTGGGTGAAGTTGAGCGCGCCGGCGTCGAACTCGTGGTTGCCCACCACGGCGGCGTCCAGGTGCTGCTCGGAGAGGAAGCGGAACTCCGCCTCGCCCGTGTTCACGTTGAAGATGGGCGCGCCCTGGAAGCAGTCACCTGAGTCCAGGTGCAGGATGCGGTCGCCCTTCTTGCGCTCGCGCTTGAGGATGGACGCGATGCGCGTGGCGCCGCCGAAGGGACCGGCCTCCGGGATGAGCTCCAGGTCCTGGTCCGTCTTCAGCGGTGTGAAGTCGTAGGGGATGAGGCGCGAGTGGATGTCAGAGGTATGAAGGAGGGTAAGCCGCACCTCCTGACCCTCGAGGTGGTAGTCCTGGCCTTCCAGCACAGGCATGCACGAGGCGAGAGCCAGGGCACAGGCGCAGAAGAGGCCGAGCAGTGCGCGACACATTCGTGACGGATCCGTGATTCGTAGGGAGTGACGACTTGAGGACGGCGCAACCTACGGGATCAAAGGTGCACGGGCAAGCAACGCCACCCGTGGCACCTCCACCTACCAGGGTACCAGGAGAGCAGGCAGACATGCGTCCCAGCAGTTCCAATGTGACTGACATCGAGATCATCGAGGATTTCTCCGCCACGGCGCGTTGTGACGAGGGCTTCCTCCGGGTGCGCCGGCTGCGCTGCCGCAACCGGCGCGCGGACGGTTCCTCCTCTTCCGTGTACCGGGTGGATGTGGTGGACCGTCCCCGGTTGGATGCGGTGTCGGTGCTCATCTACCGCCGTGCGTCGGATGGAAACGTGGAAGTCCTGACGCGGATGAACCTGCGCCCCGCGGCGTACTTCCGCCGCGAGCAGACCGCGTCCATGACGGTGCCTGACACGGTGAGCTATCTGCGCGTGGAGGAGATCGTCGCGGGCCTGCTGGAGCCGTCCGACAAGGGCGAGGAGGGCCTTCGCCGCCGCGCGGCGGAGGAGGTGAAGGAGGAGGCGGGCTACACGGTGCGGCCGGAGGACATCCAGCTGTTGGGCGGCGCGTTCTTCCTCGCACCGGGCATCCTGTCGGAGAAGGTCTTCCCGGCCGCGGTGGACGTCACCGGCGTGGAGCCGGGCGAGGTGGAGGGGGACGGCTCTCCCCTGGAGGAGGGCATCCACCTGCAGTGGCGGCCGCTCTCCGCGGTGCTGGACGCGTGCCGGCGCGGGGACATCGCGGACGCGAAGACGGAGGTGTCCCTCACGCGGCTGCTCGCCCGGCTCGCTTGAGCGGCTTGCTGTTTCCGGGGTGAGAAGGGACGGGGT
>NZ_RAVW01000140.1 GCF_003611585.1 Corallococcus exercitus | reverse complement strand
TCTACTTCCGCACCACGGACGTGACGGGCACGGTGAAGCTGCCGGACAACGTCGAGATGGTCATGCCGGGCGACAACATCGCCATCGAGGTGGAGCTCATCACCCCGGTCGCGATGGAGAAGGAGCTCCGGTTCGCCGTTCGCGAGGGTGGCCGTACGGTGGGCGCCGGCGTCGTTGCGGAGATCATCGCCTAGTCGGCTTCCCGCCGACCGGCTTTCACGGGCACTGAGTTGCGGAGGGGAGGGCTGCTTTTGTAGCCTTCCCTTCTCGCATCTGGTGAAATGAACCATGCCTAAGGGTAACCGTTCCATCATCTCGCTCGAATGCACCACGTGCAAAGAGCGGAACTACACGACCACGAAGAACAAGCGGAAGAGCCAGGACAAGCTCGAGCTGAGCAAGTTCTGCCCTCGGTGCCGCAAGCACACGGACCACAAGGAAGGCAAGGTCTAGGTCGTCCGTTCCATGAAGGTTTAGGCCAGTAGCTCCAACGGTAGAGCAGCGGTCTCCAAATCCGCGTGTTGGGGGTTCGAATCCCTCCTGGCCTGCCAGCTTCAGTACAGGGACCCCCGGTACCGAGCGGTGCCGGGGGTCCCTGTCTTTTCGCAGTTCCGCTTCCGCAGTCCCTCGTGAGGCACCATGGCGACGGCATCTGAGGCCAGCCAGCAGGCTAACCGCTCGGGCATCGACCCCAAGCGGCTCGTGGTCATCTTCTATCTCGTCACCGGCATCGTGCTGGCCCTCTTCCTGGAGCACGTCTTCGGGTTGCTCTGGAGCCGGTTCGGCTGGAACGACGTGGAGCTCTTTGAAGGGCTCGGCTGGCGCGTGTCGACGCTGGTGGGCTACGTGGCGGCCCTGGCCCTGGTGCTGGCGGCCTACTTCCACCCTCGCACGCACGCCCTCTCCATCGACGTGGCGTCCGAACTGATGAAGGTCACCTGGCCTACCTGGTCGGAGACCCGCGCGTCGACCATGGCCGTGGTCGTCGCCTCGCTGGTGGCGGCCGTTCTGCTCTTCTGCATCGACACCGTCGCCTACAACTTGATGGTGGAGTGGCTGCCTGCCCTGTGGGGGAAGCTGTAATGGCGAAGAAATGGTTCACGGTCCAGACCTACTCGAACTACGAGAACCAGGCGAAGAAGAACCTGGAAGAGCAGGTGCGCCTCAAGGGCCTGCAGGACCAGGATCTGATTGGTGAGATCCTCATCCCCATGGAGCAGGTCGTGGAGATGGTGAACGGCGAGAAGAAGACCACCCGCCGCAAGCTCTTCCCGGGCTACATCTTCGTCCAGATGGAGCTCAACGACATCACCGTCCACCTGGTGAAGAACACCTCCAAGGTGACGGGGTTCCCGGGCGTCGGCCAGAACGAGCAGCCCCGGCCCATGTCGGACCGCGAGGTCGAGCGCCTCACCGCGCAGGTCACCGAGGGCGCCCACAAGGCCAAGCCCAAGGTCCAGTTCGAGACCAGCGACACGGTGCGCGTCATCGACGGCCCGTTCGCGAACTTCAACGGCACCGTGGAAGAGGTCAACCCGGAGAAGGGCCGCGTGCGCGTGCTCGTCAGCATCTTCGGTCGTGCGACCCCCGTGGAGCTCGACTTCATGCAGGTGGAGAAGACCACCGGCTAGTTTCCCCAGTCTTCCGCGTCCGTCACCCGGGCGCGGATCAACGGGTGGGAGGGTCGTCCCGTCTGGCGACCCGTTGGAACCACCCTCTCGAAAGGCAGCAGTCCGCCGATGAAGAAGGTCACAGGTCAGGTCAAGTTGCAGATCCCCGCCGGCAAGGCGAACCCCGCCCCGCCGATTGGTCCCGCGCTCGGTCAGCAGGGCGTGAACATCATGGAGTTCTGCAAGCAGTTCAACGCCAAGACGCAGGCGGAGGCCAAGGAGGGTCTGATCATCCCGGTGATCATCACCGTGTATCAGGACCGCTCCTTCACCTTCATCCTGAAGACCCCTCCCGCCGCGATCCTCATCAAGAAGGCCGCGGGTCTCCACACGGAGAAGAAGAAGGGTTCGGGCGCGAAGAAGCCGGGCAAGGAGAAGGTGGGCACGATCACCCGCCAGCAGGTGGAAGAGATCGCCAAGAAGAAGATCCAGGACACCACCGCCTCGTCCATCGAAGCCTGCATGAACACCATTGCCGGCACCGCGCGCTCCATGGGCATCGACGTCGTCGGCTAGCCCGCCCCATCTTTCAAGGATTCCTGCCATGGCTACCAATGGAAAGAAGTTCCGCGCGTCCAACGAGCTGGTGGACCGCAACAAGCGCTACCCTGTCGCCGAGGGCTTCGCGCTGCTGAAGAAGACGGTCGAGACCCGCGCGACGAAGTACGACCAGACGGTCGACGTCGCCATCAACCTGGGCGTGGACCCGAAGCATGCGGACCAGATGGTCCGTGGCGCCGTGGTGCTCCCGCACGGCACCGGCGCCACCGTGCGCGTGGCCGTGTTCGCCAAGGGTGAGCGCGCCACCGAGGCCGCCAACGCCGGCGCGGACATCGTGGGCGCGGAGGACCTCCAGAAGCGCATCGAGGAGGGCTTCCTCGACTTCGACACCGTCATCGCGACGCCGGACATGATGGGTATCGTCGGCCGCCTCGGTAAGGTGCTCGGTCCCCGCGGCCTCATGCCGAACCCGAAGGTCGGCACGGTGACCATGGATGTCGCCAAGGCCATCCGCGACTCCAAGGGCGGTAAGGTGGACTTCCGCGCGGAGAAGGCGGGCATCGTCCACGCGAAGATGGGCAAGGCCTCCTTCGCCGCGGACAAGCTCGAGGCGAACTTCAACGCGCTGGTGGACCTGGTGATGAAGCTCAAGCCGGCCACCGCCAAGGGCGTGTACCTCAAGGGCATCGCCATCTCGACGACCATGGGGCCGGGCATCAAGCTCGACACCACGGAAATCCTGGCGCGTCACCGCTAGTCGCGGGTGTCAGGACGGGCAGGGAAGGGTGCGCTCCCTGACGGGGAGCGTCAGTCCCGTCGCCCGTGGAACATCAGTCCGATAAAAGTGCTGGATCTTTGTGAAAGCCGGGGGTATAGGCCCCCGGCTTTTGCAATTGGAGCGCCATGTCGAGAGACGCGGCGTTCCGACCTGGTTCATGACAGCAGGGACCTGGAAGGGAGAAGACGTGTCCGTTGGGAACCGGGCAACCGGTCGGGCCGTCCATCCACTCCTGGTTCAAACGACCGCAAGGTCAGCCCTGCCGAGACTGGAGGTGCGGTGTGGTGCCTCTCGGAGGCCCCCCTCTCGCTCTGCCACTTTGGCCCAGGCATCACGCCCGACCGTCAGGTCGGGCCATGAAGGAGGTGAGTCAAGGTGCTGAAGAGCGAGAAGGAAGAGATGATCAAGGAGCTCCACGAGAAGTTCGCCCGGACGAAGACGGCGGTTGTCGCCGAGTTCTCCAAGGTGGACGTGGAGACCGTCACCAAGCTGCGTCGCAAGTTCCGCGAGGGTAAGGTCGAGTACAAGGTCATCAAGAACACGCTGGCGCGCCGTGCCGCTGAGGGTACGTCCGTCTCCGTGATCTCGGATGACTTCACCGGTCCCGTGGCCCTGTGCATCAGCTACGACGACGTGGTGGCTCCTGCGAAGATCCTGATGGATTTCATCAAGGACATGGAGACCATCAAGGTCCGTAGCGCCGTGGTGGACGGCAAGAAGATTGACGTCAACGGCGTGAAGGCGCTGG
The DNA here is from genome assembly GCF_003611585.1 of Corallococcus exercitus. Lineage (GTDB taxonomy): Bacteria > Myxococcota > Myxococcia > Myxococcales > Myxococcaceae > Corallococcus > Corallococcus exercitus. The sequence continues at coordinate 17,728 of NZ_RAVW01000140.1, read as the reverse complement.
CGAAGATGCCGGGCCTCAACGAGCTGCGCGGGCAGTTGCTCGGCATGCTCAACCAGCCGGCAGGCAAGCTGGTTCGGACCATCGCGGCCCCCGGGTCGCAGCTCGCGCGGGTGCTGCAGGCCAACGCGGACAAGTCGCAGGGGCAGTAATCATCCCGAGAAGTTTTTCTACCGCAACCTCTTCGGTGCGGCAGCCCAGATGGGTCGCCCGCCGTTAGTCAACCGCAGAAGGACACAGTTCAATGGCTGACCTGAATTCGATTGTCGACCAGCTCTCCTCGCTCACCGTCATGGAAGCGGCCGAGCTCGTGAAGCAGCTTGAGGCGAAGTGGGGCGTTTCCGCGGCCGCCGTGGCCGTTGCCTCCGCTGGCCCCGCCGCTGCCGCCGCTCCTGTCGAGGAGAAGACGGAGTTCAACGTGGTGCTGGCGAACGCCGGCGCCAACAAGATCAACGTCATCAAGGAGATCCGCGCCATCACCGGCCTGGGCCTGAAGGAGGCCAAGGACCTGGTCGAGGGCGCGCCCAAGACGGTCAAGGAAGGCGTCAACAAGGACGACGCCAAGAAGATCAAGGACCAGCTCGTCGCGGCTGGCGCCACCGTCGAGATCAAGTAGTTCTGTACAGGGGCTGCCCTGTTCTTCCGGGAAATCCCGGGCAGCCTGCTGATCGGATGAGCAGGCCGGTGCTCCCTTTGCTGGGGCACCGGCTTTGCCCATTTGACATTTGCCAAATTTCCCGGCGCCGCCGCGCGTTACTGAAGTTTGCCCCGCCCGAGCAGCCGTCCCCGGAGACCGAATGCCGACGCAGATCCAGAACAATTTCCGCGTGCGGAAGACCTTCGCGAAAATCGCGAAGATCATCGACATTCCCAATCTCATCAACATCCAGAAGCAATCCTACGAGAAGTTCCTCCAGGCCGACATCGCCCCGGAGAAGCGTGAGGACCTTGGCCTTCAGGGTGTCTTCAAGTCCGTCTTCCCGATCCGGGACTTCAACGAGACCTCCTCGCTGGAGTTTGTGAGCTATCACCTGGAGAAGCCGAAGTACGACGTCGATGAGTGCCACCAGCGCGGAATGACCTACTCTGCGCCCATCAAGGTCGTCGTCCGCCTGGTCGTCTGGGACAAGGACGAGGAGACCGGCGCCCAGTCCATCCGCGACGTGAAGGAGCAGGAGGTCTACTTCGGCGAAATCCCGCTGATGACCCAGAACGGTACGTTCATCATCAACGGCACCGAGCGCGTCGTGGTGAGCCAGCTGCACCGCAGCCCGGGTGCGTTCTTCGACCACGACAAGGGCAAGAGCCACTCGTCGGGCAAGCTGCTCTACAACGCCCGCATCATCCCGTACCGCGGCTCGTGGATCGACTTCGAGTTCGACCACAAGGACCTGCTGTACGTGCGCATCGACCGGCGCCGCAAGCTGCCGGCCACCGTGCTCATCCGCGCCCTGGGCGCTGTCGGTGACACGGCGAAGAAGAACCCGCTCGACTTCAAGGGCTCCACCGAGGAGATCCTCAACTACTACTACGCCACCGAGACGATCTACCTGCAGAGCGCCGCGGACTTCGAGAAGTCCGTCGAGCTGGAGCTCCTGCCGGGTCAGCGCGCCACGCGCGACATCAAGACCAAGTCCGGTGAGCTGATCGTCAAGAAGAACCGCAAGTTCACGCGCGCCGCCATCAAGAAGCTCGAAGCGGCGAAGATGACCAAGCTGCCCATCGACGCGGACGAGCTCTTCACCAAGGTGTCCGCCTACGACGTGGTGGACGAGAACACTGGTGAGGTCATCCTCGAGTGCAACGAGGAGGTGTCCCAGGAGAAGGTGGACGAGCTCCTCAAGCGCGACATCAAGGAGTTCAAGGTCCTCTTCATCGACAACCTCAACGTGGGTCCGTACCTGCGTGAGACGTTGATGCTGGACAAGATCGAGTCGCCCGAGCAGGCCATCATGGAGATCTACCGGCGCCTGCGCCCGGGTGATCCCCCGACGCCGGAGACGGCGACGAACCTGTTCAGCAACCTGTTCTTCAACCCGGAGCGCTACGACCTGTCCAAGGTCGGCCGCCTCAAGCTGAACTTCAAGTTCAGCCTCGAGGAGCCCCTCGACGGTCAGATCCTGACCAAGCGCGACATCCTGGAGGTCATCCGCTACCTGATCGACCTGAAGAACGGCAAGGGCACGATCGACGACATCGACCACCTGGGCAACCGCCGCGTCCGCGCGGTGGGCGAGCTGCTGGAGAACCAGTACCGCATCGGCCTCGTCCGCATGGAGCGCGCGATCAAGGAGCGCATGAGCCTCCAGGAGATCGAGACGCTCATGCCGCACGACCTGATCAACGCCAAGCCGGTGACGGCGGTGATCAAGGAGTTCTTCGGGTCCAGCCAGCTGTCGCAGTTCATGGACCAGACGAACCCGCTCTCCGAGGTCACGCACAAGCGCCGTCTGTCCGCGCTCGGGCCTGGCGGCCTCACGCGTGAGCGCGCGGGCTTCGAAGTCCGCGACGTGCACCCGACGCACTACGGCCGCATCTGCCCCATCGAGACGCCGGAAGGCCCGAACATCGGCCTCATCGCGTCGCTGTCGACCTACGCGCGCGTCAACGAGTTCGGCTTCGTGGAGACGCCGTACCGCAAGGTGGACGCGGGCAGCGTGACGGGCGACGTGGCCTTCTACTCGGCGCTGGAGGAGGAGAAGCACACCATCGCCCAGGCGAACGCGGAGACGGACAAGAAGGGCAAGTTCGTCAACGCGCTGGTGCAGAGCCGCCGCAGCGGCGAGTTCGTCCAGGTCAAGGCCGAGGACGTGGACCTGATGGACGTGTCCCCGAACCAGCTGGTGTCGGTGGCCGCCTCCCTCATCCCGTTCCTGGAGAATGACGACGCGAACCGCGCGCTCATGGGCTCCAACATGCAGCGCCAGGCGGTGCCGCTCCTGCGCACCGCGGCCCCGCTCGTGGGCACGGGCATCGAGGCCATCGTCGCGCGCGACTCGGGCGTGACGTGCGTGGCCCGTCGTGACGGCATCGTGGAGTCGGTGGACGCCAGCCGCATCGTGGTGAAGGCGGACTCCAACGCGGCCCTGAGCGACGTGTCGAGCGAGGTCGACATCTACAACCTGCTCAAGTACCAGCGCTCCAACCAGAACACGTGCCTCAACCAGAAGCCCATCATCCGCAAGGGTGACCGGGTGAAGAAGGGCGACGTGATCGCGGACGGTCCGGCCACCGAGACCGGTGAGCTGGCGCTGGGGCAGAACGTGGTCGTCGCGTTCATGCCGTGGCAGGGCTACAACTTCGAAGACTCCATCCTGCTCAGCGAGCGCATCCTCAAGGAGGACGTCTTCACGTCCATCCACATCGAGGAGTTCGAGTGCATCGCGCGCGACACCAAGCTGGGCAAGGAGGAGATCACCCGCGACATCCCGAACGTGGGTGAGGAAGCCCTCAAGGACCTGGACGAGAGCGGCATCATCCGCATCGGCGCCGAGGTGAAGCCCGGCGACGTGCTGGTGGGCAAGATCACCCCGAAGGGCGAGACCCAGCTCTCCCCCGAAGAGAAGCTGCTGCGCGCCATCTTCGGTGAGAAGGCCGGCGACGTGCGCGACAGCTCCCTGCGCGTGCCCCCGGGCGTGGTCGGCACCGTCATCAACGCCAAGGTGTTCAGCCGCAAGGGCGTGGAGAAGGACGAGCGCGCCAAGCAGATCGAGTCCATGGAGGAGGCGAAGCTCCTCAAGGACCAGAACGACGAGATCAAGGTCCTCCAGGACTCCGCGTACAGCCGCCTCCGTGGGCTGGTCCGCGGCAAGGAGGTCCAGGGCAAGCTCGTGGACGACAAGGGGAAGATCCTCTTGAAGAAGGGGGACATCCTCAACGACGAGCTGCTGGCCACGGTGCCGTACAAGTACTGGGGCGAGATCTCCGTCGGTGATCCGCTGGACGCGCGCCTGCGCGACATCCTGCGCAACCTGGAGGAGACGAAGGAGGCCGTGAAGCTGGCCTTCGGCGAGAAGATCGCCCGCATCAAGAAGGGCGACGAGCTCCCCCCGGGCGTCATCAAGATGGTGAAGGTGTACGTCGCCATCAAGCGCAAGCTCGCGGTGGGCGACAAGATGGCCGGCCGCCACGGCAACAAGGGCGTCGTGTCCCGCGTCCTCCCCGAGGAGGACATGCCGTACCTGGAGGACGGGCGTCCGGTGGACATCGTCCTCAACCCGCTCGGCGTTCCGTCCCGCATGAACATCGGGCAGATCCTCGAGGTCCACCTGGGTTGGGCCGCGAAGGGCGTGGGCGAGCAGCTGCAGCGCTACATCGACGAGAACTTCAGCGGCGAGCAGCTCAAGAAGCAGCTGAAGACCGTCTACGACGACAAGGCGTTCGGTGACTTCGTGGACGGCCTGTCCGACCAGGAAGTCCAGGACCTCTGCCGCCGCCTGAAGAAGGGCATCCACGTGGCGACGCCGGTGTTCGACGGCGCCCGCGAGACGGAGCTGCACGCCCTCTTCGACGAGGGCCGGCTGCCGCGCTCCGGTCAGATGGTGCTCTTCGACGGCCGCACGGGTGAGCCGTTCGACCAGAACGTCACCGTGGGCGTGATGTACATGCTCAAGCTGCACCACCTGGTGGACGAGAAGATCCACGCCCGTTCCATCGGGCCCTACTCGCTCGTCACGCAGCAGCCCCTAGGCGGCAAGGCCCAGTTCGGCGGCCAGCGTCTGGGCGAGATGGAAGTGTGGGCGATGGAGGCCTACGGCGCGGCGTACACGCTGCAGGAGTTCCTCACGGTCAAGTCGGACGACGTCGTGGGCCGCACGCGCATGTACGAGGCGATCGTCAAGGGCGACAACGTCCTGGAGAGCGGCCTGCCCGAGTCGTTCAACGTGCTCCTCAAGGAGCTCCAGTCGCTGGCCCTGGACGTGGAGCTGCTGGAGAGCGCGCCCCCGGAGCGGCAGCGCAGCTTCGGCGGTGACTTCCTGGGTGGCGGCGACGGCGAGGACCGGAAGTCGGGGACCGAGGCCTAGGCCTTTTCAAAGAAGCCGGTGCGCCCGCCTGACCGGCTGGCTGCTTCCTCGTGGAGGGAGCGGCTGGCCGGGCGCAGGGCGGGGGCCCGAAACGTTTGGCGCCTTGAGCGCTCATAAGTTTTCGGAGGCAACGTGAAGGACATTTTCAACTTCTTCGAGAAGCCGAAGGACCCGCTGTCGTTCAACGCCATCCGCATCGCGCTGGCGTCGCCCGACAAGATCCGCCAGTGGTCGCACGGCGAGGTGAAGAAGCCGGAGACGATCAACTACCGCACCTTCAAGCCGGAGCGGGACGGCCTCTTCTGCGCCCGCATCTTCGGGCCGGTGAAGGACTACGAGTGCAACTGCGGCAAGTACAAGCGCATGAAGCACCGTGGCGTCGTGTGCGAGAAGTGCGGCGTGGAGGTCATCCAGTCCAAGGTGCGCCGTGAGCGCCTGGGACACATCACGCTGGCCACGCCCGTGGCCCACATCTGGTTCCTCAAGTCGCTGCCCAGCCGCATCGGCAACCTGCTCGACATCACCCTCAAGGAGATGGAGAAGGTGCTGTACTGCGAGAGCTACATGGTCATCGACCCGAAGGCGACGCCGCTGCAGCGTGGCGAGCTCGTCTCCGAGGAGAAGATGCACCGGCTCTTCCAGGAGCACGGCGAGGACTCGTTCACCGCGGGCATGGGCGGCGAGGCCGTCCGCGAGATGCTCAAGTCCCTGGACGTGGAGAAGCTGTCCGAGGAACTGCGCAAGGACATGCGCGAGACCACCAGCGAGGCGAAGCGGAAGAAGTACGCCAAGCGCCTGAAGGTGGCCGAGGCGTTCCGCGTCTCCGGCAACAAGCCGGAGTGGATGATGCTGGACGTCATCCCGGTCATCCCGCCCGACCTGCGTCCGCTGGTGCCCCTGGACGGTGGCCGCTTCGCGACCTCCGACCTCAACGACCTGTACCGCCGCGTCATCAACCGCAACAACCGCCTCAAGCGGCTGCAGGAGCTGAACGCGCCGGACATCATCATCCGCAACGAGAAGCGGATGCTCCAGGAGGCCGTGGACGCGCTGTTCGACAACGGCCGCCGCGGCAAGACCATCACCGGCCCGAACAAGCGGCCGCTGAAGTCGCTGTCCGACATGCTCAAGGGCAAGCAGGGCCGGTTCCGTCAGAACCTGCTCGGCAAGCGCGTGGACTACTCGGGCCGCTCCGTCATCGTCGTGGGCCCCGAGCTGCGCCTGCACCAGTGCGGCCTGCCGAAGATCATGGCGCTCGAGCTCTTCAAGCCGTTCATCTACAACAAGCTTGAAGAGAAGGGCTACGTCACCACCATCAAGTCCGCGAAGAAGATGGTGGAGAAGGAGCGTCCGGAGGTCTGGGACATCCTCGAGGACGTGATCCGCGAGCACCCGGTGCTCCTCAACCGCGCCCCCACGCTGCACCGCCTGGGCATGCAGGCCTTCGAGCCCGTCCTCATCGAGGGCAAGGCCATCCAGCTGCACCCGCTGGTGTGCGCCGCGTTCAACGCGGACTTCGACGGCGACCAGATGGCCGTGCACGTGCCGCTGTCCATCGAAGCGCAGATGGAAGCGCGCGTGCTGATGATGTCGACGAACAACATCCTCAGCCCCGCGAACGGCAAGCCCATCATCGTCCCGACGCAGGACATGGTGCTCGGCATCTACTACATGACGCGCGCCCGCGAGTTCGCCAACGGCGAAGGCCGCGTGTTCGCGTCGCCGGATGAGGTGCGCGCCGCGTACGACCACGGTGAGGTCCACCTGCAGGCCAAGGTGGTGTGCCGCATCGACGGCAAGCGCAAGGAGACCACGGTCGGCCGCGTGCTGCTGTGGGAAGTCGTTCCGCGCCGCGTGGGCTTCGACGCCATCAACAAGGTGCTCGACAAGAAGTCGCTCGGTAACCTCATCGACCTCTGCTACCGCCTCACCGGCGAGAAGGAGACGGTGCTGCTGGCCGACCGCATCCGCAGCGCGGGCTACTTCCACGCGACCCGCGCCGGTATCTCCATCGCGCTCAAGGACATGATCATCCCTGCGAAGAAGCAGGAGTTCCTGGACTACGCGCGCAAGGAAGTGGCGGAGATCGAGAACCAGTACCTGGAAGGCCTCATCACCGACGGTGAGCGCTACAACAAGGTCATCGATATCTGGGCGGAGATCACCGAGAAGGTCGCCCAGGAGATGATGCAGCAGATCTCCCAGGACGAGGCCAGCGGGGACGTGGACGGCAAGCGCGTGACGCGCAAGCAGCCCTCGTTCAACCCCATCTACATCATGGCCGACTCCGGCGCCCGCGGCAGCGCCCAGCAGATCCGCCAGCTGGCGGGTATGCGCGGCCTGATGGCGAAGCCCTCCGGCGAAATCATCGAGACGCCCATCACGGCCAACTTCCGTGAAGGCCTCTCCGTGCTCCAGTACTTCATCTCCACGCACGGCGCTCGTAAGGGCCTGGCGGACACGGCGCTCAAGACGGCCAACTCCGGTTACCTCACCCGCCGTCTCGTGGACGTGGCGCAGGACGCCATCATCAACGAGTACGACTGCGGCACCATGGACGGTCTGTTCATCGGCGCCCTGGTCGAGGGCGGCGAGATCATCGAGCCGCTGGGTGAGCGCATCCTGGGCCGCGTGGCCCTGGACGACATCCTCGACCCGGTGACGGGCGAGGTGCTGGTGCGCGCCAACGAGGAGATCGACGAGGAGCGCGTCCGCCGCATCGAGAACAGCGGTCTGGACAAGGTGAAGATCCGCTCGGTGCTCACGTGCCAGGCCAAGCGCGGCATCTGCGTGGAGTGCTACGGCCGTGACCTGGCGCGTGGCCGCAAGGTGTCCGTGGGCGAGGCCGTGGGCGTCATCGCGGCGCAGTCCATCGGTGAGCCGGGTACGCAGCTCACGATGCGCACCTTCCACATCGGTGGTGCGGCGACCCGTCGCGCGGAGCAGTCCAGCCTGGAGAACCGCTACGCGGGTTCCGTGAAGTTCGCGGGCCTGAACACGGTGCAGAAGGCGGACGGCACGCTGGTGGCCATGAACCGCAACGGCGAGATCGTCGTCGTCGACGAGTCGGGCCGCGAGCGCGAGCGCTACCAGATCATCTACGGCGCCCGCATCCTGGTGAAGGAAGGCCAGAAGCTGGAGCCGGGCGTGCTGGTGGCCGAGTGGGACCCGTTCGCCATCCCGCTGCTCACGGAAGTGGGCGGTGTCGTGCGCTACGAGGACATCATCGAAGGCGTGACGATGTCCGAGACGCTCGACGAGGTGACGGGCCTGTCGCGCAAGACGGTCATCGAGTCCAAGGACCCGGAGGCGCGTCCGCGCGTCACCATCCGCGACGCGGCCGGCAACGTGAAGGACCTGCCGTCCTCCAAGAACCAGGCGAGCTACTTCCTGCCCCAGGGCGCGATCATCACGGTCAACGACCAGGATGAGATCTCCGCGGGCGAGGTCATCGCCAAGGTGCCGCGCGAGACCACGAAGACCAAGGACATCACGGGCGGTCTGCCCCGCGTGGCCGAGCTCTTCGAGGCGCGCAAGCCCAAGGACGCGGCGGCGATCGCGGAGATCGACGGCGTGGTGTCCTTCGGCAAGGACACCAAGGGCAAGCGCAAGCTCATCATCACCCCCGAGGTGGGCGGCGAGCAGCGCGCGGACCTGGCCAAGGAGTACCTGATCTCCAAGGGCAAGAGCATCAACGTCCACTCCGGCGACCGCGTGAAGGCCGGCGAGGCGATGATGGACGGCGCGGCCAACCCGCACGACATCCTCAAGGTGCTGGGCGAGAAGGAACTCGCGCGCTACCTGGTGGACGAAGTGCAGGAGGTCTACCGACTGCAGGGCGTGAAGATCAACGACAAGCACATCGAGACGATCGTCCGGCAGATGCTGCGCCGGGTGCGCGTCACCGACGTGGGCGACACCAACTTCCTGGTCGACGAGCAGGTCGAGAAGTGGGTGTTCGAGGAGGAGAACGAGAAGGTCATGTCCGAAGGGAAGCGCCCGGCCGTGGGCGAGCCCCTGCTGCTCGGCATCACCAAGGCGTCGCTCTCCACCGAGTCGTTCATCTCCTCGGCGTCGTTCCAGGAGACCACGAAGGTGCTCACCGAGGCCGCCATCAACGGCAAGGTGGACTACCTGCGCGGCCTCAAGGAGAACGTCATCATGGGCCGGCTCATCCCCGCCGGCACGGGCCTGCCGAACTACAAGCACCTCGACATCGAGGTGGAGAGCCCCACGGACGAGGTCAACGAGATGGAGGCCGCCCTGGCCGCCACCCACGGCGACACCGGTCCGCTGGCCCCTCCGCCGTCGCGGCCGGACACCCGGTCCACCGACGTCGCCTAGCGTTACCCCGAAGCGTCCCTGACGCTTCGTGAGTCTGCCGCCGTCCTGGTGTCATGCCGGGGCGGCGGCTTTCTCGTTTTGCACAGTCCGCTCTCTGTCCGCTTGACAGCATGTCGCGGTGCGTTATGTTGACGCATCACGTTATGAAACCCGGTGGCAGCCGGGGGGGAGCACGACATGGCGACGACGAGTGCGAAGGCAGCGGAGAAGCAGGGCGTGACGCAGAACGTGGAGGCCTTCCTGAAGGGGCGCTTCTCCGACGCGCAGAAGCGGTTCCAGGGCCTGGAAGGGGAGGCGAACAAGGCCTTCCGCGCGCTGGAGACGCGGAGCCAGGTGGCGGCGAAGGAGGTCCAGGCCCTGTGGACGAAGGTGCAGGCCGGTGAGCTGCGCGCCGACCCTCGCGTTCAGGAGCTGACGAAGAAGGTGGACGAGGCGGGCGTGGAGCTCCGCAAGCGGCTGGATGGGCTCCAGGCGAAGGTCGTGGAGGCCGTGGGAGTTGCCAGCCAGTCCCAGGTGCAGCAGATCACCCAGGAGCTGGGCCGCCTGTCGAAGAAGCTGGATGTGCTCCTGAAGCCCACCCGGCGCGCCCATCCTTCGACCAAGAATTCGGGCGGCGCGGCGTCTTCTCCGCGGGCCTGAGCAGCGTTTTCATCACCCATGGGGTGTGCTTAGGTCGCAAACCCCTTTGAATGCCTCGGGTTCCTTCCACGGGAAGGGCCCGGGGTCACTCCCGGAGCGACTTCATGGACAACAACACCGAGGCCCCCCGAGAGAAGCCTTCCGTGGCGGAGGCGTTCGAGCGGATCTGGAGCCAGGCCCTCCTGGCCGTGAACACGGCGGAGGAGGAGGCTTCCCGCGCCGTGCAGCGCGTGGCGTCCGTCGCGGGCTGGAGCCAGGACGAGGTGAAGCGTCAGGCCCGTGAGTTCGCGGAGCGGCTGACGGGGCACCGCAAGGACCTGGAGCACAACGTGGAGGAGCGGGTCCGCACGGCCCTGACCCTCCTGAAGCTGCCGCGCCGCGAGGAGTTGCAGGCCTTCGGTGCCCGCCTGGAGCGTCTGAACGAACGCATCCAGGCCCTGGAGCACCGTAAGTGAGTGGCCCCGCCGCCTCGGGCGGCAGGTCGCTGGGAACGCGGTTCTTCGCGGGGCTGCATGCCCTGAGCAGCGGGTGCTCCCGGCTCCCGTTGCTCGCGGGTGTGGCGCTCGTGGTGTCCGCGCGGGTGGTGCCCCTCCTGGAGGAGCCCGCCCCCCAGTCCGTGGTCCCCGAGGTGGTGGCGCAGGAGACCGTCTCCGAGGAGGCGGCGCTCATCGACGCCGTGCTGGCCAAGCGCGCCCCGGACCTGGGGCTCACGCTGCGCCGGCGGCTAGGGCAGGCCATCGACGAGGAGTCGCGCCGCACGGGGTATGATCCGCTGCTGGTGCTGGCCCTCATCGACGTGGAGTCCGACTTCGAGGAGGAGTCCGTCTCCGAGAAGGGCGCCCGGGGCCTGATGCAGATCAAGCCCAGCACGCTGCACTTCCTGGCGGAGAAGGAAGGCCTGAAGCTGTCGCGCGAGGAAGTGGTGGCCGACCCCGCCGTCTGCGTGCGCCTGGGCATCCGCTACCTGCGTTCACTGCAGGGCCGCTTCGGCGGCGACCTGGACCTGGCGCTGATGGCCTACAACGCGGGCCCCACGCGCATCCGGGACGCCATGAAGGCCGGAGAGCTGGAGAAGTTCCGCCGCTATCCCCGGGCCGTGCGGCGCGACTTCCGCCGCTTCCGCGAGGGCCACGGCCTGGGCGGGGACTGGGCGCTGGCGCAGCGCGAGCTGCCTCCGCCGACGCCCGACGAGACGCCGACCGCGGCGCCCTGAAGGGCCCCAGTGGTCCAACTGGAAGACGGACCCCCGGGTGAATGTTCGGGGCGGCGGAGCGCTCCAAGAGGGGCCGTCCCCGCCTTGTCCCGCTCCCCCGGGTGCGCTAAGTCGTTGCAAGCCCCCGGGACTGTTGAGGATTCCCAGGAGGAATGCCCCCCATGCCCCGCCCGTCCGCCCGCATTGCCATCACCGTCGCGGCCTCGCTCGTTCCCATGCTGGCCCTCGCCGGTTCGGTCTTCCTGAACGGCGTGAAGATTGACGGTGTGACGAACCAGCGCTTCGAGAAGGCCACCGTCCGCATCGACGGCGAAGGGAACGTCCACATCGACGCGCCGGGGTACGCCGCCCGCGTGACGACCGTGACGCCCACGCCCGCGACGCCTTCCACCGCCACGCCGCCTGCCGCCACGCCCCCGGACGCGGGCGTCGTCGCGCAGGCCCCCGCGCCGGCTGCTCCCGCCGCGCCCACGTCCGTGCCGGGGCGCATCACCCAGCGCTACTGGCTGGTGACCGAGCAGACGACGCCGGGCATGACGGACTTCGACATCGACGTGTACGTGAACTCGCGCTGGCTGCGTCGTTTGCGCAACAACGAGGACCAGGTGGTGGTGGACATCACCAGCCAGTTGCGTCCCGGCGCGAACGCGGTGACGCTGATTGCCCGCAAGCAGGCGACGGGCAACCGCCGCAGCACTTCGCCCGCGAACGTCTTCAAAGTGATCATCGGCGAGGGCAACGAGGGCGGCGGCAACGTGATGATTGACACGCCCCTCATCCGCTTCCAGAAGACGGCTGCGGACGCGCAGGACGCGACCGAGGAGTTCACCCTCACCACCCGCTAGGGTGCGCGGGAAGGGAGACGACGGTGTTCACCATCGACGAGCGCTACCGGGGCCTCCCCGCGAACCGCGACCAGGTGCTCGCGCTGCACCTGGCCCTCAACACGCCGCACGTGGCGATTCCCGGTAAGCAGGCCGGGCCCGCGCAGGCCTTCGTGGTGGGGCTGCGCGGCGGACAGGGCGCGGGCGTCTTCGTGTACCTGTACCTCGTGGAAGCGGGGGACTGCGCGGTGTACGTGTCCGGCCGGCGCATCCAGTCCGCGGATGAGCTGCGAGAGGACGAGGACGACGCGCTCGCGTTCGTGGAGTCGCTGGGCTTCATGATGGACAACGCGAACTGGCGTGCCGCGGCGCCCGCGCAGCAGGACGAGTGGCTCAAGACGCTGCCCGTGTTCTTCCGGGAGCCCACGCTCGTGCCCGCCGTGAAGGCCCGCGCCGAAGAGAAGCGCAACGTCGCCACCACCCTGGGCCGCTTCCTGGCCGCGTTCTGACCCTCCACCCCGGATTGGCACCCATGTCCCGCATCACTTCCTCCTGCTTCCTCGCGTTCGCGCTCGCGTCGGCGGGCTGCGCGCACGTCCCCACGGAGAAGGAGCGCCGGAGCTCGGAGATCCACTACGACCTGGGCGTGCAGGCCCAGCAGCACGGCCACGTGCAGGACGCGCTCGCGGAGTACCAGAAGGCGCTGGAGCAGAACCCGGACAACCCGGAGGCCCACAACGCGATGGGGCTCCTGCTGCACCTGTCCTTCCGGCGGCTCGATGAGGCGTCGTCCCACTACGAGCAGGCGCTGAAGCTGCGGCCGTCCTTCTCCGACGCGCGCACCAACCTGGGCAACCTGCGCCTGGATCAGGGCCGCTACGACGACGCCATCAAGCTGTACGAGGAGTCGCTCAACGACATGCAGTACCGCTACGGCTTCTCCGCGCAGAACAACATGGGATGGGCGCTCTACAAGAAGGGCGACACGGTGAACGCGCTGCAGAACATCAAGGCGGCCATCACCACCAACCCGGAGTTCTGCCTGGGCTACAAGAACCTGGGCATCATCTACGACGAGACGGGCAAGACGGAGGAGGCGTGCCGGCAGTTCACGCACTACCGTGAGAAGTGCCCGGACGTGGCGGAGGCCTATCACCGCGAAGGCGTGTGCCAGGCGAAGCTCGGGCGGGCGGACGAGGCGAAGGCCGCGTTCGCGGGCTGCGAGGCCAAGGCCCAGCCCAACGAGCAGGTGCTCAAGGACGATTGCCGCTCACTGCTGGACCACCTCTAGGCGCGGGGGACCCGAAAGACCGTGGACCACGTCGACTTCGGCAAATACCTCAGCCAGCAGCGCGAGCTTCGCGGCCTGTCGCGTGAGGACGTCTCCCGGGAGACGAAGATTCCCCCCAGCCTCGTCGCGGCGCTGGAGGCGGGGCAGGTGGAGCGGCTGCCCGAGCGCGTATTCGTGCTGAACTACATCCGCGCGTACGCGCAGGTCATCGGCCTGTCGCCAGAGGAAGCGGCGCTGCGCTACGAGGAGGTGGACCGGGCGGTGCCCGCGCCTTCGCCAGTGCAGCTGGAGAAGGAGCGGCGCAAGCGGGCGTACGTCATCCTGGCTGTGCTCCTGGCGGTCCTGCTCCTGGGCGCGGCCCTCTTCCTGGTGCTGTCCGGGAAGCTTCCGCTCCCCACGGCGCGTTGAAGAGGGGTTATGGAGCGGTACGCCGACGACGCGTTCGTGCTGTCCACGGTCGACTATGGTGAGTCCGACCGGCTGGTGACGTTGCTGACGCGCGAGCACGGCAAGATGACCGCGTTCGCCGCGGGGGCGCGCAAGAGCAAGCGCCGGTTCGCGGGTGCGCTGGAGCCGTTCATGCGGCTGCGTGTGCAGCTCGTGGAGACGCGCGGCAGCACGGTGCGGCTGGACTCGGCGGACATCGTCGCGGGCTTCTACGCCGCGCGCGAGGACCTGTCGCTCATCGCCCGGGCGCTGTACGCGGTGGAGCTGTGCCGCGAGCTCACGCGCGACCATGAGCCACACCCGGAGCTGTTCGAGCTGGTGGCGGGCTACCTGCACCGGCTGGACGCGAAGGAGGCCGGGCCCACGTCGTTGCTCGCGTTCGAGCTGGCGGCGCTGGCGCAGGCGGGCCTGATGCCGCGCTTCGACTCCTGCTCGCTGTGCGGCGGCCTGCCCGGCGAGCGGCCCCGGTTCGATCAGGGCCATGGTGGCGCGGTGTGCGAGCCGTGTGGCGGACGCGCGCGTGACTCGGTGGCGGTGCCGGTGGCGCTGCTGTCCGGCCTGCGTTCGCTCCAGGAAGGCGCGCGCACGCCGCTGCCTCCGGACCTTCGCGCGCGGGCGCGGGGGCTGCTCAACGTCTTCATCGCGCACCACCTGGGCCGCAAGCTCAAGAGCGTGGACTTCATGGCGCAGGTGGGCCTGGACTGACGGGCAGCGCGCGGTCCCCAGGGGGAAGTGTCATGCACGAGGCCGGACCGCTGGACGTGGTGTGTGTCGGCGAGACGCTGGTGGACTTCCTTCCCGTGTCGGGCGGCGCCACGCGCGTGCGGGACGTGGAGGCCTGGAAGCCATCGCCCGGGGGCTCGCCGGCCAACGTCTCCGTGGGGCTCTCGCGGCTGGGCCTTCGCTCGGCGATGGTGGGCGTGGTGGGCTCCGACGAGTTCGGCCACTTCCTGCGCGACCGGCTGGCGGCGGACGGCGTGGACGTCAGCCGCCTGCGCCAGGTGGATCACGCCCGCACGGGCCTGCTGTTCGTCTCGCTGGATGCGCACGGCGAGCGCAGCTTCACGTACTTCCGGACGCGTTCGGCGGAGTTCCTGCTGGATGACTCGGACGTGGATGGCGACTTCGTGCGGCGTGCGAAGGCGCTGCACTGTGGCTCCAACTCCCTGCTCCTGCCGGAGGCGCGCGAGGCGATGGTGCGCATGCTCACCATGGCGCGTGAGGCCGGGATGCTGGTGAGCTGTGATCCGAACCTGCGCCTGCACGTGTGGGAACGGCCTGAAGAGCTGCGCGTCCTCCTGGGCCGCATGCTGCCGCTGTGCACGGTGGTGAAGCTGTCCGAGGAGGAGATCCACTTCGCGACCGGCGAGCACTCGCCCGAGGCGGCTTTGCACGTCCTGGCCGCTCGGGGCGTGCGGCTGCCCGTGGTGACGCTGGGCCCGCGCGGCGCGGTGTTCCTCTGGCAGGGCGAGGTCCTCTCCGTTCCCGCTCCCCAGGTGACGGTGGTGGACACGACGGGCGCCGGGGACGGCTTCGTGTCCGCGATGTTGAGCGGGCTGGTGCGCGGGTATGGCGACGCGCGCTCGCTGGAGGGGGCGACGCGCGAGGACCTGGTCGCGCTGATGACCTTCGCCGCGGCCGTGGGGGCCCGGGTCGTGACGAAGCTGGGCGCGGTCTCGGCGCTCCCCCTGGCGTCCGAGGTGGAGGGGCTGCTGCCCGCTCGACCTTCCGTGCCCGACGCCGTGCGACGCAGCGCGCGCTGACGGGAAGCGCCGTGGCGGGTCAGGCTCGCGTGCTTCGCTGCGTCCACCGTGGCCCACCATCCCACGCAGGAGGGACCGATGAGTGACACCCGAGAGAGCGCTTCCTCCACCCCGGCGCGGGTCCGGGGACTGGAGCAGATCGACCGGCTGTCCGTGCCCCTGCCGCACGGCACGGAGGTCACGACGCGCGTGGAGCGTGTGGCGTCCGCGGGGCGCCGGATTCCGCAGGGCGTGGTCGGCCGTGTGGTGCGCGCGCATGACGGCGGCTTCGACGTGCAGATCGTCGGCGTGGGCGAGGTGTGGTTCGCGCGCGACGAACTGGTGCCCCGGCGCGCGGGACAGGTGCAGTTCGCCCAGCGGCGCGAGGCGGCCTGGGGCGCGCTGCGGCCGTGCGTGGTGCTGGAGACGCGCGTGGGCAGTCACGCGTGGGGGCTCGCGGATGAGCGCTCCGACGTGGACGTGCGCGGTGTCTTCGCGCTGCCGCTGCCGTGGACGCTGGGCCTGGGGCAGCCGCCGCAGGACCTGGTGAGCGCGGACGGCAGCACCACGTACTGGGAGGTCCGCAAGACGGTGGAGCAGGCGCTGCGCGCGGATCCGAATACGCTGGAGACCCTCTTCGTCCCCGGCGCGACGCCGGTGGACGAGCTGGGCACGTGGGTGCTGGAGGCGCGCGAGGCGTTCGTCTCCAAGGCCATCTTCGGCAGCTTCGGACGCTACGCCATGAGCCAGCTCGACAAGCTCACCCGCAGCCAGCGGCTGGCCGAGCACCGCGACCTGCTCCTCGCGTGGCTGTGCGAGGAGCCCACGCCGGACCTGGACGAGGTGGCCCGGCGTCTGGCCGCCGTGTCGCCCCGCGCCGCGCCCACGCCCGAGGACGGGGTGCTCGCGGCGAAGACGTACGTCAAGCAGCTCTACCGCTCGCTCTGGGACCAGGGGTTGCTCGCGGCGAACGACTTCGCGGCGCTCACGGCGTACGCGCGCGGTGGTGGCCAGCGTCCTCCGTCCGCTCGGGAGCTGCGGCCGAAGAACGCCTACAACCTGCTGCGACTGGTGGCGCTGGCGACGGGGTGGCTGCGCGACGGCGTGCCTGGCTTCGAGGCGACGGGAGCGTTGAAGGCGCGGCTGCTCGACATCAAGGGCGGACAGGTGCCACTGGAGGACGTGCTGCGCGACGCCGAGGCGATGGCGCCGGAGCTGGAGGCCGCGCACCGCGAGAGCCGGCTGCCGGAGCATCCGGACTACGCCCGCGCGGACCGATTGCTGCGGCGGGTAGGGGATGAGGTGGCTCGGCGCTGGGTCTTGAAGACGCCTGGACCGCTGGGCCGCGATGCGCCGGAAGCCCCGGCACTGGAAGGAGGGACGGAATGAAGGGCAAGGTGACGGAACATCAGGAGCGAATGGCGGACCGCGTGCTGGACGACGAGTCCCTCCATCGCGAGCACCTGGTCATCTCGCTGTCCGGCGCGCATGCGTACGGCTTCCCGTCGCAGGACAGCGACCTGGACCTCAAGGCCATCCACATCGCGCCCACCGCCGCGCTCCTCGGTCTCCAGCCCCGGCACGTGCCGGCGGAGCGGCTGGAGGTGCTGGAGGGCGTGGAGGTGGACTACTCGTCCAACGAGCTGCAGCCCGTGCTGCTGGGCATCCTCCAGGGCAACGGCAACTACATCGAGCGGGTGCTGGGCGCCATCACGGTGCGGGCGCTGCCGGAGCTGGAGACGCTGCGACCGCGGGTTCGGGCCGTGCTGTCGCGACGCATCCACCGGCACTACCGCGGCTTCGCGCAGGGGCAGCTCCGCGAGTGGGAGAAGAGCGGCTTCCGCTCCGTGAAGAAGCTGCTGTACGTGTTGCGCACCACGCTCACCGGAACGCATGCGCTGCGCACGGGCGAGGTCGAGACGGACGTCACCGTGCTGCTGGAGCCGTATGGCTTTGGCGAGGCCCACGCGCTGGTGGAACGCAAGCGGAGCGGCGAGCGCATCGAGCTGACCGACGCGCTCAGCGAACAGTGGCAGCGGGAGGTGACGCGCGCCTTCGCGGTGCTGGAGGCGGCGGACGCGGCCTCCGTGTTGCCCCTGGAGCCACAACCGGCGGACGTGGCCGCGCTCGAAGGCTGGATGCTCGACGTGCGGCGGCAGCGGTTCGGTGCCTAAACCGCTTTCCCGGGGCTCCTGGCTCCGGGGGGG
>NZ_RAVW01000013.1 GCF_003611585.1 Corallococcus exercitus | reverse complement strand
TCCCTGGCCCGGCCCCCCACCCGAACCCACAGGGTTTCCCATTACCCACCCGGGAAACCGCGAAAAACGTGCTGACATGGGCCCCTAATCACAGCTATCACGGAAGAATACCGTAGCGCTGTTTGGTGCGAGGGGCCCAATGGCGGAGGGAATGAGCGAGGCGGAGGCCACGCGGCGCGTGTTGGAGGCGTTGCCGGAGGGCCTTCGGGTGCGCTGGGTCCAGGAGGGCCGGGGGGCCTGGGTCCTGGGCTGTCAGGACTCGAAGCCGAACCTGCACGCGCCCCGGGGCGAGGACGTGCTCATCCAGGGCGAGCTGTGGCTCTTGGGCGCCCGCTACGTGGAGGGCGCGGTGCCGCGCGGTGCCCTGCGGGTGTGGCTGCTGGAGGGCCCCGTGCGGCACGTGCTGGCCGCGCGCGTGGCGGTGGGCTGCGGGGACCTGACGCTGGGCCTGGGGCCTCCTGGCGCGCGGGTGCCGTCGGCGCGGGTGGTGTGCCAGCGCGTGGAGTGGCGGCCGTACTCGGTCGCGAACGCGGCGCCGCTCGCGGCGGCCTTCGTGGACCTGTGGCGCGGCCTGGGCCGGGGCTCGCGGCTGGAGCGGCTGGGCCTGGAGGTGGAGGGCGCGGTGGAGGGCCGCGCGCGCGTGTCCCCCTTCGTGGAGGTGGAGGCGGACCGCAAGAGCAGCCGCCGCTCCGCGACGCGCCACCCGCTGCCCCCCTTCGAGGCGCCCTCGGCGGACGTGCTGCGTGACTGCCGCCTGTGGCTGCGCGCGACGGCGCACGCGCTGACCCGCGAGCCGCCCTTCCTGCGCGAGGTGTACCTGCCGTCCCCTGTATCCGGAGACGCCGTGCCCCTGGCGCTGGAGGCCACCGCCGCGAACGAGTCCCTGAGCGCGCTGCTGGAGCGGCGGCTGCGCTGGGCGGAAGGATGGCTGTGTCCCTCCGCGCTGCTGGAGCTGGAGGTGTCGCGCACGCTGCCCGAGGGCGTGAACGCCGGGACGTGCTGGCTCACCGCGCGCTTCGAACAGGCGCAGACGGGCGGGACGGCCACCACCGTCACGCTGCTCGACACGCCGGGCTTCTCCACGGAGGTGCTCGCGCTCCTGCGCGGCTGGGCCCAGGCCACGGCGCCGGGGCGCGGCGCGGTGGTGCGCGGCCTGTTGTCCGTGGAGTGACGCGACGTCACCCTCGCGGGCCTCGTCCGCGGGGGCGGGGCGCTCGGCCAGACGGCCCTGGCAACGGGCGTTCGCGGACCCACCTTGCTCCCGTCAATCTTTATCCGCGGAGGCGGGGGAGGCGTAAGACCATGGGCAAGACGAACTGGAAGACGCGTGCGGTGACTGCGGCGGTCATGACGGGGCTGATGGGCTTCGCGGCCCATGCCGACGACAGCAAGTCCAAGCAGGAAAAGCAGTCCATGGAGCACGGCAAGGCCGTGGGCGAGGCCGCCGGCAAGCGCGTGCAGTACGTGGGCAAGCTGGCCGTCTTCAACAACCGGCAGATCAAGCTGGCGCGGCTCGCGGAGCAGCAGGCGACGGACCCGCAGGTGAAGCAGTTCGCCACCAAGCTGCGCGAGGACCACGAGAAGAGCCAGGAGTCGCTGCGCTCCTGGGCCCAGCAGAAGAAGATGGAGATCGGCGCGCTCAGCGACAGCAACATCACCTCCGAGGACCAGACGGGCACGGGCGGCTCCGGCGTGCAGGAGGGCTACAACAAGAAGATGGAGGGCACCGGCGAGAAGCTGGGCAAGGCCATCGACCAGACGAACGAGGAGATGACCAAGCTCCAGGCGAAGCAGGGCCCCGAGTTCGACAAGGCCTTCCTGACGCGCATCACGGCGGACCAGAAGAAGGGCAAGGAGATCCTCAAGGAGGGCCGCAAGGAGTACAAGAACGACGCCAGCTTCCTGGCGCTCCTGAGCGACACCGAGCGCGTCGTCAGCGGCAACGAGACGCAGGCGAAGGAGCTCGAGAAGCAGATGAAGAAGTAGTGCCCGCGTGTGTAGGGCGGTGGGCGTCGGGCCGACGGGCCGGTTGACTCGGCCGGGTCCGGCGCCTAATCCCTCGCGGATGCGCACGGCACTGGCGGCGGTGGGGGTGGCACTGGGGGCGCTGCTGGGCGCGTGTCAGGCGTCCATGCCGGTGGTCCCCGCGGTCCCGCCCGTGGGCGCGACGCCCATGGGCCCCTTCGTCGACGACGCAAGCTCCCTCTTCGAGGGCTGCGTCCCCGTCCCGGACAGCGCCACGTCGCGCACGTACCGCTGCGGCGCGCTCTCCGTGTGGCTGCACGAACAGCCCGGCTTGAGCGAGGCGCAGGCGGTGGAGTCGGGGCGGGCCCGCGTCCATGCGCGCCTGGGCCCGGCGCTCACGGAGGTCCGGGGAGAGCTGCCGCTCGCGGGACATCCGCACCCGTCCCTGCGGTTCGAGCAGTGCTCCGGTGCGGACGGCGGCAGGACCTGTCCCGTGGGCGGCTACGTCACGGCGGTGACGCCCACCGCGGGCCACGTGCGCCAGCTGGGCTGCGTGGTGCGCGAGCCCGTCCGCGCGGGGCTGGGCCGGTGCCTGGAGCTGTTCGCTTACCTGGCCACGGAGGGCAACCCGGAAGGCGACGTGCTGGCGCCGTCGTCGCTCATCACGCCGCCGCGCCTGCCATGGCGGTTGCTGTACCTGCCGGAGGGCTGCGAACTCGCGGACTCGACGACGCGCGCGGGGAGGATCCGCTGTGCCGCGTCCACCTTCTCCTGGAGCGCCTTCTTTCCGGCACACCCGAGCGCGGCCCAGGTGGAGCGCTGGCGCGACCGGAGCGTGGAGGAGCTGCGCGACGCGCTCCCGGGAGCCAGCCCGGTGGAGGTGCGCGACTGCTACGTGGAGGGCCAGTCCACTCGCTGCCTCCACTTCACCGCGCCCGCTCCGGACGGCGACGTCCAGGTCTGGGCCGGCGGCGTGAACCGGAGCGGCTGGGGCCTGTTCGCGGCGTGCAGCCTTCCCGCGAGCGATTCCTTTCCCCTGCCGACCGCCTGCAACGGCGTGTTCGCTCCGCGCTGAAGGGACGTGGCGTCCGTGTTCCTCCTGGAAGGGGTGTCCAAGCGCTTTGGTGCCGCGCAGGCCCTGCACCCGCTGACCCTGGCCCTGCCGAAGGGCGCCACCACGGTGCTCATCGGCCCCAGTGGCTGCGGCAAGTCCACGCTGCTGCGGCTGCTCAACGGCCTGCTCCGTCCCGACACGGGGCGTGTGCTCTTCGACGGCCTGCTCCTGCCGGAGGACGCGGACGCGCTGCTCGCCGTGCGCCGCCGCGTGGGCTACGCGCTCCAGGGCGGAGGCCTGTTCCCGCACCTCACCGGAGCGGGGAACGTCACGCTGATGGCGCGGCACCTGCGCTGGCCGGAGGCGCGGATCCGCGAGCGGCTGGGTCAGTTGATGGACCTGACGCGCCTTCCGGCGGAGGCGCTGGAGCGCCTGCCTGGCGAGCTCTCCGGAGGCCAGCGGCAGCGCGTGGCGCTGATGCGCGCGCTGATGCTGGATCCGGACGTGTTGCTGTTGGACGAACCCCTGGGCGCGTTGGATCCGCTGGTGCGCCACGACCTCCAGACGGACCTGCGCGGCATCTTCGAGCGGCTGGGCAAGACGGTGGTGCTCGTCACCCACGACCTGGCGGAAGCCGCCTACCTGGGCGACGGCATCGTGCTGATGCGCGAGGGCCAGGTGGTGCAGCAGGGCACGCTGGATGATCTGGAAGCGCGGCCCGCGGAGCCGTTCGTCACGCGGTTCATCCAGGCGCAGCGCCCGCTGCCCCTGCGGAGGTCCGGATGATGCGCGCGCTGGCGCTGGCGTTGCTGCTGTTCGGCGTCGCGTGCGAGAGCACCGACGGCGCGGGGCCCGAGGTGCGCGTGGGCTCCAAGAAGTTCACCGAGTCCGTCATCCTCGGGGAGATGGTGACGCAGGTGGCGGAGGACGCCGGTGCACGGGTCTCGCACCGGCGCGAGCTGGGCGGCACCACGGTGCTGTGGGAGGCGCTGCGCCGGGGCGAGCTGGACGTGTATCCCGAGTACACCGGCACGCTGCGCCAGGAACTGCTCGTGGGGCGCGCGCTGCCGGACGACGCGGCGCTGCGCAAGGCGCTCGCGGATGAGGGCCTGCGGATGAGCGCGTCGCTGGGCTTCAACAACACCTACGCGCTGGGCATGAAGGAAGCGGAGGCCCAGCGGCTGGGCATCCGCCGCATCTCCGACCTGAAGGCCCACCCGGAGCTGCGCGTGGGCTTCAGCAACGAGTTCATGCAGCGGGGCGACGGCTGGCCCGCGCTGCGAGACGCGTACGGCCTGCCCCAGCGCGACGTGCGCGGCCTGGACCACGACCTGGCCTACCGGGGCATGGAGAGCGGGGCCATCCAGCTCACGGACCTGTACTCCACGGACGCGGAGATCGCCGCGTACGGGCTGCGCGTGCTGGAGGACGACCGCCACCACTTCCCCGCGTACGACGCCGTGCTCCTCTACCGCGCGGACCTGGAGACGCGTGCACCTCGCGTCGTCGCCGCGTTGCGCCGGCTGGAGGGCTCGCTGACGGAAGCGGAGATGGTGAAGCTCAACGCCCGCGCGCGGCTGGAGCACGTGCCGGAAGCCCGGGTGGCGTCGGACTTCCTCCAGGCGTCGCTGGGCCTGACGACGGAGGTGCGCACGGACGGGCGGGGCGTGCGCGTCTGGCAGCGCACGCGCGAACACCTGTTCCTCGTGGGCCTGTCGCTGGTGGCGGCCATCGCGCTGGCCATCCCGCTGGGCGTGGTGGCCGCGCGCCGTCCGCGCCTGGGGCAGGGGGTGCTGGGGCTCTCCAGCGTCATCCAGACGGTGCCGTCGCTGGCGCTGCTGGTGTTCATGATTCCGCTGCTGGGCATCGGCTCGAAGCCGGCCATCGCGGCGCTGTTCCTCTACAGCCTGCTGCCCATCGTGCGGAACACGGCGGCGGGGCTGCAGGGCATCCCGTGGGAGGTGCGCGAGTCCGCGGAGGCGCTGGGCCTGCCATCCGGCGCCAGGCTGTGGCGCATCGAGCTGCCCATGGCGGCGGCGTCCATCCTCGCGGGCATCCAGACGGCGGCGGTCATCAACGTGGGCACCGCGACGCTGGGAGCGCTGGTGGGGGCGGGCGGCTACGGCCAGCCCATCCTCACCGGCATCCGCCTGGACGACGTGGGGCTCATCCTGGAGGGTGCGGTGCCGGCGGCGGTGCTCGCGCTGGGCGTCAGCGGCCTCTTCGAGGCGGTGGCGCGCGTGCTGGTGCCCCGGGGCCTGCGCGGCTGAGCGCTACACCGGCTCCACGCGGGGCGCAGGCTCGGCCGCGGGCTCCAGGCGCGGCGCGTCCTCCGCGAGCCCCGCCGCGCACAGCCGCACCACGCACATCCACACGCAGTCCGCGAGCAGCAGGTGCACCAGCTGCATTGTCACGGGCGCCAGCAGCACCAGGTTGACGACGCCCGCGCACAGCTGCGCGACGTACACGCCGGTGAGCCACGCGGACGCCCGCCGCACCTCCGGCGAGGGCCGCAGCCGCGCCACCCAGCGGCCGCCGAACACCAGCAGCGCGCCCATGCCCACCGCGATGATGGGGTGGAACACGCGCAGGCGCAGCAGCACGTGCGCCGCTTCCGATAGGTCCTGCTCGAAGCCGTGCGCGAGGCTCGTCGCAGGGAACAGCGTGTCGCCCAGCGCGGCCACCGCGCCGCTGATGCCCAGCACCAGCATCCCGGCCACGCTCAAGCCCAGCACCGCGCCCACCGTGCCCTGGCCTCGCAGCGCCATGCGCGCGCGGCCCTTGGCGGCCCAGACCACCAGCGTCTGCGCGCCCACCAGGAGGAAGGTGTTGGTCAGGTGCACGCCCATCCACACCGCGCGGCCCAGGCGCGCGTCCTGCGCCACGTACTTGAGCAGCACGATGCCCGCGCCCACCAGGCCTTCGGTGAGCATGAACACCAGCGCCCAGAACGCCGCGCGGCGGCCCGGGTGGCCCTTGGGGAACTCGCGCCGGCCCCACATGTAGAGGGCGACGGCGAGCACCGTGGCCAGGCCGCTGGTGAGCCGGTGCGTGTACTCGATGAGGGTCTGGAGGGAGGGCGCGCGGGGCAGCACCTCGCCGTTGCAGACGGGCCAGTGGTCGCCGCAGCCCGCGCCGGAGCCGGTGGCGCGCACGAACGCGCCCCAGAGGATGACGCCCAGGCTGTAGAGGAGCACGCCCTGGCTGAACCACTGGAAGCGGCGGGTGGCGGCGGTGGGAAGGGTCATCGTGCCCTCCCACTACCGCATCCCTTCCCAGGGGACCACCGCGCGCCCCAGTCCGCCTGCCCGCCGCGCGCCAATGGCTCAACACCTGGGCTTATGGGGCCGCCCACGGCAGTCCCCAAGGCTGGGAGAAGTTGTTAGCGTCACCTCGTGCCCCGAGACCGCGAAGCGCCCCCTGCCTCCCTCCCTGCTCACGATGCGGCCGAGCGGCTGCGGCGACTGGAGGCGGCCATCGAGGAGGGGCGGGCGCGCAAGGACGCGGCCCTGGAGGCGTGGGTGCGCCGGATGGGCCGCCTGCCCACCGAGAAGGAGCGCGACCGCTGGGAGCGGGAGTGGGAGCGCGGCGCGGAGCGGGAGCGCCAGCGGTGGGAGAAGCAGTGGGAGCGTGAGTCGAAGGACGCCCTGCGCCGCGCGGAGCGGCAGGCCAAGCGCGACGCGTACATCGCCCAGCAGCAGGCGCACCGCGACGCGAAGCGGGCGGAGCGGGCGGCGCGGGAGGAGGCCTCGCGCAACCCGCTGGTGGGCGTGGGGCAGCTCATCGTCGCGCTGGCGTGCATCGCCACGGTGGTGCGGCTGCCGCAGCACTACTGGTGGCTCGTGTTCGTGGCGCTCGGGTTCTTCAAGGGCGCCGCGAAGCACCTGCGCCCGGCCAACAACCCATTGCTGACGCGCGTGGAGGATCCGCCCGCGCCAGTGCTGCCGCGGGAGAAGGTGCCGGAGGCGCCCGCGGATCCGCGCCTGAAGCGCGTGGATGCCGTCTGCGAGAAGCTGCTGGCGGAGCTGCGCGCGGGGAAGGGCGTGTTGCAGGAGATGGTGCGCTCGCCGGAGCGCACCGTGCAGGACCTGAAGAAGAGCTGCCATGAGCTCATCCGCCGCGAGCGCGAGCTGCGCACGGTGGCGCCGCCGGAGGACGTGCAGCGGCTGGCGGACGAGCGCAAGACGCTGGAGACGCGCTGGGCCGCGGAGGAGGACGTGGTGGTGCGCGACCGGCTGCGCGCGGCGCTCCAGGTGCTGGACGAACAGGTGCGCCAGCGCGCGGAGCTGACCAAGGCCGCGGACCGGCTGGAGGCCGAGTACACGCGGCTGGCGTACACGCTGGAGAACCTCTACGCGCAGGTGCTGCGGGTGCGCTCGGCGGACGCTGCTGACGCGGACGTGGCGGGCGCGGGCCTGCGCCACAGCGTGGAGCAGCTGGGCGCGGAGGTGGACGCCGTGACGTCCGCGCTGGAGGAGGTGCACGGCGCGCCCATGGATGGCCGGGTGCGCACGCGCTGACGGAGGCTATTCGCCCGCGTGCTTCGACGGGGGCGGTGCTCCGGACGCGCCGGTGATGCGGACGGTCTTCGCGTTGACGAACTCGCGGATGCCCAGGTCGGCCAACTCGCGGCCGTGGCCGGAGTGCTTCACGCCGCCGAAGGGCAGGCGCGCGTCGGAGGCGACGAGCGCGTTGACGAACACCATGCCGGCCTCGATGCCGTCGATGAGCCGGCGCTGCTCGTTCGCGTCCTGGGTCCACACGCTCGCGCCCAGGCCGAAGGGCGTCGCGTTGGCCAGCTCGATGGCGTGCTCCAGGTCGCGGGCGCGCAGGAGCGTGGCCACGGGGCCGAAGAGTTCGTCATGGAAGGCGGGGGCCTTGGGCGGCGGATCCGCCAGGACGGTGGGCGGGTAGAAGTTGCCGGGGCCGCCTTGGGGCTTGCCGCCCAGCAGCAGCCGGGTGCCGGCCTTCACGCTCTCCTGCACCTGGGCGTGCAGCCCTTCGAGGATGCCGGGCGTGGCGAGGGGACCCACGTCCGTCTTCGGGTCCATGGGGTCGCCGACCACCATGGACTTCATGCGCTCCACGAAGCGGCGTTCGAACTCCTGCGCGATGGGTTCGGCGACGATGAAGCGCTTGGCGGCGATGCAGGACTGGCCGTTGTTGATGAGGCGGGCGGACACGGCGGTGTGCACGGCCTTGTCCAGGTCCGCGCTGGGCATGACGATGAACGGGTCGCTGCCGCCCAGCTCCAGGACGACCTTCTTGATGGCCCGGCCCGCGGCGGCGCCGACAGCGCGGCCGGCGCCCTCGCTGCCGGTGAGGGTGACGGCCTTCACGCGAGGGTCCTCGATGACGCGGTTCACCTCCGACGTCTCGATGAACAGGGATTGGAAGGCGCCTTCGGGGAAGCCGGCGGTGCGGAAGATTTCTTCCAGCGCGATAGCGCACTGGGGCACGTTGCTGGCGTGTTTGAGGAGGCCCACGTTGCCGGCCATGAGGGCGGGGGCGGCGAAGCGCACGACCTGCCAGAAGGGGAAGTTCCACGGCATGATGGCGAGGACGGGGCCCAGGGGCTGGTAGCGCACGAAGGCGGTGTCGCCGTCCACGTCGATGGGCGTGTCGCGCAGGAGCTTCTCCGCGCGGGTGACGTAGTAGCGGCACGCGGTGGCGCTCTTGATGGACTCCGCCTTGGCGGCCTCCAGGGGCTTGCCCATCTCCTCCGTCATCATGCGGCCGAAGCGGTCGGCCTCGACTTCGAGGATTTCAGCGGCGCGGCGCATCCAGCGGGCGCGGTCGGCGAAGGACGTCTCGCGGTAGGAGCGGAACGTGTCCGCGGCCCGTTGCAGCTTGCGCTCCAGCTCCTCGGACGAGAGCACGTCGAAGGTGCGCAGCGTCTTTCCGGTGGTGGGGCTGATGGTGGCGATGGCCATGTGCGGGTGCCTCCCGGGTGCGAACGTCTCCGGGTGATAACAGGCCACGCACCCCTGACAATGCCTCCTGAGGCAGAGCGTCCAGGGGCGTACGCCGCGCGGCCGTGACTCAGGACTCCAGGACAGTGGGCGACAGCGCATCCGACCGGAGTGCCGAGATGAACGTGCCCAGGTCCTCCGCCAGCAAGTGGACGCTGCGGGCGTGCGCGTCCCAGTAGAACACCTGTCCTGTGTCAGCACCGCTCACGGCAAGGCAGAGCTTGTCGGCACCTTCCGTCGTCGCGATGGGGAGCAGTCCCGGCGGAAGGCGATCCCGGAAGACATCCAGGTTCCAGTCGAGGTTGCAGGACTCGACGGGATCGTTGAGGCCGAAGAAGAAGTGGATCCGGCCGAAGGGATTTCCCGGCACGCCCTGGAGCTTGAAGAGGTCACGCTCAGGGCGGCCACCGTTGGTGGTCAGCAGGAACTCGCGAAGCGGGAGTGGGAGCGCAAGTCTATATCGCTGCTCGAACGCGGCAAGGTCCGCCTCGCTCAGCAAGGGGCCCATCTCGGTCGTCCGCACGAACCGCGCCATCATGGGCCTCCTGAGAAACCGCCGGTGTGTCCTGTCCGGGCGTGAATGGCGGTGGGAACCAGTTGCAAGGTGGCCCGGTCCTGATGGTGATGCCAGGTCATTCCCTTGGGTGTTTCCCTCAAGCCCGCTGCCTTGTTCGCGGAGGCGAAGTCTCCGGCACGCGAACCAGTATAGGGAATCCTCACCTCGGCCTTCACGACTCCGGCCGCCTTGAAGTCAGGGTAGCCCTCCGCGTCGAAGGGGACGCCGGTCACTGGATGTGTCTTCCCGGCCAGATGCGCGTTCCGGATGGGAGTGTCGGCGGAGAAGCCTCCCGTGGACGCGCTTGAGGTTGTACGTGGCCGTTCGCGCTCGGCCTCCGCCAACATGGCCTGGGCCTTCGCCGCGTTGCCCCGGGTCTCATGCAAGGCCAGGACTCCTGCCTCTCCCCACTCGGCGGCGACGTAGGCATTCTCCCGGCGGGCCTGGAGGTACCGGAGCACGTCACGGGCCGCGTTGACTCCCAGTTGCTCCTCCAGCCGGGCCACCACTGCTTTCAATCCCTCCAGGTTGAGGACAGGACCGGAAGATTCTCGGAGGGCCCGTGCTCCCTTTCCGCCTGCATACAGCGCGACCATGAGTGCTGCCGGTGCCAGTTCACGCGATGCCTGCTCGTACCTGCCCTCAGCCAGCGACGACGCCCCCTGCGCGGTTCCCGCCAACAGGTGGAAGAAGCCCAACGGTACGCCAAAGGTCAGGTGGTCAAAGCTTCCCAGCGCCACGTTGCCCGCCGCGAAATGCTGCTCCATGAGGGCCCGCTCCACCTCGTCGAGTGCCTGGCGGTAGGGCGTAGGCAGTTGCTCGCGTTTGGAAGACAGGTCCAGGTAGCTGGCCCCCGCGCTCACCTCGCTGCTAGCGAGTGCTTCCCGTCCGGCCCGGCCCAGGCCCCGAAGAACGTCACCGCTGCGTTCAGGACGCTCGGCGTGTGTCTGAATCATCAGACCGCGCTCATGCAGTTGTTGCCGGACCGTGGTCATCGTGCCCAGCGTCTGGCCAAGCTGCTTGTCTTGGGCCAGCAGTTGGAGCATGGCGCGCAATTCGTCATCGCATGCGGAGTGGAGGATGAAGAGTGCGAACACTTCGGCTCGGGCCGAGCCGTACCGCTCCGAGGTGCTGACGAGAAAGGCCGCGCGCTTCCGGCCCAGGACTTCGGACGCCTCCGCGTCCATGGGGCCCAGGGAGCCCAACCGGACGGCATCCCAATCGTTCAGGGACTCCACCAGCCGGGCCATGTCCACTCCGCGCTGCATGGCCACGAAGGCCGCGGGAGATGAACACGTCAGGAAGGGGGCAAGCACGTCCTCGCGGGAGTTCAAGGAATCGAGCTCGAATGGCGCGGACGCACAGCCGGTGGCCAGCAAGGCCATGCAGGCCAGCGTCAACAACCCATGCCATCTCATACGGGCCTCCCGAGGATGTATTGAGGGAAGAAGACCACCCTCAAGCGTGACCGAACCATGACCGAATCACTGAGTACCCAAGGCCAACGGCTCCCTGGGCCCGTGGTCCCATGGCTTCCGATTCACATGGAGGTCGTGCATGGGAATGGCCGTGGGAGGCAGGGGCGGAGTGAAGGCGGACATCAACGTCACGCCGCTGGTGGACGTGGTGCTGGTGCTGCTGATCATCTTCATGGTCGTGACGCCGATGTCCCAGCAGGGCAAGGACGTCACCCTGCCCACCGCCGCTGAAGGAGAACATCGCGACAAGCCCGAGCCGCTCGTGTTCTCCCTCACCGCGGACAAGGCGCTGTTCGTCGACAAGGACGCCTTCCCGGACGCGGCCTCCTTCCAGGAGCGCGTCCAGCAGGAGCTGCGCGCCCAGCCCGAACGCAAGCTGCTCCTCAAGGCGGATGAGGCGCTGACCTGCGGCGACGTGCTCGGCGTCCTTCAACAGTCGCGCGACGCCGGCGCGCGGAAGGTGTCCCTGGGTGTCTCCATGAAGAAGAACTGAAGGAGGACCGCCATGCGCTCCAGACGCCCCATCGTGAAGCCCCAGTCCGGACTCCAGTCGGACATCAACGTCACGCCGCTGGTGGACGTGGTCCTCGTGCTGTTGATCATCTTCATGGTCGTGACCCCGCTCATGCGCGGCGAGTTCGCCCTCCAGCTCCCCTCCCAGGAGCCCGCGACGGCCGAAGCCCCACCGTCGAAGGAGCTGGCCCCCGGCCTGGTGCGCCTCACCGCGGACGGCACGCTCCTGCTGGAAGGCCAGCCCGTGAGCGAAGCGGAGTACGTGGCGCGCCTGCGGGCCTTCCTGGAGGCCCGTCCCCAGGGACAGCGCGGCCTGTTCTTCCAGCCGGACGCCCGCGCTCCTTACGCACGGCTCATCACGGCCCTCGACGGCGCGAAGGCCGCGGGCGCCGAAGCCCTGGGCCTGTCCGTCGAACACCCCTGAGCACCTGGAGCCTGTCCGACACTCGCCGCAGAAAGCCCGTGGCCAGCCCGCACCCGCCGACTTAAGTCACGGCCATGTCACGAGGGCCTTGGCGGTGGGTGTCGGGTTGGGACGTGATGGTGACGCGGCCCCTGGGGCTGCTGTTGCTCGTGGTCGCGTGCGTCCTGGGGTTCGTCGCCCTGTCGGACGAGGTGCACGAAGGCGACACGCAGGACATCGACGAGCGCATCGTCCGCTCCCTGCGCCGTCCGGAGGATCCCGCGATGCCCCGGGGGCCCTGGTGGCTCGCGGAGACCGCTCGCGACGTGACGTCGCTGGGCGGCTTCCCCGTGCTGTCGCTGCTCACCGTGGCCGTGTGCGGCTTCCTGCTGGTGGCGCGCCGCTACCGCACCAGCCTCTTCGTCCTGGCCGCCATCGTCGGTGGGTGGCTCCTCAACGCGCTGCTCAAGAACCTGTTCCACCGCCCGCGCCCCTCGGTGGTGCCCCACCTCACCGAGACCCTGTCCACCAGCTTCCCCAGCGGACACGCGATGCTGTCCGCCATCACCTACCTCACGCTGGGCGCGCTGCTGGCCCAGTTCGCGGAACACCGCCGCGTGAAGGTCTACCTCCTCACCGTGGCCCTGGTCCTGTCCGTGCTCGTGGGCTGCACTCGCGTGTACCTGGGCGTGCACTACCCCACGGACGTGCTCGGCGGCTGGGTGGCCGGGCTCGCGTGGGCCCTCTTCGTCACCGTCGCCGCCCGCACCGTGCGCCGCCGCAGCCCCGCCCTGCGCGAGGAGGCCCACCGCCCCGTGGAATGAGCCTTGCGCCCACGGCCCCCACGCAGGATGAAGGGGCCTCCACCCGCCCATGTCCACCGTCCCCGTGAACATCCTCCGCCCCCTGCCGCCCGCGAGGCGCGGATGATCCAGGCGTGGCTGTGGCGGCTGGGCTTGGGACGCGGCCGGGTGCACGTCTTCTACGACGAGTCCTACCGCCTGCCCCTCTCCGGCATCGAGTCCTCCGTGGGCATCGAGCCGCGCGGCACCGACTTCACCACCTGGTACCTGCTGGAGTCCGGCGTGGTGCGCGCCGCGGACGTCCGCCACCCGGTGCCCGTCTCCTACGCCCAGCTCGCGCGCGTGCACGACGCGCGCTATCTGGAGTCCCTCTCCGAGCCCGCGACGCTCGCGCGCATCTACGCCACCGACCCATCCGAAGTCCCCGTGGACGCGCTGCTGGACAGCGTGCGGCTCGTGTGTGGCGGGACGCTGGGCGCGGCCCGGCTGGCGCTCGCGCGGCAGGGGCCCGTGGTCAACATGGCCGGCGGCTTCCACCACGCGCGCCCGGACAAGGGCGGCGGCTTCTGCACCGTCAACGACATCGCCGTGGCCGTGGCGGACCTGCGCGCCTCCGGCTTCGACGGCTCCGTGGCCGTGCTGGACCTGGACGCGCACCCGCCGGACGGCACCGCCGCGTGCCTCGCCGGCCAGCCGAAGACGTGGATCGGCTCTGTGTCCGGCAGCGACTGGGGCCTGCTGCCTCCCGGCGTGGACGAGACGCGCGTGCCCGACGGCTGCGACGACGTCACCTACGTGCAGAAGGTGAAGGACCTGCTCTCGCGCATGCCCGCCTCGGACATCACCTTCATCATCGCGGGCGGGGACGTGCTGTCCGGGGACCGCTTCGGGCGCGTGGGCATCACGCTTCAGGGCGCACGCAGACGCGACGTGGCCATCGCCGCCGCGCTGCGGGGACGGGCCAGCGTGTGGCTGCCCGGCGGCGGCTACCACCCGGAGTCCTGGAAGCTGTTCGCGGGCACCGTGCTGGTGCTCGCCGGCCTGGGCCACCAGCGCATCACCGCGCGCTACGACCCGTTGAGCGCGCGCTTCCAGCGCATCGCGCACCTGTTGGATCCGGAGAAGAAGGCGGACACCGCCGGGAACGCGCCGGACTGGGAGCCCTTCTCGCTGGAGGACCTGGAGGGCCCGCTGCGGCTGGGGCCGGAGGTGCAGCCGCGCGTGCTGGGGCACTACACCGCGCAGGGCATCGAGTACGCCCTCTTCCGCTACGGCATGCTGTCGTACGTGGAGCGCCTGGGCTACAGCCGCCTGCGTGTGCAGGTGGCCTCCACCGGCGGCACCGGCGACCGCATCATGGTGCTGGGCCACGCGGGCGGCCGCGAGCACCTGCTGTCGGACTCCGTGCTGGAGAAGAAGGTCCTCCAGGGGGAGGCCTTCCTCTTCGCCAACTGGCTGTCCCTGCGCCACCCGCGTGCGCGCTTCAGTGACACGCGCCCGCAGCTGCCCGGCCAGCAGGTGCCCGGCCTGGGCCTGTCGCGCGAGACGACGGAGCTGCTGCTCACCATGGCCCAGCGCCTGGGCCTGGCCGGCGTGGCCTTCCGGCCCATGTGGTACCACCTGGCCGTCGTCGCGCGCGGCCGCTTCCACTTCTCCACCCCGGAGCGCCAGGGCCGCTTCGAGGCGCTGATGCGCGACCTGTCCGCGCTGTCGCTCGTGGAGGCCACGCACGCCGTCGCCGAAGGGCGCGTGCGCCTGGACGGCCAGCCGTACCCGTGGGAGCCGGACGACATGCTCTGCCGCCTGACGCCCGTGCCCCTGGACGCGGAGGCGGTGGCGACGGAGCGCGAGCGCTGCCACTTCACGGTGCAGCCCGCCGCGGCGCTGGAGCCCGCCGCGGCGGCGTCCGTGAAGCCAGTGCCCCTGTGACGCCGGCGTGGCCCGCCTCCGGCTGAAGCCGCGCCCGTGGTAGTCATCGCGGCGTGGACCTGGAAGCGCAACGCCGTGAACAGCACAAGCTGCGGCTGTCGTGGATGCCGTGGCTCTACTTCAGCCTCAAGCCGCGCCACCGCGAGTGGGCGGAGGCCTGGCAGCGCGAGGTGCAGGACCGCCTGCGCGCGCTGGAGACGGTTGAAATCGCCGAAGGATGTTTCATTGCCCCGGAGGCGCGCATCTTCGCGGAGCCCGGCCGCACGGTGCGCATCGGGCCGGGGTGCAGCATCGGCGCGGACGCGTTCGTACACGGGCCGGTGGTGCTGGGGCCGCGCGTCAGCCTCAACGCGCGCGTCAGCCTGGACGGCGGCGCGTGCGGCATCCGCATCGGCGAGGGCAGCCGCATCGCCACCGGCGCCACGCTCTACGCCTTCGACCACGGGCTCGCGCCGGACCGCCCCGTGCGCGAACAGCCCGTCACGTCGAGGGGAATCGTGATCGGCCAGGACGTCTGGGTGGGCGCCAACGCGGGCATCACCGACGGCGTCACCGTGGGCGACCACGCGGTGGTGGGCATGGGCGCCGTCGTCACCCGCGACGTGCCCCCGTGGGCCATCGTCGGTGGGGTGCCTGCCCGCTTGCTCGGGGACCGCCGTCAACGCCCGCGTTCCGGAATCCCCGGGGGTTGGGAGCCTCCAGACTCCGAGGGAAACCCCTGAGTCCCGGGCGGGTCCATTGACTTTGAAACATTCGAGCGCCTTATGCTTCGGGGCGCGGTGAAACGCAGAGAGGGCTCGGGCCGTACGCACCGGGTGGGTCGTCCCTTGTGTTCATGGCTGAGTCCGTTTCATTCGCGATGAAGGAGGCCGCGGTGTCGCAGGAGCAACGCGAGACGGGGAGCGCCGCTCTTCCGGGGCAGTCATCCGTGGCGAGCGACCTCGTGGACCCCCGACGCTTCCAGCGGGCCGGCTCCCTCCTTCGCGAGGTGCTCTTCGAGTTGGACATCGCGGGCCGGCTCATCCTGGCGAGCCCCGCCTGGGAGCGCCTGGTCGGCGCGCCCGTGCACGCATGGACGGGCCGCGCGCTCGTGGAGCTGTTCCACCCGGAGGACCGCGACCATGCGCGCGCGCTCCTGCGCACGGCGAGCTCGCGCACGGACGTGCCCACGCGGCTGGAGCTGCGGATGTCCTCCGGTGGCGTCCAGCCGCGCTGGGTGGAGCTGTCCGCGACGGGAGACCCGGAGCACCTGGGCGGCGTGCTGGGCACGCTGGTGGACGTCACCCCGCGAAGGCTGGCGGAGGAGGCCGCCGCCACGCGCGAGCGCTACCTGGGCGCGATGGTGGAGGTGCAGCGGCGGCTGCTCGCGCCGGAGGCCGCTTCGGACCTTTACAACTCCATCCTGGAGCCGCTGGGCCGCGTCGCGGGCGCCAGCCGCGCCTACGTCTTCGAGTTCCACCGCGACGCCTCCGGGCGGATGCTCCAGTCCCAGCGCGCGGAGTGGTGCGCGCCCGGCATCTCGCGCGAATTGGACAACCCGGACACGCAGGCGTGGCCGGTGGATCAGGCCTTCGAGCTGCACCAGCTGGAGCAGCTGCACCGGGGCGAGGCCGTGCAGGGCAAGCCGGAGGACTTCGGCGCGGACAACGCGCGGGTACTGCTGGCGCAGGGCATCCGCTCGCTGCTGGTGCTGCCCCTGGTGGTGCACGGCGAGCCGTTCGGCTTCATCGGCTTCGACAACTGCGATGACGCGCGGCCCTGGTCGCACGTGGAGGTGAAGCTGCTCTCCGGTGCCGCCGGCGCGCTGTCGCTGGCGCTGGAGCAGCACACCACGGACGCGCTGCGCATGCGCACGGAGACCGCGCTGCGCCGCACGGAGGCGGGCTTCCACCTGCTCATCGAAGGGTTCCCGGACCCGGTGGTGGTGCACACGACGGACGGCATGCTCCTGTCGGTGAACCCGGCCATGGCCAACTACCTGGGCTACCAGGATCCGGCGGAGCTGTTGGGCCGGCACCTGCTGGGCCTGGTGCGGCGCGAGGACCAGGAGGTGGCGCGCCGCCACCTGGAGGAGGCGCAGGACGGGGCGCTGGCGGCCCGCTCGCACGAGGTGCCGCTGGTGCGCCGCGACGGGCGGGTGGTGAGCGCGGACCTGGTGACGCTGGGCGTGCTCTTCGACGGGGTGCCCGCGCGCGTGACGGTGGCGCGCGACTTCACCGAGCGCAAGCACATGCAGGCGCAGCTCATGCTGGGGGACCGGCTGGCCTCCATGGGCATGCTGGCCGCGGGCATCGCGCACGAATTGAACAACCCGCTGTCCTACGTGCTCTCCAACCTGGAGTTCCTGCACCGCGCGCTGGGCCCCATGCCCCGGCCCCTGGGCGCCGAGGAGCTGCTGGAGTACCAGCAGGTGCTGGAGGACGCGCGCGAGGGCTCCGAGCGGATGCGGCAGATCGTCCGCCAGCTCAAGGTCTTCTCCCGCGTGGACGACGCGCACGAGGAGGCGGTGGACGTGCACCGCGTGCTGGACTCCGTCGCGCAGATGGCGGCCAGTGAGATCCGCCCGCGCGCCCGGCTGGTGAAGCAGTACGGCTCCGTGCCGACGGTGCGCGCCAACGAGGGCAAGCTGTTCCAGGTGTTCCTCAACCTGGTCATCAACGCCGCGCACGCGATTCCGGAGGGCTTCACGGACGCGCATGAGATCCGCCTCATCACCCGCGTGGACGACGACGGCCGGGTGGTGGTGGACGTGCGCGACACGGGCCGGGGCATCGCGCCGGAGCTCCTGCGCCGCATCTTCGACCCCTTCTTCACCACCAAGGCGCCGGGCCAGGGCACCGGCCTGGGCCTGTCCATCTGCGACACCATCGTGCGCGCGCTGGGCGGCAGCATCGCCGCGGAGTCCACGCCGGGCCACGGCGCCACCTTCCGCGTCACCCTGCACGCCGCCGCGCGGGCCGCACGCGTGGCCTGAGCCACCCCGTCTTCCACGTCCGTGCGGGGAAGCGCGCCGCCCGTCCGCTGCCGCGAAATGGACTGAATCCGCCGCGCCCCCGTGTTCGAGTGTGGAGCGCCGGACGGCCTGCCCCGGGATGTGCTGCCCTCGCGCAAGCGATGGCGCCACGCTGGGGTTGCCCTGCCGCCGGGCCCCTTTCTTCCGGAGGCCATGGAGGACGCCATGCGAAAGCTGACCGCTCGCCTCGCCCCCGTGCTCGGGCTGCTGCTGGGCAGCGCGCTGGCGCTGGGGCCGGGCGCTTCCCCGGGTGTGTCCACGGCGGGCGCGACCGAAGCTCCAGCCGAAGCTCCGGCCGAGACCGCGGGCAACGCGTGCGCGGGCTCCGCGAACTTCCTCATCGGCGCGGCGCGCTCGGACATCACCGGCCCCGCGGCGGAGGTGGGGATGATGGGCTACGGGCAGGTGGGCCAGAAGACGGAGGGCATCCACCTGCGCCTGTACTCGCGGGCGTTCGTCATCGCCTCGCCGTGCAACGGCCGGCGCGTGGCCTTCGTCAGCGCGGACCTGGGCATGGTGTTCCAGGCGGTGAAGCAGCAGGTGGTGGAGCGGCTGCGCGCGAAGCTGGGGGACACGTTCTCCGACGACAACGTGCTGCTCAGCGCCACGCACACGCACTCCGGGCCGGGCGGCTTCAGCCACTACACGCTCTACAACCTGACCACCTTCGGCTTCGTGCCCCAGAACTTCGAGGCCATCGTCTCCGGCATCACGGACTCCATCGTGCGCGCGAACGCACGGCTGGCCGAGGGCTCGCTGCGGCTCGCCTCGGGGGACCTGCGCGGCGCCAGCGCCAACCGCTCACCGGAGGCCTACCTGCGCAACCCGGAGGCCGAGCGCGCCCGCTACCCGGACAACGTGGACACCCGCATGACGCTGCTGCGGATGACGGGCGCGGACGGGCGAGAGCTGGGGCTCGTCAACTGGTTCGCGGTGCACGCCACGTCCTTCGGCAACACGAACCACTACATCAGCGGCGACAACAAGGGGCTCGCGGCGCACGCGTTCGAGGTGGGGCAGGGCGGGCTGACGCCCGGAGGCCCGGACACCTTCGTCGCGGCGTTCGCCAACTCGAACGAAGGGGACGTCACGCCCAACATCCTGGGCGGCACGAACGGCGGCGGCGCGAACGACTTCGAGGACGCGGCCCTGTCCGCGAAGAAGCAGTACGACTTCGCCGCGCACCTGTGGGCCACCGCCGCGATGCCCGTGATGGGCGGCGTGGACTACCGGCACGCCTATGTGAAGATGGACGCGGTGGACGTCGCGCCCGCGTACGCGGACGGCAGCGCGCACCGCACCTGCCCCGCGGCCATCGGCCTGTCCATGATCGCGGGCGCGGAGGACGGGCCCGGCTTCGGCTCGGAAGGGGCCACCTGCGAGTCCGTGCACGACGTGTGGAGCCAGTTCACCTGCGCCGCCGTCACCACGCCCTGCCAGGGGGAGAAGCCCATCGTCCTGGAGATGGGCACCATGAAGCCCTACCCGTGGTCCCCGGAGGTGCTGCCCCTGCAGGTGGTGACCGTGGGGCCGCTGGCGCTGGTGGCGGTGCCCTTCGAGGTGACCACCATGGCGGGCCGGCGGCTGCGCGACACGGTGCGCGCGCAGCTGCAGGGCACGGGCGTGACGGACGTGGTCATCGCGGGGCTGGCCAATGACTACTCGGGCTACGTGGCCACGCGCGAGGAGTACGCGCGCCAGGACTACGAGGGCGCGTCCACGCACTTCGGTCCGTGGACGCTGGCGGCGCTGCAGCAGTCCTTCGCGGGGCTCGCGGCCAGCTTGCGCGACGGGACGTCCGTGCCGCCCGGGCCCACGCCGCGCGACCTGCGCAAGGCGGTGGTGGGCTTGCAGCCCGGCGTGGTGTTCGACGACAAGCTGCTCTGGGTGGACTTCGGTGCCGTCGCGGAGGAGGCGAAGGCGTCGTACGCGCGGGGCGAAACGGCGAGCGTCACCTTCTGGGGAGGCCATCCGCGCAACGACCTGAAGCTGGGGGGCACCTACCTGCGCGTCCAGCGGCGGCAGGCGGACGGCGTGTGGCGGGACGTGGCGCACGACGGTGAGGGCGGCCCGCTGTACCACTGGCAGCGCGAGTACTGCGTGCCCACGCTCGCGTGCTCGCACGTGCGCATCGACTGGCCCATCCCGCTGGACACGCCGCCGGGCACCTACCGGCTGGTGCACGAGGGCAACTGGAAGTCCGGCTGGGACGGACGCGTGCACCCGTACTCGGGAAGCTCGCGCCCGTTCACCGTGCGGTAGCGCGCGCCCTCAGTCGCAGGTGCCGTCCGGGTTGCACTTCTTGTCGCACTTCTTGCAAGCCACGCCGCCCTTGCCGCACTGGTTCTTGTCGGGGGCCTGGATGCAGCTGTTGCCCGCGCAGCAGCCGCCGCACGTGCTGGGGTCGCAGCGGCAGAGGCCATTGATGCAAGCCAGGCCCGGGCCGCACGCGTTGCCGCTGCCGCAGACGCACTTGCCCCCGAGGCAGCGGTCCGCGTTGTTGCCGCTACAGGCCGGTCCGATGCCGCAGCCGCAGGTGCCCCGGGCGGTGCAGGTGTCGGTGCGCTGCACGTCGCAGCTCTCGCAGGCGATGCCGCCCACGCCGCAGGTGCGGAACGTGCGCGCCGTGCAGATGCCCTCGCGGCAGCAGCCGTCCGCGCAGTCCAGGCAGAAGGTGTTCGTGCCGCCATCCGTGCCGCCGTCCGGGGCGGGGCCGGAGGTCAGCCGCACGGTGACCTCCACCTCGTAGCCGTCGCGCACGCTGGCGGTGGCCTCTCCTGATGCGACCACGGTGGCGTCGTCGCGCAGGCCCTCCACATGGACGGTGGCCTGGGTGCCGTCGGCGGCGCCATCCAGGAGGACGCGGAAGGTCTCGCCGCTCTGGAGCTCGCGGCTGGAGTCCTCCGGCAGCAGCGTGGTGGGCACGGCGTGGCCGTCCGCCACGGCGCCGGAGACGCGCAGCCGGGTGAGGTTCAGCGAGGGCTCGAACTCGGTGGTGACGAAGAGGGCGGTGCCGGAGGCGGCGGCGGGGTCGCGGCAGGCGGCCAGGGTCACCAGGGTCAGCAGGCCACTGCACAGGAGGAGCCTGACGAGCGCGCGGCGGGGGGATGCTCCCACGGAAGTCATGATGGGAACGAAGGTAGCGGTTCCTCCGTCGCGACGTGGACGGCATGGTGGGCACGGGCGCGAGGGCGTTGGACAGCGGACGCTCACCCTCCGGTATCCCGGGATGTTCGGTGTGTCACCGGACATGCTGCTCGCGTGGCGCCGGGCGCGGGAAGGCCTCAGCATGAGGGGACGCGCGAGTCCCTGGGAGGCGGCAACGGCATGGTGGTCATCGTCATGGGCGTTTCAGGCACCGGGAAGTCCACGGTGGGCCGGGCGCTCGCGGACCGGCTGGGGTGGACGTTCGTGGACGCGGACGACCTGCACTCGGTGGAGAACCGCCGGAAGATGGCCGCGGGCACGGCGCTGACGGACGTGGACCGACAGCCCTGGTTGGAGCTCTTGCGCGCGCGGATGGAGAAGGCGCTGGATCAGCGCGAGGACCTGGTGCTGGCGTTCTCCGGCCTCAAGCAGCTCTACCGCGCCAGGCTCACCGTGGACCCCGAGCGCGAGCGCTGGGTGTACCTGCACGCGCCCGCGTCCGTCATCCGCGAGCGGCTCCAGAAGCGCCTGGGGCACTTCATGCCGGCGTCGCTGTTGCAGAGCCAGCTGGAGACCCTGGAGTTGCCCGAGGACGCGTTCACCGTGGACGTGACGGAACCGCCGGACGCCGTGGTGGAGCGCATCCTGGACGGGCTGGACCTGCGGCCCCGGTAGGGGCCTTCAGCGAACGGGCTCGACGGTGGCGCCCAGGCGCTCCAGCAGCTCTCGGTACCAGGTGAAGGCGCGCTCGGCGTGGCCCTTCAATTCCTTCGTGCCCCACAGCAGCGTGAGGGTGCGGCGCGTGGTGGCGTCCGTCTTGGTGCGCTGGGCGTCCTTCACCGCGTTGGCGCACGGGCCCTGCGCGTCGAAGAGGCACAGCAGGCCCTCCAGGTCGATGGTCTGCCCGGAGGCGTTGAAGACGTAGCGGTCGCCCTGGATGGCGGTGGAGACGCGGAACGGCGCCTGGGCGCGGTCCAGGTCCACGACGCTGATGGGCAGGCCGCTGTGCAGCGACACGGCATTGCACGCGTCCACCGCGGCGTTGATGGTGCCCAGGGTGCCGTCGCCGGAGGCCCGCACCAGGTACTCGGACGCGGGCTTGCCCCGGCCCGTGGGCTTGTAGCCGCCGTGGCGGAGCAGGTCGCGCACGGCGCCCCGCACGGCGTCGTCGCTCTGGACGGGCGCGGTGGCGCCGGGCTTCAGCAGGGCCTGCAGCCAGTCGGGCGCGGGCAGGTCCCCCAGGGGAGCAGGGAAGGAGGAGGTGAAGGCGACGAGGTCGAGGAGGGGATGGTTGTCGACGGTCAGCACGGCGGCACTCTACGCCACGCGCTGGTAGGGTAGGGATGGCCGCTGCTTCCCCTTCGTGGTCCCTGCACCTGGAGCCTTCCGCATGCCCACGCTCATCCCGAAGCCCAACCGTGTGACGGCGGTGGGCAACAAGCCGAAGCTCATCGACGAGTACGTCGGCCGGGTGACCTCCAAGACGTCCAACATCAGCGTGGCGCACATGCGCAGCCCGGGCGGGTGGGAGGAGCCGGGCCAGACGCCCGAGTTCCGTGAAATCACCCTGGTGCTCGCGGGGACGCTGCGCGTGGAGCACAAGGGCGGGGTGATGGACGTGCACGCCGGCCAGACGGTGGTGTGCGAGCCCGGCGAGTGGGTCCGCTACAGCACCCCCGAGGAGGAGGGCGCGGAGTACGTGGCCATCTGCACCCCGGCGTTCTCCCCGGGCACGGTGCACCGGGACGCCTGAGGGGGCCCGAGCCTCGGGTTCCACGCTGGGCGGAATCCCGGGCGGGGGCCTGCCTGCCTGCGTGCGTGGATGGACCTGGGGCTGTCGGGGGTTCGGAAGCATCCCTCCGGCGGGCGGCTCGTGGCATAAGGGCCGCCGCCTGATTCCCCGGGCCTTTTCGGTACGCACATGATCCGTCTCGACAACATCGGCAAGCAACACGGTCAGCAGATCCTCTTCATCGAGGCGTCGGCCGCGCTCCACAAGGGCGAAAAGGTGGGCCTGGTGGGCCCGAACGGCGCGGGCAAGACGACGCTGTTCCGGATGATGACCGGCCAGGAGTACCCGGACGAGGGACAGGTCTCCATCGACCGCGGCGTCACCATTGGCTACTTCAGCCAGGACGTCGGTGAGATGGACGGCCGCAGCGCGGTGTCCGAAGTGATGGACGGCGCGGGCCCGGTGAGCACCGTCGCGGCGGAGATGAAGGAGCTGGAGGCCGCCATGGGGGACCCGGACCAGGCGGACAACATGGAGAAGCTCGTCGAGCGCTACGGCGTCGCGCAGGGCCGCTTCGAGGAGCTGGGCGGGTACGCGCTGGAGGGCCGCGCGCGGGAGATCCTCGCGGGCCTGGGCTTCAGCGAGGAGATGATGGACGGCGACGTGGGCAAGCTGTCCGGCGGCTGGAAGATGCGCGTGGCCCTGGCCCGCATCCTCCTGATGCGGCCGGACGCGATGTTCCTGGACGAGCCTTCCAACCACCTGGACCTGGAGTCGCTCATCTGGCTGGAGGGCTTCCTCAAGGGGTACGAGGGCGCGCTGCTGATGACGTCGCACGATCGCGAGTTCATGAACCGCATCGTGACGAAGGTGGTGGAGATCGACGGCGGTTCGCTGACGACGTACTCGGGCAACTACGACTTCTACGAGGGCCAGCGCGCGCAGAACGAGGCGCAGCAGCAGGCGCAGTACGAGCGTCAGCAGGCGATGCTCGCCAAGGAGATCAAGTTCATCGAGCGGTTCAAGGCCCGCGCGTCGCATGCCGCGCAGGTGCAGAGCCGGGTGAAGAAGCTGGAGAAGATTGAAAAGGTGGAGCCGCCCAAGCGCCGCTCCACGGTGCTCTTCGAGTTCCAGCCGCCGCCGCGTTCCGGTGACGACGTGGTGAACCTGAAGAACGTGTGCAAGGGCTACGGCAAGCGGACCATCTACGACGGCCTGGACTTCCTGGTGCGCCGTTCGGAGCGCTGGTGCGTGATGGGCGTGAACGGCGCGGGCAAGTCCACGTTGCTGAAGCTGGTGACGGGCACGACGCAGCCGGATGAGGGCACGGTGGCCCTGGGTGGCAGCGTGAAGATGGGCTACTT
The DNA here is from genome assembly GCF_003611585.1 of Corallococcus exercitus. Classification (GTDB taxonomy): domain Bacteria; phylum Myxococcota; class Myxococcia; order Myxococcales; family Myxococcaceae; genus Corallococcus; species Corallococcus exercitus. The sequence goes on along the minus strand of NZ_RAVW01000013.1, from coordinate 27,079 downwards.
CGCGCAGCACGCGATGGACCTGTTGGACGGAGAGAAGACGGTCTTCGAGCAGCTGTCGGACGCGTTCCCCCGCGCGGGGCAGGGCTCGTTGAGGGCGCTGGCGGGCTGCTTCGGGTTCAGCGGCGACGAGGTGGAGAAGAAGTGCCGGGTGCTGTCGGGTGGAGAGAAGGCGCGTCTGGTGATGGCGCAGATGCTCTACGACCCGCCGAACTTCCTGGTGCTGGACGAGCCCACGAACCACCTGGACATGGGCACGAAGGAGATGCTGATCAAGGCGCTGTCGCGCTACGAGGGCACGATGCTGTTCGTGTCCCACGACCGGCACTTCCTGGGAGCGCTGTCCAACCGCGTGCTGGAGCTGACGCCGGACGGCATCCACAAGTACGGCGGCGGCTACACGGAGTATGTCGCGCGCACGGGCCACGAAGCCCCGGGTCTGCGCAGTTGACGTGGCTGGCGCCACCGGGATGGTGAAGGTGGCGTTCTGGGACGAGGACACCCAGAGCGTTGAGACGCTCTGGGCGACGCCGCTGGGACAGGAGCGGTACCGCCTGGAGAACAGCCCGTTCTTCACGTACCGCGTGTCCTGGCTGGACGTGGTGGAAGCCCGGCCGGACGCGCAGGGACAGCTGACGTTCCAGCGCGTTGTGGAGAAGTCAGGGCACAGGACGGTGCGGGTCATCCTGCAAGACGTCACGTCTCCGGCAGCGACCCCCTTCCTGGATGGGTTGAAGCAGCGCGGGTGCAGCTACGAAGGCTTCCAGCCCAAGCTGCTGTCCATCGACGTGCCCCCGGAGGTCCGGCTCGACGAGGTGACGCGCTATCTCAATGAGCAGCGTGTCCAGTGGGAGGCCGCGGATCCGACCTACGAGGACCTGCATCCGGACGCGAAGTAGGCTGGCAGCGACAGATTCCCCGAGTCTTGTCCGCGTACGCGGGCGTGATGTAGCGCATCCGCTCCGTGATGCTGAGCGCGAGCAGTACGCGCTCCCGGGGAGTCATCGCGGCCAGTCGCTCGAACATGGTTGGCTTCAATGGAACCCGTTTCGGATGTCGAACTTCTCATGGGGAGAGAAGGTCTTGACCGCCATCAGGACCATCCAGCCGGTTCCTCCATTCACCGGGCTGGCTTGTCTGCAGCAGATGCGAATCGCTGAGTCACTGAGGGTCCAGTCTTCGCACTGCTTTCCTTCCACCAGACGGTTGGTGGAGGTGGGGGCGCCAAGAACGGAAACGGCCTCATCGTGGAGGGCCTTGAACGCCGTTGCGCAGTGCGCTTCCCGGCGAAAGACCGAGATCCCGAAGTTCTCAAGCTGTTCATCGGAGGAAAACCCGTAGGTCACCTTCCCAGGGTATCCGCCCAGTGTGGCGCCTTGTCCGAGCGCTTCCGCTTCAGCGCGTGTCATGCCATGGCGGAGTCGAGTAATCAGAGAAATAGATTGCGTAGGCGGCGCCTGTGGGGGAGTGCTGAGTGATGCATCGGGTAGCGATGCTCCCAGCGCGACTTGACTCATCGAGTTCATCCGATGCGCAGTCAAAAAACCTCCTGTGGCTCCAACCAGGAGAAGCCAGGACGTCCTATGGGTCAGCATTGAAACCTCGTCCGGGAAGGCCACTGTCATGGCCTGGGCATCCTGCTCATGCTCAAGGAAGTCGAGCTCCATCAGAGCTTGGTGGTCGTCGAACGCGCAGGTCAACGAGGGGTGGGGGATGGCTTGTTTGTCCGTATGGAATTGTTCGAACAGGTGCCCGCCAGTCGCAGATGCTGTCGCCCTACGAGGGCACGATGCTGTCCGTGTTCCACGACCGGCACTTCCTGGGAGCGCTGTCCAACCGCGTGCTGGAGCTGACGCTGGACGGCATCCACAAGTACGGCGGCTACACGGAGTACGTCGCGCGCACGGGCCACGAAGCCCCGGGTCTGCGCAGTTGACGTGGCTGGCGGCCAGAGCGTGGAGACGCTCTGGGCGACGCCACCGTTAGGCTCACGGTTCGACTTGCGTCCAGTCGTCGGGACCTACTGAAAACTCAGTCTTCGCCTGACGCATGGCCTCATCGAGGCTTTGGTGCCATGTGTCACCGAGTGGTTGTTCATTGGCGCCCAGACGGAATAGGTAGAACGCGCCGTCTGCGCTCGTAATTTCAAGCGAAACTGCGATTTGACCCATTGATTTCATTGCCAGTGACTTGATGGTTGCAGTGAGCCTCATGAGGCAGCCCCTGGGCCAGGACGGGTGGAGGGTGAGCCAGCCTCGAACTGTCGGAGTGCCTCGAGTTCTGCCGCCTTGGCCGCAAGAAGAGCGTCGAAGTCGTTCGGCTTCGGCAGGTTCCTCTGTAGCAACTCCACGAACGCCTTCGCTCGCCAGTCCTCGAGCCCCGCGATCACCGCCGCGAAGCTGACGGCAAACCGCCGGTAGAATGTCTGGTCACGCACGGCTTCGATCAGATACGCGAAGTCCTCCGCGGCGATGACGTACTCGGCGGAGGCGAGAGCCGCCTTCAAGCGGACTCGGAGCACACCGAATCGCTGCGTGGGGCTCAGGGATGCGTCCGCGAGCAACTCGTCACAGAATCCCAGTGCTCGACGAGCCCTACGTGCCTTCACGAGGGGGTGGGCGAGGTTGAGCTTGATGGAGTAGGAGCCGGGATACAGCTGGCCCAGCTCAAGCCGGAACTGGAGCGCCTCGCACTCCTCCGCGATGCCAAGGTTCGCAAGAGCCGCGCCAGACGGCTCCTGCTGCCGCATGGCCACGCGGTAGTCCTCCCGAGCGCCGGCGCACTCGTTGTCGGTCAGCTTTCGATCTGCCTCGTCTAGGACGCTCATGGCTTGCCGCTGAAGCCTGGATGTTGTGGGTGTGGTGTATCAGGTGCATGGCTACTTCAGGACTTCCCTCTGGATCCTGTCCACAAGGGAGAGATGCTCCTTCTCCGGGTACTCGATTCCGGCACGCTCGAATCTGGGGCCGGCAAGTCGAACGGCTTCTCGTATCGCGTCCAGTAGCCAATGCACATCAGGTGAATGGACTTGTTCTTCCGGAACGGCGATCTGAAGCATGAGCTTTCGCTCTTTGCGGGAGAACTTCGCCGTGCGGACTCCTGTGAACTCCGGCTTGAGAAGAGAGCCTGGCACATGGAAGACAATATCCAATGCGCCGGATTCACCCTTTTGCACCGGGCCTCGTGCCTTGCCGAACATGCGGATGGCCTTGTCAATGGGAGCGCCGGCAAGCTCAGGGCCGCCATAGACGGCGCCAATGCCCATCACGGTATTCCCTTTCCTGCCCAGGGCTCATGGTTGAGAGGTCCAGGATCGAGTTCCACCATGTCACGTTCGATGTCGAGCATCAGCCGGCGCGGTCCCTGGTCTTCAATTAAGAGAATTTTGTCGTCCATGAACTTTGATGGATAGCGCCCTCCAGGATTCTGGCTGACGCCCCACTTCAAGTGTTCTCCCGTGTCTCTATCCTCAAGTCGATAGAGAAACGTCGTGCGCGGGCTGCTGGCAGAGTTGCCATGTGGCTTGATTGCTACATGGCACATGCCTCCATCCAGCCCTCCGTCCCCGAAATGCTTCCAGAGGAACGCCTGGATGGGAGCCTCCAGGAAGTTCTCATTGAGCCAGGTGCCAGCGAGCCATCCGCCTGAAAAGGCCAGTCCCGCTCCCGTGACCCAGTTGAGGGAGGCCCCCGCCGCGACCGTCACGACGGGCGTGGGACCCGCGAAACGACCGCTCGGGTCGATCAGGTTGACCGGGTCATTGCCCACGTAGGCATAGAGGTTCGAGTCTCCGCCCGCGAATCGGATGGGGTCCTTGGCCGTCCACCGCCCCGTTTCGGCGTCGTAGTCCCGCGCCCCGAAGCGGGTCAGCTTCGTGTCCCGGTCATAGAGGCCTCCCGCGAAGCCGAAGGGCTGGAAGCCCGGGTTCGAGTCCGCGACGACGTTGCCCCAGACGTCGTACTCCATGCGCTGCGCCACCGTCCCGTTCCGGGTGTCGACGACGAGACGCGGGCTGCCCAGCGGATCCGTGAGGATGCGGTAGGTGATGCCTCCCTTGACCATGAAGTCGGGCGCATGCCCCCGCGTGGCATGGACGAAGCGGCTGACGATGCTCCCCGCGCCATCGAGCTCCGCGATGACCCGCCGTCCCTCGTAGAGAAAGCCCTGGAGGAGCGTGCCATCCACCTTCTTGCCGACGCGCCTCGACGCCGCGTCGAGCACGTATTCGAGTTGCCGGCCATCGGGGAGTGCGACGTGCACCAGGGCGCCAAGCGCGTCATACGCATACTGCGTGGTGCGAACTCCCTCCGTGCGCGTCTGGAGGTCCCCGCCAGGGCCGTAGCCATAGGTCTTGTTCCCGAAGGACAGGAGCCGGTCCTGGGCGTCATGGGTGGCCGTGCGCAGCTCGCCCCGGAGGACGGAGGTGCGGTTGCCATTGGCGTCGTAGGTGTTCTCCTCCAGCAGGACTCCGTCGCGGACGACGGACGCCAGCCGCCCGGCCTCGTCATGGGTGAAGACGTCCGTATGGACGGTGGTCCCCTCTGCTTCGGTCCGCCGCACGATGCGGCCCAGCACGTCGCGCTCCAGTTCGTAGGACAGCAGCGGGACGCTGCCGGCCATGGCGGACCAGGTCTTCAGCTCGCCGTAGGCGTTGGGCGTTTCGACGGTGGAGACCGAGCCGAGCCGTGTCCCCGCCAGCAGGCCGTTGTCCGCGCGCCGGGACAGCGTCAGCGCCCCCGCCGAGACGAGCAATCCATCCGGGTCGTAGGCATACGCCACGGGCAGCTCACCATTGACGGCGGACGTCGCGACCCGGAAGTCCGCGTCGTGGCTGTATTGGATTGAACCCTGCACGGCTCCCGTCCAGGAGACGCCGGTCACCAACGGGCCGTCGTGGCGGAACTCGAGCCCCACCCCGGAGGTGCTCGCGAGCGAGTCCAGACGTCCCGCTCCGTCATAGCCAGCCGTCACCCGCGTGCCAGGAATGTCGAGGGTGGAGAGCCTCCCCGCGGCGTCGTAGGCGAAGGACACGGTGCTGACCGGCTGCCGGAACTCGATGAGGGCGTCGTCCAGGTCGTAGGTGTAGCCCGACGCGAAGGCGCTCCCTCCTGGAGGCGCATAGGACGACAGTGCCTTCGTGGCCGTGTACTGGAGTTGGTGTGTGGGCCGCCCTGGGGGCGTCAGCGAGGAGGGTAGCCCCCCGGCTTCGTAGGTGAAGCCCGTGACGCGGTTGCCCGGGAGCGTGGTGGAGGTGATGTGGCCTGCTTCATCCCGCGCGAGGGTGGTGACGCGGTCCATGGCATCCGTCACCGTGCGCAGGGCGCCATCCGCTCCGTACGCGAAGGTCCTGCGCCGGCTCCCCTGGATGACCGAACCCGGGCGGCCTTCCGCGTCGTAGGAGAACTCCACCGGAAGCAGGCCCGGCGCTTCGGCCTTGTGGATGCGGCCCTGTCCGTCCAGCGTGAGGACCGACACCCTGCCCGTGGGGCTGGTGGAGAGGAGCCGCCGGCCGGAGGCTTCATAGCGGAGGGTGGTGGCCCGGCCATTCACCGTCACCGTGTCCGTCTGCGTCCCCACGTCCAGCAGCGTGCCCTGGGGCAGGAGGGTCACCTCCCGCTGGTGGGTGGACGAGGAGGTCAACCCGCTCGGCAACTTCACGGTGCGAGACGCCACGAGCGGCGACTGCATGCCCAGGCGAGGCTCCGGCACCTCCACCACCGTGGTCACCGTGCCATCCGGCGCGGTGTGGACCGTGGTGCCATTGGGCGAGCGCAAGGTCGTCCAGGCCGTCCCATCCGTCGCGGTGGTGACGCGCCGCTGGACGCCTGACTCCAGGTCCTCCACCTGGTACTTCCGGGTGCGCCCCAACGCGGTGGTGAGCACCACGGAGTAGCCCGTGTCCGCCCGAGCCCGCTCGAGTGCCTTGAATCCTCCCGCGGGGTTGGAGTCCTTCGTCAGCCAGCCCTCCGGGCTGTATTCGAACCCATGCATCCCGCCGCGTTCGTCCCGCAGGGATGAGAGCAGTCCGCCTTCCTGGTACGTGAAGGCGACGCTCTCCCCGCCAGGTTCGATGAGGGAGGCGAGCCATCCGTCCGCGCCTGTCTTCAAGCCGGTGCGCTGGCCGTGGGGCGCGAGGATGGCGGTGGGGGCCCCTGTCGCGTCCCGTTCAATCCGGGTGATGAGGCCGGACCCATCCGTGATGGACACCAGCCGTGCGGACTCGTCGTAGGAGAAGCGATGGCGGACCGCGAGCGTCCAGGCCTCCAGGGTGCAGAGATGACGCCCCTGCCAGCCAAAGCCATACAGCTCACTGCCGTCGGGAGAGGGCACGAGGTCATCGACCCGGCCACACGGAGTCTCCAGCGTGCCAACCGGGTACTGGGGCGGCGCCGGAGCGGTGACCGCCGGTGCTTTCGGTCCCCCTCCGGCGAAGACAAAGAGACTTCCGTCCATCGCGACCCGGCGGACGACGGACTGGGACGCGTCCGCCACGAGGAGGCTGCCATCGGATGCCACGGCGAGCCCCCGGGGCGCGGTGAAGCTCGCGGAGGGGCCTTCTTCCGAAGAATCGCCTCCGCATCCGCCCAGGTTGATGGCCCCCTGGCTTCCGTCCGGGAAGAGGCGGTGGAGGAGGCACCGGTGCCAGGATGACGTGTAGAGGCTCCCGTCAGGACCGAGGGCAAGCCCCCAGAGCGCTCCTCGCGGAGCCTCCTCGTACAGCTTCTGCCCATGAATCCTGCTGCCGACGCGCAGCTCCTCCTCGTCGGGTGAGGAGAGCAGCGTGAAGAGTCTGCCCTCCGTGTCCACCCGCCTCAGACGGCGGTTGCCTGAGTCCACGAAGGAGAGGGAGCCTTCGGGCCCCACGACCAGTGCACGAGGCCTGTCCAGGCTCGCCGCGACCGCGAGCCCGCCCTCTCCCGCATCGCCACGGACACCCGTGCCCGCCACCGTGGAGATGAGTCCGTCCGGCGTGACGCGGCGGATGCGGTGGTTGTCCGTGTCCGCGAGGTAGACGCTGCCGTCCGGCCCCACCGCGACGCCCGCGGGAGCATTCAGGTTCGCGAGGGTCGCGGGCCCCCCGTCTCCGCCGTCCGCGGCGAGCCCCGTGCCCGCCACCGTGGAGATGAGCCCATCCGGCGTGACGCGGCGGACGCGGTGGCTGCCCGTGTCGGCGATGTACAGGGTTCCCTCCGGGCCCACGGCCACCGCCTCGGGAGAGTCCAGGCTGGCGACGAGCGCCCTGCCGCCATCTCCCGCCGCGCCCTTCACTCCGTTGCCCGCCACTGTGGAGATGACGCCGTTGGGCTTCACCTGCCGGATGCGATGGTTGCCCGTGTCCGCGATGTAGACCGTTCCGTCCGCCGCCACGGCGACGCCTCGGGGCGCGGCGAGACGCGCCTGCTTCGCCGGACCGTGGTCTCCGCTGAAGGTCGGCGTCGCGGTGGTCAGCACCCTGGGCGTCCGGCCCAGGGACTCCCGCCCGGGAAGGGTTCCTCCGTGGCCCAGGTAGAGGGTGCTCCGCCACGGGTCGTAGGCATGATGCGCGTCCAGGCTCCAGCCTCCCAGTTGGCTGAAGTCCGGCAGGGACACCACGGTGGCGGTGTGGAGCTGCCACAGCGTCAGGTCCCGGCCGTCAGGGCCCTCGAACCGCGTGCTTCGGTCGCCGTACCGGGCCCAGGCCTGGGATTGATCATCCGGGCTCGCGTAGTAGCTCAAGCCGTAGACGTAGCCGATGCGGATGCGGGCAGTCTGTTCCCCCCACACCTGCCGGCCAAAAGCATCCAGGCCATCCCATACGAAGCGGTGGCTCTGATTCGGGCGTGCAGGGAAGGTCCGCGCGAAGGTCTGTCCCGCGACGTTCACGATGAGGACGATGTTCTTCAAGCTCGCGGGGACGTGGCTTCCGCTCAGCGGAATGCGGAGGGCCCGGTTGGCGGTGCGTGCGGCGGCCCGGTCGCTGCGGTAGTTCAGGTGGAAGGGCGTCCCGACGAGGGGCAGGACCTCTCCCAGCGTCTGGTTCTGGCACTCGATGATGCTTCCGCTTTCGCACTCGGGCCGTGCCTCGGGTGTTTCAGCCCGTGGCTCGGGTTGCTCGGGCTCTTTCGCATCCGGTGGAGGCCCGAAGGGCCAGTTGTAGTCATACGGCGTGAAGTGCGTGATGGGCACCCGCCACAGGCTCTTGCCCACGGCATACAAGGCGGCCAGGTGCGCGCGCTCTGCATCGGTGAAGCCCAGCGCGGTCAGTTGCGCGCGGTCGTCCGGCGCTCCGTCTCCGTCCGCATCCACCTCTGCGAATCCCTCGCGTGCGCCCACGAGCGTGATGACCCGCCCGTTGTCCGAGGCGCGCCAGATGCCCCGTTGCCGGTCGTAGTAGCCAGACGGCACGACGAGCCCCGCGGGAAGGGCCAGGAAGTTGTCCACGTAGCCATGGACAGGCGGGCTGAAGCGCACCTCGGTGGCACCTGCTTGCAGGGCCTCGTCCACACTCAGCTCCACCGCGTAGGTGTAGCCGCTGGTGGACGGCAGCGTGCCCGGCATGGCCGCGGGGCCCTCGGTGCCCACGGTGTACTCGGTCGCGCGCACATGGAGCGGGCCCGTCAGCGGCACACGGGTGCCGTCGCGCAGGAACATCTCCGCCTGGGTTCCAGGTGCGAACAGCAGGGTGGCCTGGCGGCTGCCGGCGCTGTCCTCCACGACGCTGCCGCGAGCGACCTGAACCTCCGCTGCGCCCGGCGTGATGGCCGTGACGTTGGAATCCAAGGCGGTCAACACCACATCCGGAAGCGGGACGAATTCGCGCCAGGGGACATGCACCTGGCGCTGTACGGGCAGGAACCCTGGCTTCTCCACTTCGAGCGTGAGTACCCCACCGCCATTCACGGCGAGCGCGTACTCACCTTGAGCATTGGTGAGCGTGTGGCCCTGTTCGGAGTGACCCAGAACACCGATGCGGGCCTCCGCGATGGGCTGTCCATTCCTTCCCAATACCTTGCCGCGAACGACGGAGACCCGGCGTGCGTCCAGGGCACCCTCCGCCACGCCGATCTGCGATGGGTTCGGGCCCTTGTAGAGAAACTCGATGGAGGCTCCGAAATCCGTTGGGACGGTGGGATCGACGGCCGAGGAGGTCTGTTCCCTGCCTCCGTCCGTGCCGGCATCCCATGGCTGCCCGCCATCCGCTCCGCTGCATGGGGTGGGAAGGCAGACATCGTCAGGGTGAGAGGGGTTGTCCTGGCTGGGGCAGCCCCAGAGCAGTCCTCCCAGCAGCAGCAGGAGGCAATGCCACGCCAATAGGCCTTGCCTGGATTGAGTCTGCTTCTGCATTCATCCCCCCGGAAAGACAAAGTCGGTCCACAGCCTGTCGGGCGTCAGGCTGGCGGGTCAACGGGGAGGGACGAACAGGCTGTTGTCTGTATTGAGCTGATCGAACAGCTTGCTCTCAAGCCGCACCAGACGCTGGGGCTCGCCGCGATGCGGCGGGAAGAAGGGGTTCGCGAGCGGCTCTGAAGTCGCTTCTGTTACCTGTTTGAATGGCGTACCCGCGAGTTGTGCGAGCTTCGCGGTGGACCAGAATGGGGAACTGGTCATTCATATCGTGAGGAATTGGAACGCGTGGGTGGATTCCGAGAATCCTTCCCGAGCGCTGTCTGTCCAACCGCGTGCTGAGGCTGACGCCGGACGGCATCCACAAGTACGGCGGCGGCTACACGGAGTACGTCGCGCGCACGGGCCACGGCCCCTCAGAAGTCGCGCGGGTCACTCCACTCGAAGTCGTCCGGGGTCAGGCGCTCAGCAGTGCCCAGGGCCTCACCCATGCGCCCGATGGCGTCCTCGAGCGCCTCCAGCTCTGTTCGCCCGAGCCCCGCGGTCCAGTCCGGTTCCCCGGTCCGCGTCTTCACGCACAGGTTCGGCACCGCGAGAAAGTCGCCGATGTCCCGCTCCAGGACCTTGATCTTGTACCGGGTGCTTGGGACGCGGCGGTCCTGCACTTCGTAGATGTTGGCGACCCTTGAGATTCTTGCGGCACCGCGCAGGTTGATGGCGCTCCAGCTCATGTTCGAGGCGGCTACTCGAACAACTTGCTCGCGAGCCACGCCAGGAATCCGGCCACGCGCTCAGCAACCTGGAGTGTGCGCTCCTGGCGGTTGGCACTCGGTATCTCGCTCACTTGGATGTACCGGGCTCGTGCGCACGCGCAGGCGTGATGTAGCGCATCCGCTCCTTGAGGCTGAGCGCGAGCAACACGCGCTCCCGGGGCGTCATCGCGGCCAATCGCTCGAACTGGAGTCTCCGCGCCGCATCCGCGCTCTTGCTAGGGCGCTGCCCATAGAGGCCACGGGGCGGCGGTGCGTTGTCGGAGTTCATCGTGCCTCCCAGCCTACTCGAACAGCTTGCTCGCGAGCCGCGCCAGGCGCTGGGCCTTGCCCCGGTAGGGCGGGAAGAAGAGGTTCGTGAAGGCCGTGCGGCCCTGCCTCACCACCGCGCGCTCGTGGCTGAAGGCCTTGAAGCCCGCCTCGCCGTGATACGCGCCCAGGCCGCTCTGGCCCACGCCTCCGAACGGCAGGTGCGGGTTCACGTTGTGCAACACCACGTTGTTCACCACCGTCCCGCCCGCGCTCGTCTGCTTCAGCAGGCGCTCCACCGTGGCCTCTTCGTGGCTGAAGACATACATGGCCAGCGGCTTGCCGCCCGCGCGCACGTGCGTCACCACTTCATCCAGTGACTCGAAGCGCAGCACCGGCAACAGTGGCCCGAAGATCTCCTCGTCCATCACCGCCGACTCCGGCGTCACGTCCGCCAGCACCGTGGGCGCGATGTAGCGCGTTTCCGCGTGCACGCCGCCTCCCGCCACCACTCGCGCGCCCTGGGCCACGGACTCGTCCAGCAGACCGCATACGCGCTTGAACGCGCCGTCATCCACCATCCGGCAGAAGTCCAGCGACGCCCGCCGCGCCTCCTCCGTCTTTCCGTAGAAGCGCTCCAGCGCGGCCTTCATCCCCGCAAGCAGCGCCTCCTCCTTCGACGCGTGCACCCAGACGTGGTCCGGCGCGATGCACGTCTGCCCTGCGTTGAGGAACTTCCCCCAGACGATCCGCTCCGCCGCCGCGTCCACGTCCGCGGACGCATCCACGATGACCGGCGACTTCCCACCCAGCTCCAGCGTCACCCCCGCCAGGTGCCGCGCCGCCGCCTCCATCACTCGCCGACCCACGCGCGGTCCGCCCGTGAAGAAGAAGTGGTCGAAAGGCAGCCGCAACAGCGCCTCGCCCACCTCCGGCCCGCCCTCCACCAGCGCCACCTCGTCCTGCGGAAACACATCCCGCAGCAGCTGCGCCAGGAAGCGCGCCGTGCCCGGCGTCTTCTCACTCGGCTTGCACAGGACCGCGTTGCCCGCCGCCACCGCCGCCACCAGCGGCGACACCAGCAGGTGGAACGGGTAGTTCCATGGGGCCAGGATGAGCACCACGCCCCGGGGCTCCGGGTGCACCTCGCTCTTCGTGCCCGCGAGCAGCAGCGGCGCCCCCACCTTGCGCGGCTTCATCCACGCCTTCAGGTGCTTCTGCACGTGCGCCAATTCCAGCAGCACGGGGAGGATCTCCGTCGCCTCCACCTCCGCCGCCGGCTTGTGGAAGTCCTCGTGCAGGGCGTCCGCCAGCTCCTCGCGCCGCTCCAAGAGCAGCGACTTGAGCTTCTCCAGCCGCGCGAGGCGCTCCTTCGGCCCCGTCTTCGCCAGCTCCCAGCGGCGCGCCTGGAGGCGGTCGAACACCGCCTGCAGGTCTCCGGGGACCAGGGCCTCCTCCACTGACACCACGCGCATGCCGGCTCCTCTTTCCCTCGCCCGTGCCTACTCCAGCATCCGGGTCGCGCGGGAGGCCCATTCCTGGGCCTTTCCCCGATACGGCGGGAAGAACACGGCAGCCAGCGACTTCATCCACTGGACCATCACCGCCCGCTCGTGGCTGAACGTCTTGAAGCCGTAGTGCCCGTGGTAGTTCCCCAACCCGCTCATCCCCACCCCGCCGAACGGCAGGTTCGGGTTCGCCACGTGGATGAGCACGTTGTTCACCACCACCCCGCCCGACGTCGTGTGCTGGAGCACCTCCTCCACCACCTTCGAGTCCTGGGAGAACACGTACAGCGCCAGCGGCTTCCCGCCTTCGTTGATGTGCGCGTACACCTCCTCGAGCCGCTCGTACGTCAGCACCGGCAACACCGGCCCGAAGATTTCACCCTCCATGATGGGCATCTTCGTCGTCACTCCGGACAACACCGTGGGCGACACGTATCGCGACGGCCCGTCCGCCGTGCCCCCCGCCTCCACCTTCGCCCCCGCGGCGACCGTGCGGTCGAGCACCTCCTTGAGCCGCCTCCACGCCGCCGGGTCCACCACGCGCGCGAAGTCCGGGCTCGCCTGACGCTCGGCCTCCGTCTCACCGTAGAAGCGCGTCAGCACCGCCTTGAAGGCCTCCAGGAAGGCCTGCTGCTTCGACGCGGGCACGTAGATGTAGTCCGGCGCCACGCACGTCTGGCCCGCGTTGACGAACTTGCCCCACGCCAGCGCCTCCGCCGCCGCCTTCAGGTTCGCGGACGCGTCGATGATGACCGGCGACTTGCCGCCCAATTCCAGCGTCACGCTGGAGAGGAACTTCGTCGCCGCCGCCATCACCTTGCGGCCGATGTTCGGGTTGCCCGTGAAGAAGAAGTGGTCGAACGGGTGCTGGAGCAGCGCCTCCGCCACCTCCGCGCCGCCCTCGAACACCGCCACCTCGTTCTCCGGGAACACGTCCCGCACCAGCTTCGCCAGGAAGCGCGACGTGTGCGGCGTCTTCTCACTGGGCTTGAGCATCACCGCGTTGCCCGCGGCGATGGCCGCGATGAGCGGCGCCACCAGCAGCTGGAACGGGTAGTTCCACGGCGACAGGATGAGCACCACCCCCTTCGCCTCGTAGCGCACGTGGCTGGACGCGCCCTTGAGCGTCAGCGGCGTCGCCACCCGCTTGGGCTTCATCCACGACTTCAGGTGCTTCACCGTGTGGTTCAGCTCCTCCAGCGTGGGGTGCACCTCCGTCAGCTCCACCTCCACCGCCGGCTTGCGGAAGTCCTGGTGGATGGCCTCCGCCAGCGCTTCGCGCCGCGCGATGATGGCCTCGCGCAGCTTGCGCAGCCGCGCGATGCGCTCCGCGGGAGTGCTGCGAGACAGGTTCCAGCGGTTCGCGCGCTGCGCTTCGAACACCGCGCGGATGCGGTCCACTTCGGCCGAGGCCTGGGGGAGGAGGGACGCGACGGCTTCCAGCATGACAAAGCTCCGTTTCTAGAAACTGTGAAAGGTGTTTCAGCGGGCCTCGAGCCCGCGAAGAAGGGTGGTGATGGCCGCCGTCAGCTCGGCGGTGAAGTCCACGCGCAGGGGCGCCATGTGCGGCAGCGTCAGCACCTCGCGCGCCACGGGCGCGATGTCCGCCATCTGCCGCAGGCCCGTCATCAGCGCGTGCACGTGGCGGATGACCTGGCCCGCTGTCTCCGGCGTGAGGAAGGGCAGCCGCTCCTGGAGCAGCGCCGCCGTCGTCCCCATGGCCCCGAGCACCCGCTCCTTGAACGCCTGCGTCTGCGCCACGGTCACGTTCTGCTCCAGCACCGTCTGCATCAGCGCCAGGAGCCGCGTGAAGGTCTCCTCGCCCTCCAGCGACACGGCCACCGCGCGCGCCAGCTGGTGGCCCGTCCACGTGCCGCCCTGGGCCAGGCGCTCGTTCAGCTTCGCGAACCACGCGGTGAGCAGGTCGTCCAGGAGCGCCAGGAACAGCGCCTCCTTCGTCGGGAAGTAGAGGAACACCGTCCCCTTCGCCAGGCCCGTGCGCGCCGCGACGTCCGCCATCTTCACCTGGGCGAACGACGTGGCCTCGAACAGCGCGCGCGCCGCGTCCAGCAGCTCCCGCCGCCGCGCTTCCTTGTCCTCGTCCCGCCGCGCCCGGAGCGGGACGACCCGCTTCGCGGCCAGTGCTCCCGCCATGACTCGCAGTTAAATGACCCCGGGTCATTGGTCAAGCCGCGCGCCGGCCTCCTTCCACCGGCGGACAGCCAGGAGGGGAGGGGATGGCGCCGTGTAATCCCATGTGCGACGCTGGGTCACATGATGAGGCCCATCGACGCGGAGCTGCTGTCGGGGAGCGCGCTGTACCGGGAGGTCGTGCTGCGCAAGCTGGCCCACGCGCGCGAGTCGGTGTGGATGGCCACGGCCAACGTGAAGGCCATGTACGTGGAGCGCTCGAAGGGGGCGTTCGTGCCGCTCCTGGAGGTGCTGGACGGGCTGGCCGCCCGGGGCGTGGCGCTGCGGCTGTTGCACGCGGAACTGCCCAGCCGGCCGTTCCGGGCCGCGTTCGACGCCCGCTCCCGGCTGGTGAAGGGCGGGCTGGAACTGAAGGTGTGCCCGCGCGTGCACTTCAAGGCGGTGGTGGTGGATGGCGCCTGGGTCTACCTGGGAAGCGCCAACCTCACCGGCGCGGGACTGGGCGCCAAGGGCGATGACGTCCGCAACTTCGAGATGGGTTTCGTGACCGAGGACTTCGACACCATCGACCGGACGACCGCCCTCTTTGACGCGGTGTGGAGCGGCGCCGAGTGCCGCGGATGTCGGCTCCGCGCGGTGTGTCCGGACCCCATCTTGCCCTCCGGCGTCGGACAGGCGAAGAAACGGGGACGGGACGCGGTGCGGTTGGGGAAGTCCCGGCGATTGAGCCGTCCACGGGAGGAGTCGCCATGAAGCTGTACTTCGCGCCTCGCACGCGTTCCACGCGTCCGCGCTGGCTGCTGGAGGAGCTGGGGGTGCCGTACGAGCTGGTCCGCGTGGACCTGGCGAATGGCGCTCACAAGCACCCGGACTACCTCCAGCACGTCCACCCGCTCGGCGTCGTGCCCGCGCTGGAGGACGGCGGACAGCCCGTCATGGAGTCCACCGCGCACCTGCTTCACCTGGCGGACCGCTTCCCGGAGAAGGGGTTGGCCCCGGCGCCCGGCTCGCCCGAGCGCGCCGAGTACTACCAGTGGATCTCCTTCGCCGTCACGACGCTGGAGCCGCGGGTGGAGGCCTACTTCGAGCACACCCAGGGCCTGCCGGAAGGCCAGCGCGTCCCCGCCCTGGCGGACCGCGCGGTGCAGCGCTTCACGGACGCCGCGCGCGTGCTGGAAGCGCGGCTGGGAGGGCGTGAGTTCCTGGTGGGCTCGCGCTTCAGCGCCGCGGACGTGCTCATGGCGTCGCTGCTGGCGTGGGCCGGCATGCTGGGCCTGACGAAGGACTTCGCCGGACTCCAGGCGTACACGAAGCACCACCTCGCCCGTCCCGCCGCGAAGCGCGCGCGGGCGGACTCGCCGGAGTGACGCTCCCGGCCGCCAGAGCGTGGGACTCCGCGGACGCGGATGTCCGGGCCCGTCAGCGGGTCCGGCGGCGCACGTATTGGCTGTGCGCGCTGCTCATCACGCTGGGCTCGCTGGCGCACCCGCTGATGCTGGGCGGCTTCCGCGCCGACTTCCTGGCGGTGCACCTGGTGTGGGCCGGGACGTTCTTCGTGCTGGGCGCGGTCGTGGGCGCCGGGTGGCTGCGCCCGCCCTTCAGCGGCATCGCGTCCGGCATCGTCAGCCTGACCGCGCTCACCGTGTGCATCCTGCTCACCGGTGGCCTGGCGAGCCCGCTGTTCCCCGCCTTCTACACGGTGCCCCTCTTCGTCACCGTCTTCGTCCCGGGCCAGCGGCTGCCGGTGTGGACCGCCATCGGCGGCACGCTGGTGGCGGTGGTGCTGATGACGTGGCTGTCGCACGTGCCCTGGACGGTGTTCGGCAGCCAGTGCATCAGCCTCGTCTTCGTGTTCGCGGTGTCCGCGCACGGCGCGGAGACCTTCCGCAAGCTGCGCACCGCGGAGCGCACCGCGCACCTGGAGCGCGTGGAGGCCCTGCGGCGGCTGGCGGAGAGCGAGTCGCGCCGCGCGCGCGTGGAGCGCCAGCGCGCGGAGGTGGAGCGGCTGGTGGTGGTGGGGCAATTGGCCGCGGGCGTGGCTCACGAGGTGAACAACCCGCTGGCGTACGTGAAGTCGAACCTGCACTACCTCCAGGAGGAATGGGCGCACGGCGTGCCCGAGGACCTGGAGGACGTGCGGCGCGTGCTGGATGAAACGCAGCAGGGCGTGATGCGCATCCAGCAGATTGTCACCGACCTGCGCCTGTTCTCCCGCGAGGCCCCCGACGGCGCGGAGTCCTGCGACGTCGCGGAGACGCTGGCCGAGGCGCAGCGGCTGGCCTCGGTGCGGCTGCGAAGCCTGGGCGTGGTGGAGCGCGACGTGGCGCCGGGGCTGGCCCCCGCGCGCGTCACGGCCCGCCACCTGGTGCAGGTGCTGGTGAACCTGCTGCTCAACGCCGCGGACGCGCTGGAGGCCGCCCGCTCCAGCAAGCCCGCGCACGTGATGCTGCGCGCGCGCATGGACGACGGCCGCGTGCGGGTGGAGGTGGAGGACAACGGGCCGGGCATCCCGGAGGCCGCGCTGCCGCGCCTCTTCGAGCCCTTCTTCACCACCAAGCCGCCCGGCAAGGGCACCGGCCTGGGCCTGGCGCTCTGCCGCGACTACGTGGCGCGCGCGGGCGGCACCCTGGAGGCGGAGAACCGCGCGGAAGGCGGTGCGCGCTTCATCCTCCGGCTGCCCGTCGCCGGGACTTCATCCCCCCCTGTCCACCGCGAAACCTCCGCTCCCGTGGATGCGAACGCGGAGCCCGCGGCGGAGTAGCGCTCCAGCGCTCCCCCTGTCGCGAGCGCGGCCCCCTGCTGCTCTCAGCGCCTTCCGCGCTTCATCGCTCCAGTGCGTGCGCGACCTGTCCCAGGAGGCGCAGGCGCGGGGAGTCCAGCTTGCGCACGGTGCGCATGAGGCGGCGCACCTCGGGACGCTCGCGGTACTCCGGCGGGTCTTCCGCCAGCTGCGGCGCGCCGTCCTCCGTCACCGCCGCCGTCGCGCTCAGCCCGAGCAGCACATCCGACGAGCAGCTGAGCACCAGGCACAGCTTCCGCAACGTCCGCACGCTGGGCAGCATGTGCCCGCGCTCCAGCCGCCCGTACACCTCGGTGGCGATGCCAACGCGCTCGGCGACATCGGCCTGCGTCAGCTCCAGCCGCTGCCGGGCCACTCGCACCGCGTTTCCAATGAGGGTTGCCAGTCGTTGTTCCATGGCGTGGAAAACCTGTCGAAAGAGGAGCTTCTCCCCCCGCTTTTCAGACGGAGAGGTACCGGGGAGAAGTCGCTGCTGTGCGTGACCTCGTGAGACACAGATTACGAGTGGGGTCTGACATCTCCGGGCGTTCGGACAGGGCCCGCAAACCCGCGACAATCCGCCGTTTCCGCCGTTCTCGCGCACGCGTTTCGCAAGGCTTCCCGGGTGATTTTTTCGCGGGTGCCGCGCGCGTCGAACCGGGGTGGTAGGCGGGCGCGCCTCCGCCCCTCCCATGACGTCACGGGAAGGCCGTGCGAGGTCGCCCGACGTGCCAGGTTGCTTCGTGGGCTGGGAGACGATTTCGAGGGTCCGGGGAGACCACTCGCTTCCGGCGGGACGCGGCCGGAAGCGGGGCCTTCAAACCCGGAGCCGCTTCAGCGCTGCTTCAGGATTCGGACGGCAGCGCGGCGCGCGCTTCGGAGTACTCGCGCACCATGCGCTCGACGACGGTAGCGGCGGGCAGCACGTCCTTCACGAAGGCCACGCCCTGGCCCGCGCTCCAGGTGTCCTTCCACGCCTTGCCCTGGCCCGCGCGGAAGCGCTCCAGCGCGCTCTTGATGAAGTTGCCGTGCACGCCCGTCACTTCCTTCGTGTACTCGAGGTCCTCCGGGTTCGAGTCCACCAGCGCCTGCTTGTAGTCGGGCGCGGCGCCGGCTTCTTCCGTGGCGAGGAAGCGCGTGCCCACGTACGCGCCATCCATTCCCAGCGCGAGCGTCGCGGCCAGGTGGCGCCCGGTGGACAGCGCGCCCGCGAGCACCACCGGCACGCCCAGCTCCGCCTTGAGCCACGGGCCCAGCACCATGGGGCTCAGGTTGCCCGCGTGGCCGCCCGCGCCGCTGCCCACCGCGACCAACGCGTCCACGCCCGCCTTCGCGGCCTTCTCCGCGTGGCGCAGCGAAATCACGTCGCTCCACACCTTGCCGCCGTACGCGTGCACGCGCTCCACGATGGGCGTGGGGTCGCCCAGGCTGGTGATGACCAGCGGCACCTTGCGCTCCACCGTCGCGGCCACGTCCTCCTCCAGGCGCTCGGCCCACTTGAGGATGAGGTTCACGCCGAAGGGCACGTCCTTCGGGAACGTGGCGAGGAAGTCCCGGTACGCCTGCGCGGTGCGGTAGTTGAGCGACGGCACCGCGCCGATGGCGCCCGCGCGTCCGGCGGCCTCCAGCAGCGCGGCGTTGGACACCAGGAACATGGGCGCGGCGATGATGGGATAGCGGATGCCCAACATCCGGGTGACGGCGGTGTCGATGCGCGAAGGGGCCATGACGCGCATTGGACCATGCGTGCACGCGGGCGCGAGGCCGAAAAATCGGCCTGGGCGGCGTTGTCAATCATGGCGTGTCCCGGCGGGGGAAAACCCCTGGTGTTTCCGTGGTTTACGTAGCACGTAGGGCTGACATAAGGTGCCCGCCCCGGCGATGAGCCGGGAAGCCGGGGAGTCCCTTCGGTGTCGCGAACCGGGGAGCGCCGCCGAGCGCCTTCGCGGGGAGGCCAGAGCCAGTCGTGAGTGACGAGCGTCCGGACGCGCTGCTCAAGAGCGCACTCGAAAAGATCGTCTACTTCGAGGCCCGTGCGCAGCAGTTGCATGGCGAGCTGGCGTCCGCGCGCGACGAGCTTTCGCACCTCAAGGAAGACCTGGCGCAGGCGCACCAGCGCGAGCTGGACCTGCGCCGCGAGCTGGCCGAGCTGGAGGTCAAGAGCGGCCGTGCGCAGGCGGAGCGCGAGGAGCTGAACCGGGTCAACCACGCGCTGCGGCTGGAGCGCGACCAGCTGATGGCGAAGCTGCTGGACGCGAGCCGGATCCACTCCTCGGGGCAGGCGCGCGCGGTGGCGGACGACGATGCCGACGAGCTGGGGTTCGACCTGGCGTCGTTCATCTCGCAGCTGCGCAGCGAGGTGATCCTCCGCGGGGACGTGCCCGCGGTGCGCACGCCGTACAGCGGGCCCGCGGTGCCGCTGAAGTCCCCGGAGCCGATCGTCCCGTGGACGGAGCGTCCCGCGCAGCCCATCCCGCCCCGGGCGCCGTCGGCTTCGTCGAGCGCGGCGGACTCGGGGCTGTCGCCGGTGGCGCGCGAGGCGCAGCGGCTGCAGAGCGAGGGCCGCCTGCGGGTGAGCCCGGAGCAGATGGCGGAGCTGTCGGGGCACACGGGCAGCACCACGGACGAGACGCTGTTCGGGTTCTCCGTGCGGGAGCTGTCGGCGGCGGACGCGGCGGCGCGGGTGCGGGCGGCGGAGCGGCTGAAGGCGCTGGCGCATCCGGCGGCGGCGCCCGCGCTGGCGGCGGCGCTGCACGCGGAGACGGACGCGACGGCGCAGGTGGCGCTGGTGCAGGCGTTCGCGGGGCTGTGCCGGGAGGAGGGCGCGTCGGTGGTGTCGCCGCTCCTGTCTTCGCCGGTGCCGGAGGTGCGCATCGCGGCGTTGAAGGCGCTGCTGGTGCTGGCGCCGAAGGACGCGGCGCCGCACCTGGCGCAGGCGATGAAGGACTCGGACCGGTCGGTGCGCCGGCGCGCGTCGCTGCTGGCCCTGGGGTTGGAGGGGGAGACGGCGCGGCGGCTGGGCGAGGACGCGATCCACGACACGGATCCGGAGGTCCGCGCGCTGGCGGCGTTGGCGCTGGGCGCGGGCCGGGGTGAGAACGCAAGGACGCTGCTCTTGAGCGCGCTGGATGACGGCGAGGCGCGCGTACGCAAGGCGGCGGCGCAGAGCCTGTCGCGCATCCTGGGGCACGACGTGTCCGCGGTGGTCGCGCTGGATGATGCGCATCGGCGCCGGGAGATCCGCCGGCTGGCGACGCTGCCCGTGAAGCCCGTGCGCGCGACGCTGGATGTGAAGCCCGTGGAGCCCGTGCGCGCGGCGCTCGTGGATGTGGCGCAGGCGGTGGGGCAGGGCGCGCAACCCGTGGCGGTGAATGCCGTGCAGCCGATGGCTCAGGCTGCCCAGCCCGTGGCGGTGCAGAGCGCTCCGCAGGTCGTGCAGCAGGCGGCGGCGGTGAATGGCGCGCAGCCGGTGTTCGCGCAGGCGCCGCAGGTGGCCGCGCATGAGGTTCAGCCGCAGCAGGTGAGCGCTCCGGTCACGGCGCAGCAGCAGCCCATCCCCTCGATTCCCGCGCACGCCGTGCCGATGTCGCTCGCGGACGAGGCCGCGAACACCTCTCAGTGGACCGCCGCCCCCGCGCTCGCGGTCGCCACCGTGGGCGTGGCGCGCTCCGCGCCGGCCATGATGCACGGTGCGGCTCCCGCTCCCGCCCGGGTCGCGAACGGTGGGCCCGTGTCGTTCGCATCCGGCCCTTCCGCGCCTCCGCCGTCGCGTCCGGTGGCCTCCGTTCCTCCCGTGCCCGCGGCGCCGTCGTCGCGCCCGATGGCCTCCGTTCCTCCCTCCGCGCCCGCGCAGCCCGCCGCGCGGCGGACGCCCGTGCAGGCCGCGCTGGTCGCCATGGGCGCGCCTCCTCCGGCCCGGGCTCCCGCGCCTTCCGCCACGCCGCCGGTTCCTCCCAAGCGCGGCCCCTCTCCCGTGGAAGCGCTGTGTGGGGCGATGTTGCAGGAGGTGCGGGTCGCCGTCCGGGGACGCTCGCTCGCCGAGCTGACGTCCGGGCTGTCCGCTCCGGCGGAGCTGGCCCAGGAGGCTGTTGCCCTGCTGGTGGCCCGAGGGGCCATCGTGCGAAGGGGGCACAAATACTTCGCCGCTTGAGGCAAGGTGCAGCGAGCCGGGCCTCACACGTCATCCGAAGGGTCGTTCATGGAAGCGCCGACGTACAGCTCGAAGCAGGTGGCCGAGATGCTCGGCGTGACTCCGAAGTCCATTCCCTCGGAGCTGCGCAAGGACGCCTACGGCCCGGAAGACGTGTGGGAGCTGCGCACGACGCTCAACCGCTTCCCGCCCACCGCGGGCCTCCGCCGCCAGCTCTTCCTCAACTTCAAGGGCGGCACCGGCAAGACGTCCCTGTCCACGTCCTACGCGTGGCGCCTGGCGGAGCTGGGCTACGCGGTGCTCCTCATCGACCTGGACAGCCAGGGCCACGCCACCAAGTGCCTGGGCTACGAGGGCGAGGACTTCGAGAAGACGCTGCTGGACGTGCTGGTGCGCAAGACGCCGCTCGCGCAGGTGGTGCAGAAGTCCACGCTGCCCAACCTGGACTTCATCCCGTCCAACCTGAGCATGTCCACGGTGGACCTGGCGCTGATGCCCATGGCGGGCCGTGAGTTCAAGCTGCGCAACGCGCTCAAGGACGTGGAGGCGCAGTACGACTTCATCGTCTTCGACGCGCCCCCGTCCTTCGGCCTGCTCAACCTGAACGCGCTGATGGCCGCGAACGACCTGTTCGTGCCGGTGCTCGCGGACTTCCTGTCCTTCCACGGCCTCAAGCTGCTGTTCGAAACGGTGCAGAGCCTGGAGGAGGACCTGAACCACGTGCTGGACCACGTGTTCATCGTGGTGAACTCCTTCAACGCCACCTTCAAGCTGGCGAAGGAGGCGCTGGAGGCGCTCCAGACGCACTACCCCGAGTACCTGCTGCCCACCATCATCCGGCAGTGCACCAAGTTCGCGCAGGCCTCCAGCGAGGGCCGCCCGGTGTTCGTGGCGGACCCCACGTCCAAGGGGGCCAGCGACATCCAGGCCATGCTGGACAACGTGCTGCCGCGCCTGGTGGCCGCGCACGCCGCGGCGGTGAAGGCCGGCACCGCGACGAAAGCCGGCTGAGATTTCCCCATGAAGAAAGCCTTCGAACAGAACGTGTCTCGCGCGAAGCCGCGCCTCCGTCTGGGGGCGCTGACGGGGGCCCTCGACCCGTCCGACCCCACGGGGACCGCCGCCGCCCACCCGGAGCCCGCCGCGCCGGAAGCGCCGCCGCCCGTCGCGGAGTCGCCGGACCTGTCCTCCGAGGTGCGCGCTCGCATCGAGCGCCGCGCCGGCCCGCGTCCCACCGCCGCCGAGGCGATGGAGGCCGCGCTGAACGCACCGCCTGCCCGCACCGCGCCGCCGCCCCCGGCCGCGCAGAACCTGCCCGCGGTGACGGCGCCGTCGTTCTCTCCCGTGTCCCACGCGCTGTCCGCGCTGGTGTCCCCGGAGGCTCGGCGCGAGGAAGAGGCCGCGCCGCCCTCGCCGTGGATGGAGGCGGACTCGCAGGAGACCGCGCCGGGCTGGAACGTGGCGCAGGAGACCGCGCCCGAGGAGTCCGTCTGGGACGCGGACGCCGTGCCGCCCGTTTCGCACCGTGAGGTGGCGGAGGCGGTGGCCGCGTCCGCGTGGAGCCTGTCCGCCGCGCACGTCGCGCAGCAGCGGGAGGCCGCGGTCGAGGCCTTCGGCCAGGAGCCCCAGGGCGCCGAGCCGACGCCCACGCACGTGGAGCCGCCCGCGCCGGTCGCCGCGCGCTGGGATGCGCTGACGGCACGCCCGGAGGCCGCCACGCACGTGGATCCGACGCGCGTGGCGCCCCTGGCCCACTCCGTGACGCACACCGAAGCGCTGCGCGCCGAAGTGGCTCGCATGGACAGCCCGGCTCCGGCCGCGCCGCGTGCGGAAGCCGCCGCGCCGGTGGAACCCCCCCGGGCCGCGCCGGTCACGTTCGCCTCGCCTCCTCCGGCGATGGCCCAGGCTGAGGCGCCCCGTGCGGCCCCGGCCACCTTCGCGGGCCCTCCGCCCGGAGTACAGTTCGATGGACGGATGGGCGTTCAGGCCCTCCGCATGCCTTCCGAGGCCGAGCCCATGACGACGTACGCTGCCGTCCAGGCCTCCACCGTCACCACCACCGAGACGGTGGCCCGACAGGAAGCCGCGCCCGCCCCCGTCGAGGTGCAGACGCCCGCGCCTCCCCGCGAGGAGCTGGACTCCGAATCCCGCCGCGAGCGCCTCAAGGCCCGCCTCAAGGCCGTGCGCGAGAACCCGCGCCCGGAGCCGCTGCCCGCCACCGTCGCCGAGGCCGGCCAGCGCGCCGTGGAGCGCATCACCCACCTCCAGGCGGAGCTCACCAAGGTCAAGGCGCTCAACCTCACGCTCACCCAGGACCTCGAGGTCGCCCGCCGTCAGGCGGAGAAGGCCACCGAGGAGGCCCGCCTGCGCATGGACGAGGCCCGCCGCCTCTCCGCGGAGATGGAGGGCCGCGTGAAGCTGCTCGCCGACCTGGAGCGGGAACTGGCCGCCCTGGAAGGCGAACGCGACGAAGCGCTCCTGTCCCTCCAGGAGTCCCGCCAGGCCCTCCAGGCCGCCGCCAAGGAGCACGACGCGCTGGAGCAGGTCGTGACCAAGGGCAAGCTGGCCCTGGCCGACAGCCTCGCGGAGGAGGAGCGCCTCGCCGTGGAGCTGGAAGGCGCCAAGGACGAGTCCGCCTCCCTGCGCCGCGCCGTGGAGACGCTCCAGGGCGAACGCGACGTGCTGGCCCAGCAGGTCGCGTCCCTCACCGCCGAGCGCGCCGAGCTGCTGGAGGCGCGCAAGGCCCTGGAGTCCGTGCACCGCGCCCTGAGCCAGGCCACGGTGCGCTGAGGTCCCGCCTACTTCGCGTCCTTCGCCACGCCCGTGGACTTCTTCCCGGGCCCCACGATGGCGAAGGCCGCGGGCAGGGCAGGGCGCTGGAGCGACGCCACGTCCACCCGCGCGAGCGGATCCGTCGCCTCCCGCCGCTCCTGGACGAGCCTGTCGATTTGAGCCTGGCGGTCCTTCTTGCTGGGGTGGTTCGCCCAGAGCCCGCCGTCCCCCGTCGTCTTGCCAAGCAACAGCGAGTACGCCCCCGGGTCGTAGCCCGCGGACAGCAGCAGCTCCACCGCGAGCGCGTCCGCCGCCAGCTCCTCGTCCCTGCGGTTGCCCTTGCCGAAGGCCTCCACGGTGCCTTCCACCATCTCCCCCATCAGCCCCGTGTTCGCGTCCAGGTCCAGCCGGCCGTCCAGCTGGCTCGCGTCCAGCAGCATCGAGGCGCCAATCGACGCGATGGCGGTCGCCCCCGTGGCGAGCTTGCACTTGCTCACCTTCACGGAGACGTACTGGTTCAGCGCGTGCTTGAGCACGACGTGGGCAATCTCATGCGCCAGCACGCCCGCGAGCTGCGCCTCGTTGTCCACGCCCTGCAGCAGCCCGCGCGTGACGAACACGTAGCCGGCGGGCGCGGACAGGGCGTTGAAGTGCTCCGCGTCCTTGAGCACGCCGAACGTCCAGCGCAGCTCCGGCCGGGGGGACTGCATTGCCAGGTTGCGGCCCACCGTGTTGACGTAGGTGTTCAGCCCCTGCTCCGCGGGGCCCGCCAGCATCAGCCCGCCGCCGCGTTGCGCCCAGTGGATGGCCAGCGCGCTGCCCAGCGCGTACTCCTCCTGGATGGCCGGCTCCACCTTCAGCTTGTCGCAGGACTGCACCTTCTCCGTCGCAGCCACCACCTTGTCCACGTCACTGCCCAGGTTCGCGGCCTTCAGGGTCTTCGTCACCTGGGCGCAGGACGTGAGGCACAGCCCCAGGCCCGCCGCCACCAGCACTCCCATGCGCGAGCGCATCACTTGCCCCCCTTCGCCTGGGTACCCAGCTTCGTGTTGGGCGCCACCACGGGGAACAGCCCGGCCTGCTTCACGTGCTTGTCGATCTCCACGGGCGTGACCTTGAGGGCCAGGCCCTCCAGCGTCTTGATTTGAGCCACCGCGACCTTGTAGTCGCCGCCCTTCTCGTTGCCGTACTTCTCCGCGCCCGGGCTCAGCGCCTTCACCGCCGCGCCGCTGGACACGAAGGCCGCCGGGTCGATGGCGCGCGTCTTGCCGTCCTTGGCCACCAGCTCCATGTTGGGCGGCTTCGTGGACAGGTTCGTCTGGAACACGTAGCCGGGCTTGCCGCCGGGCTCCGTCACCTGGTGCCACTGGGCGTTCTTCGGATCCGCGCCCTTCCACGTCACCTGCTGCCCGGGCTGGAGCACCGCCACCACGTCCGCCGTGGGCACCGCGCTCTTGAGCACGCGCGTGTTGCGCGCCTTCACGTAGAGCTTCTCGTCCTTCTTCACCGCCCACGCGGCCGTCACCGGCACGCCCAGCGCCAGCAGCAGGATGCCCCAGGTCCATCGTCTCATCGTCGTGCTCCCCACCCTGATACGCCGTCACTTCTCCAGATTCGCGACACCATCGAATTTCTCCGGAGGCGACTCCAGGTACTCGCGGCAGCGCTCCAGCAGCTTCCCCGTGGGCCCGTCCTCCGGCGACCGCGCGGCCTCCGCCTCCAGCACCGCCGCGGCCTCCGCGAAGCGCGCCTCGCGGTACAGCCCCAGGGCCTCGTGGTAGCGCGCCACCGTGTGCCGGGTGGACGCGTCCAGCTGCCCCTTGAGCGCCAGCAGCTCATACACCGTGACGGCCTCCGTCTTGCCCGCCACCCGCACCCGGTCCAGCTCGCGCACCTCGATGTGCTCGCGCGCCAGCTCATACGTGCGCGGGCCAATCATGATGACCGACCCGTAGGCCTTGTTCGCGCCCTCCAGGCGCGCGGCCAGGTTCATGCCGTCGCCAATGGCCGTGTAGCTGAAGAGCTGGTCGCTGCCGAAGTTGCCCACGAAGTTCACCGCGCTGTTCACGCCGATGCGCGTGTACACGTCCGGGAAGCCCTTCTCGCGGAAGTCCACGCGCAGCGCCTCCACCGCCGCCTTCGCCGCCAGCGCCCCCCGGCACGCGCGCACGGCGTGGTCCTCCTGGGCCATGGGCGCGCCGAAGAGGCACACCACCGCGTCGCCGATGTACTTGTCCAGGCACCCGCCCTCGCGCAGCAGCGCCCCGCTCACCGCCGTGAGGTACGTGTTGAGGATGCGCACCAGCTGGCGCGGGTCCTCCTTGAAGCGCTCGCTGAAGGTGGAGAAGCCGCGGATGTCGCTGAAGAACGCGGTGATCTCCTTGTTCTCCCCATCCAGGCGCGGCAGCTGCCGCGAGCGGATCATCTGCTCCACCAGCTTCGGCTCCATGAAGCGGTGGAACGCCTGCCGGATGAACTGCGTCTCGCGGTTGGCCACCAGGTGGTTGAACGCCAGCGCCGCGACGCTCGCGCCCACGCCCGCCAGCGCTGGCATCGCCACGGGCACGTGCGTGTGCGCCGTCTTCAGGAGCATGCCCGTGAGCACGAACAGCCCCGCCACCAGCGCCACCGGCCAGGCCACCTCCAGCGGCGTCCAGCGCGCCGTCATCAGCAGCACCGCGGACACCAGCGCCACCAGGAACGTCAGGCCCAGGTCCACGCCCGCCGGCGCGCGGGTGATGAACGCGCCCGACAGCAGCGTGTCCACCACCGTGGCCTGCTTCACCAGCCCGGGCTGCGTGGAGGAGAACGGCGTGGCCTTGATGTCGTTGACGCCCACCGCCGTGCCGCCGATGACGACGACCTTTCCCTTGAAGACGGCCTCGCCCAGGTCCACGGGCTTGCCGTGGCCGCGGAGGACCCAGTCGTTCAGCACCTGGTAGAGGGACACCATCGGGAAGCGCTCTTCCAGCGAACCGCCGTAGTCCAGCGCGGCCTTGCCGTCCGGGTTGACGTGCCACGTGCGCTCGCCGATGCGGAGCGTGCGGCCGGAGAACGAGACCTCCTTCGCGCCCAGCAGGTCCGCCATCATGCGCACCGGCAGCGTCACGTAGGTGTTGATGCCGTCCGTGTGCGCGAAGTGCGTGCCGCGCATGAAGCCGTCCTCGTCCGCCTCCGTGTCCACCAGCCCGAACCCGCTCACCGCCCCCACCAGCGCGGGCGTGGGCGGCACCGGGTAGTGCCTAGCCGCGAGCAGGGGCAGGGGGACTCCATCCGTCCGGCTCACGGGGAAGGCGAGCGCCCGCGCCAGGGCCTCGGGCGTCAGCACGGGCGTGGCCGGGGCCGGGGCGTCCTCGAACTCCTCGGGGAAGGTGTCGCC
>NZ_RAVW01000139.1 GCF_003611585.1 Corallococcus exercitus | reverse complement strand
CCCTGCCGCCCGCCCCGGCGGACACGGACGGCGACGGCATTGCCGACCCCGAGGACCGCTGCCCCACGGTGCCGGAGGACAAGGACGGGTTCGAGGACGAGGACGGCTGCCCGGATCCGGACAACGACCAGGACGGCATCGCGGACGCGGCCGACGCGTGTCCCCTGGAGGCGGAGGTCATCAACGGCGTGAAGGACGACGACGGGTGTCCGGACAAGGGCGCGTCGAAGGTGCGCCTGGAGGGCTCGCGCATCGTCATCCTCGACAAGGTGTATTTCGCCACCGGCAAGGACGTCATCCTGCCGAAGTCGTTCCCGCTGCTGTCGCAGGTGGCCGCCGTGCTGCGAGCCCACCCGGAGCTGGAGCTGGTGCGTGTGGAGGGCCACACCGACAGCCAGGGCGACGACGCGAAGAACCTGGACCTGTCGCAGCGCCGCGCGAGCACCGTGCGCGACTGGCTGGTGAAGAACGGCATCGCGGCGGAGCGCCTGGAGGCGGTGGGCTCCGGCGAGACGAAGCCGGTGGACACCAACGACACGGCGAAGGGCCGGGAGAACAACCGCCGCGTGGAGTTCAACATCGTGAAGACCGCCGGCCAGGCGGAAGGAGTGTCGCCGTGAGGAAGGCCGGTGCCTGCCTGATGCTGTCGCTGCTGCTGTCGGCCTCGCCCGTCGCGGGGCTCGCGGCGGAGGCGGACAGCGCCTGCGGCGGGTTGACGTTCGACAACGGGAGGCTCACGACGGGCCGTCCCCTGGAGGCGAAGGGGCCCCGGACGGAGGCCTGCCTGCGCGAGGTGGCGGAGGCCGTGAAGGCGCGCCCCGCCATCCGGGGCCTCACCGTGGCCGCGAAGCTGCCGGACGCGGAGCGGCTGGACGGCCAGGGCCTGGCGGTGGCGAAGGCCGCGGCGGAGGTGCTGGTGAGCGCCGGCATCCCCCGCACGCGCGTGTCCTTCGTGGCGCCCCCGGGCGACGCCAACACGCCGGGCCAGCTGCGGCTCGCCTACGTGGAGCGCCCCGGGCAGCTCGCGGTGGCGCGGCTGCGCACGGTCAGCGGACAGGTGACGGCGAGCCTTGGCGAAGCGGAGCCGAAGCCGCGCGTGGCGGGAGATCCGCTGTACCCGGGAGAGCTCGTGGCGACGGGCGACACGGGCCGGGCGGAGCTGGTGCTGGCGGACGGCAGCCACCTGTTCCTGTCCCCCCACAGCGCCGTGCGCCTGGGCACGCTGGAGCTCACCGCCGAGCGCCAGCGCAAGGTGCTGCTGGATCTGGTGAGGGGGACGGTGGAGACGCAGGCGGCGCCGGGCGGCGCGGGCTCCACCTTCGAGGTGCGCACGCGCGGCGCGGTGGCTGGCGTGCGGGGCACGCGCTTCCGCGTGGCGCAGCAGGAGGACGGCACCAGCCGCGTGGAGACGCTGGAGGGTAAGGTGGCCCTGGGCGCGGAGCAGGGCTCCGTGGACGTGGACGCGGGCTTCGGTTCGCGGGCGAAGCCGGCCCAGGCGCCGGAGGCACCCCGCGCGCTCCTCACGGCCCCGGTGCTGGACCGGCCGCGCGGCGGCGTGTACCCGAAGGCGCCGGCGCTCGTCTGGAAGGCGGTGCCTGGCGCGAAGGTGTACCGGGTGGAGCTGGCGGCGACGGCGGACTTCACGGGCGACGTGAGGGTCCAGGAGTCGGCCCATCCCACGGTGGACGCGGCGGCGCCGGGCGCGGGCAAATGGTTCTGGCGGGTGCTGGCGGTGGACGCCGACGGCTTCGTAGGCTACCCGTCGAAGATCTTCAGCTTCGACGTCGCCGGGTGAGATGACGCTGCCTGCTCGCGGTCCCAGGTCCTCGCTGCTGTCGTCCCCCGCCCTCCTGCGGGGGCTGGGCGTGAGCGTGGGCCTGCTGCTCGCGGTGGGCACGGCGGTGACGGGCGGCGCGCCGGGCCCGGGCGAGCGGGCCCTGTATGACTTCGCGGTGAGCCGGCTGTTGCCGCCGCTTCCTCCCACCGCGGACCTGGTGCTGGTGGAGGTGGACGACCGCGCGCTCGCGGCGCTGGGCGAGCGCTGGCCGCTGTCGCGCGCCACCTGGGCGAAGGCCTTCCAGTCACTGGCGGCGTACCACCCCAGCGCCGTGGTGGTGGACGTCCTCTTCGACGCGCCGGAGTCCCGCGACGCGCTGGACCTGGGCGAGGACGTGCTGGAGCGCCTGCGCACGTCGGGACTCACCCAGACGCCCGAGGGTGCCTCGCTGGCCAGCGACCTGGAGGCGCGGCTGTACGCGCGGGATGGCGACGCGCGGCTCACGGAGGCCTTCTCCGGGCTGGGCACCGTCATCCTGGGCAGCATGGCGCTGACGGAGGACACCGGGGCCCTGCCCGCCCCAGGAGGGCCGCTGACGCCGGTGTCCCTGGACGCGGATCGGCTGCGCCTGGGCGCGAGGGGCCTGTCCGAAAGCCTGGCCCCGCTGCGGCTGGCGGCCTGGGGCAGCGGGACGCTGAACGTGCTGCTGGACCCGGACGGCGTCATCCGGCGCCATCCCTACGCGGTGCGGGTGGACGGCAAGGCGTGGCCCTCGCTCGCGCTGGCGACGGCGCTGCGCCTGTGGCCGGAGCGCTCGGAGCCGCTGCTGCGCGTGGCGTCCACCGACGACGGGGCGCCCCTGATGCGGCTGCCCGCGCCGGACTGGCTGCCGCGCGTGAGCCTGGCGGACGTGCTGGCCGCGGGCCCGTCCTCCGTGGGGCTGGACCTGGCGCTCCGGGGGAAGACCGTGTTCGTGGGCGTCACCGCCACGGGACTCCACGGCCAGAGCACCCTGCCCGGCCAGCTCGCGGTGCCCGGCGTGGAGATCCACGCCTTCGCGCTGGACAACCTCCGCACCGGCCGGGTGATGCGCTCCACGGGCACCGCGGCGCTGCTGGGCATCTTGGAAACGGCGCTGGTGCTGGGCCTGCTGTCGTGGCGCAGGGGCCGCGCGAGGAGCCTGGGCGCGGTGGTGGGACAGGCGGCGCTGCTGCTCGTCGCGCACACCGCCTTCGTGGGCTGGCTGCTGGCGGACCCGGGCTGGGTCGTGCCGCTGCTTCCCGCCGTGGTGGGTGGGATCCTCGTCACGCTGGCGGAGGCTGTCGTGCGCACCGGGGACCTGCAGCGGCAGAGCGGCGCCCTCAAGCGCCTGTTCGGCCGGTTCCCTCGGGAGGCCCCCGCCTCGCCTGACGGAGCGCCGGAGGCCGGAGCGGGCCGCGAGGCTTCACGCTCCCCTCCGGGCGACTCCCGACCCTGACCGTCCTGACCCGACGCGGCAGAGGCCGTGGAAGTCCTCCAGCGCTTCGCACGGCCCGGCGCGGCGCCCTGGACAAAGGGCCAGGGTACGCGGGCGTGACAGGCGTGGCAGCATGAGCGGACCGCCATGCCTCGCTATGCGCTCATCGCCGAACCGGATCGCCACCGTGCCGCGGCCTTGCTCGCGCTCGCGCAACAGGAGGGGCTGGAGGGAACGATCGCGCGGGACGGCGCGGAAGCCCAGGAGCTGGTGCGCCAGCGCGGCGCCCCCACGCTGCTGGTGACGGACCTGGCGCTGCCGCGAGTGGACGGGTTCGCGCTGCTCGCGTGGCTGCGGGGCCGCCCGGATGCGAGCGGCACGGCGGTGATGGTGGTGACGGCGTTCGACGAACTGCGCGTGCGCGCGTGGCAGCTCAAGGACGCGCTCGGCATCCACGCGCTGCTCAGCCGGCGCGCGGGCCCGGAGGCGATGCGCGACGGAGTGCGGCGCGCGCTCGCGGGCCAGCTCGCGGGCAGCATGCTGATGGAGTCCAACGGCGACGAGGAGAAGCGCCGGCTTGCGCGCATCGATGAGCTGGAGCTGGTGGACGCGGGGCCTCCCGACACGGAGCTGCAGGAGCTGGTCTCCGAGGTCGCGCAGGCCTTCGGTGTCCCCGTCGCCCTGCTGACGCTGGTGCTGGGCGAACGCCAGTGGTTCAAGGCGCACGTGGGGCTGCCCGCCGCGCTCGCGAAGGAACGCGGCACGCCGCGCGACTGGGCCTTCTGCCACCACGTGGTGCAGGGCCGCGAGGCCATGGTGGTACCGGACGCCACGCGCCACCCGGTGTTCCGGGACAACCCGCTGGTGCGCGACGGCATCGTCGGCAGCTACGCGGGCGCGCCGCTCGTCACCTCCACGGGCGAGGTGCTGGGCTCGCTGTGCGTCATCGACACGCGTCCGTTGATGCTGGGCACGGAGGACCTGGCGGCCCTGCGCGAGCTGGCGAACCGCGTGGCGGAGAGCCTGGAGCGCACCACCGCGCATGGACGGCTGCGCCCTCTCGCGCCGCATCCCCAGGGCGCGCCGAAGCCCGTGCTTGGCGAGGCGGCGGCGCTGGCGCTCGTGCGCGAAGCCGTGAGCGCCCTGGACGTGCCGGTGCTGGTGGTGGCCCCGGGCCGCAAGCCGTTCGCGGCCAACGCGGCGCTGGCGGAGCTGCTGGGACTGCCGGAGGACCGGCTGTCGGGCATGACCTTCGACTCGCTGTGCCAGCACGTCGCGAACCTGACCGCGGACCCGGGCGGCACGCTGCGGCAGCTGGACCTGGCGGCGGAGGGCTCGCGCGGGCTGCACCTGACGCTGTCGCTGGAGCGGCCCCGGCCGCGCGTGGTGCGCTGGGTGGCGCGCCCCTTCCTGTTGCCCGGCGGCGTCGCGCAGCTGCTGTCGCTGATGGACCTGGGCATCGGCTCCGACCTGATGGGCACGCGCGAGCGGCTGCTGCGCCAGGACGCGCTCACCGGCCTGGACACCCGGCGGGTGGGCGAGGAGCGGCTGGCCAAGGAGATCGGCCGCTGCCGCCGCGAAGGGCTGCCCGTCAGCCTGGTGCTGGTGGACCTGGTGGAGCTGGGCACCCTCAACCGCACGCGCGGCTTCGACGCGGGCGACGGCGCGCTGCGGGAGCTGGCCCGGCGCGCGGAGGCCCTCTGCCCTCCGCCGGGCTTCGCGGTGCGCTGGACGGGGGACACCTTCCTGCTCGCGCTGCCCGGAGCGGACGCGGTGGTCGCGGAGGCCGTGCGCCAGCAGCTCCACGATGGGCCCGGCCCGCTCGGCTGCGTGTCCGTCGCCGTGACGGTGCAGGGCGAGGAGGATCCGCACGGCACCCTGGCCCGCGCACGGGCCGCCCTGGCCCGGGTGAAGCCGGACCGGCCCCCAGGCCCCTCGCACGACTGACCCACACCCGGGCACCGCCCTGGTCGAACTGGTCCGACAGTCGGACCAGTTCGTGGGCTTCGGCCCCCGGCCGCACCTGGCGACAAGCCCGGCTGATGGGTGGGGTGGCCCCTGACTGGCAGGCCGGAGGGCCCGAGCGGCCGGGCGGTGCGTCAATGCCGTGAAAACCCCGGAGGCCCTGGCTATCGATGGGCTTTCCGCCCCCGTGGCGCGAGGGTCCCCCACGATGATCCCCTTCTCCGTCCTCGACCTGTCCCCCGTCATCTCCGGGGGTGACCCGGGCCTCGCGCTCCGCAACAGCCTGGACCTGGCCCGCCACGCGGAAGGCCTGGGCTACCAGCGTTTCTGGCTGGCGGAGCACCACAACATGACGGGCATCGCCAGCGCGGCCACGTCGGTGGTCATCGGGTACGTGGCGGGGGGCACGAAGAAGATCCGCGTGGGCGCGGGCGGCGTCATGCTGCCCAACCACGCGCCGCTCGTCATCGCGGAGCAGTTCGGCACGCTGGAGACGCTCTACCCCGGCCGCATCGACCTGGGCCTGGGCCGCGCGCCGGGGACGGATCAGCGCACCTCCGCCGCCCTGCGCCGGGGGCTGGGCGCGGACAGCTTCCCGCAGGACGTGGTGGAGCTGCAGAACTACTTCAAGGACCCCACGCCGGGACAGGCCGTGCGCGCGGTGCCGGGCGCGGGCCTGCACGTGCCGCTGTGGCTGCTGGGCTCCAGCACCTACAGCGCGCAGCTGGCCGCGGCCCTGGGCCTGCCCTTCGCCTTCGCGTCACACTTCGCGCCAGCGCAGATGATGAGCGCGCTGCACCTGTACCGCACGCAGTTCCGCCCGTCGGACGTGCTCCAGAAGCCGTACGCGATGATTGGCGTCAACGTCTTCGCCGCGGACACGGACAAGGAGGCCCAGCGCCTCTTCACGTCACTGCTCCAGGCCTTCCTCAACCTGCGCCGGGGCCGGCCGGGCCCGCTGCTGCCGCCGGTGGACAGCCTGGACGGCCAGCTCAACGAGATGGAGCTGGCGGAGATCGAGCACATGCTCGCGTGCACCGTGGTGGGCTCGCCGGCCAGCGTGCGCGAGGGGCTCCAGTCCCTCCTCGATCAGACCGGGGTCGACGAGCTGATGGTGACCGCGCAGATCTACGACCACGCCGCGCGGCTGCGCTCCTTCGAGATCGTCGCCCAGGTGCGCGAGCAGCTCACGGCCGGGGACACGCGGCCCGCACCGTCCCCGCAAGCCGCGCGATGAGCTGGGCGTCGTGGCTGCCGAAGACGCGGCGCGCGCCGCCCGGCAGCCCCAGCACCAGGTAGTGGGTGTCCTCCACCACGAGCAGCGCGGCCATGGACGCGAAGAAGCCCAGCGCGGTGAGGACGAGCCCCGCCTCGTAGGCCCCCCGGAGCGCCGTGACGCTGACGGACAGCCAGGACAAGAGCGGCAGCCCCAGCGCCCCGCCCAGGCCCACCGCGAGCAGGTAGGGCCACACCTTCGGGGTGCGGCGCGCGGTCTCCACCTGGAGCACGTCGCGCAGCGCCCAGGCCTGCCCGCCCACGACGAGCCGGTCGCGGGTGACGCGGACCTGGCCGGCCTGGAAGAGGGAGGGCTCCCCCGCGTCCAACACCGGAGCCACCATCGGCTCCGGCGCGGCCACCGGGCGGCGCTCCACTTCACGCAGGGGGACAACGGGACGCAGCACGGTGACGACGGCCATCGGTTCACCCATGGGTGGTCTCCAAGGAGGGAAAGTGCGAGCGCAAGAGGGCGCGAAGCTCATCGAGCGGACGGCCCAGCGCGAAACATGCCCGGGCCCCCTGACACAGGGCGCGTGACACCAGGCGCTCGTCCGCGAAGGGAAGCAGGACGACGACGGGCGCGGCGGCGGCGCAGGCCCGCGCGCGCGTCAGCACCGGGAGGATGGCCTCACCGCGCTCCACGTGCGCCAGCACCAGGTCCGGCCGGGCCGCGTCCCCCGCGTCCAGGAACAGGGCGATGCCCAGGTCGCCCAGCACGTCCGCCAGCAGCGACGCCAGGGACTCATCCGCACCGAGCAGCAAGGCCCGGGTTGTGCGCAGGGACGCCACGGCCCCACGTCACAGCAAGCAACATGCCTGAGCCACCGCCCCCGGGGCCGGGGAGTGATCGCCAGTGCACCGTGGCAATCCGCCAGCCCTCCGTGGCGGATTGCCACGACGGGCTTCTATCGCTCCCGCTCGCGACGATGGATGGTGGACACATCGATGCCCAGGAGCTCCGCGGCGCGGGTCTTGTTCCCGCCGCAGTGCTGGACCATCCAGTGGATGTACTCCCCCTCCAGCTTGCGCAGGGTCCACACGCCCTCCTGCGCCTGCGCGAGCGGGGACTCCGGCTCCGGCACCGGCGCGTGGGGCCGCAGGTCCTCCAGCGTCACCGTCTCCCGGGGGACGAGCACCACCAGCCGCTCCACCAGGTTCTCCAGCTCGCGCACGTTGCCCGGCCAGGGCATGGCGCCCAGCGCGGCCACCACCTCCGGTGACAGCGACGTCACGCGCGAGCGCGGGTTGCGCGCCCGGGAGCGGGCGGTGAAGTGCTCCACCAGCTGCGGGATGTCCTCCCGGCGCTCCTTCAGTGAAGGCACCCGCAGCGTCACGACGTTGAGCCGGTAGAAGAGGTCCGCGCGGAAGCGCCCTTCCCGCACGCGCGCCTCCAGGTCCTGGTGCGTCGCCGCCACCACGCGCACGTCCACCGTGCGGCTGGCGTCCGAGCCCACCGCGCGCACCTCGCCGTCCTCCAGCACGCGCAGGAGCCGCGCCTGGAGCTCCGTGGGCATGTCGCCAATCTCGTCCAGGAACAGCGTGCCGCCGTGGGCCTCCACGAACAGGCCGCGCCGCACGGAGGTCGCTCCGGTGAAGGCGCCCTTCACGTGGCCGAACAGCTCGCTCTCCAGGAGCGGTCCCGGCAGCGCGGTGCAGTTGACGGCCACGAAGGGCCCTGGCGCGCGCGGGCCCTCGAAGTGCAGCGCGCGCGCCACCAGCTCCTTGCCGCTGCCGCTCTCGCCCCGCAGCAGCACCGGCGCCGCCGCGTGCGCCACCCGGTCGATGAGTTCGTACAGCCCGCGCATGGGCGCGCTCCGGCCCACCAGCGCGCCCAGTCCCGAGCGCTCCTGCGACGCCTGCTTCAGCGCCCGGTGCTCGGCGCGCAGCCGGCGGTCCTCCAGCGCGCGGCCCAGGTACAGCCGCACCTCGTCCAGGCGGAAGGGCTTGGTGAAGTAGTGGTACGCGCCCCGGCGCATCGCCTCCACCGCGCTCTCCACGCCGCCGAAGGCCGTCATCAGCAGCACGGGCAGCTCCGGGTCCACCTGGCGGGCGGCGTCCAGCACGTCCAGCCCGTCCACCTTCTCCATGCGCAGGTCCGTCAGCACCGCGTCGTACACGCGCGAGCGGATGAGGCTCAGCGCCTCCTGGCCGCCCGTGGCCAGGTCCACCGTCCAGCCCGCGTCGGCCAGCGGCTCCTGGAGCATGCGCCCCATCTCCACGTGGTCGTCCACCACGAGGATGCGTGCGTCAGACGGCAAGTCGCTCGGCATGGCGTTCCTCTGGGACGGCGCGGGCCACCGGCCACAGCACGGTGACGCGGGTGCCCTGTCCCGGCGTGCTCTCCAGCTCCACCCGGCCGCCGTGGTTGCGCACGACGTGGGCCACCATCGTCAGCCCCAGCCCCGTGCCCTGGCCGCGCTTCTTCGTCGTGAAGAACGGGTCGAACACCTGGTTGAGGCGCTCCTTCGGAATCCCGCACCCGTCGTCGCGCACGGTGAGCGCCACCAGGCCCCAGGTCCCCTCCTCCGGCCCCACCAGCGCGGAAGCGGAGACCTCCACCTTCCCGCCCTCGCT
Organism: Corallococcus exercitus; assembly: GCF_003611585.1. Taxonomy (GTDB): domain Bacteria; phylum Myxococcota; class Myxococcia; order Myxococcales; family Myxococcaceae; genus Corallococcus; species Corallococcus exercitus. Next base: position 12,473 of record NZ_RAVW01000139.1, on the reverse strand, counting down.
GCACGCGTCGCACGCGTTGAGCGTGAGATTGATCAGCACCTGCTGGAGCTGATCCGCGTCCGCCGCCAGCGCGGGCACCGACTCCGGCACGTCCACGCTCAGGCCCACCCGCCGCCGTTCCGCTTCCACCTGGAGCAGCTCATGCACGCTCTTCACGAGCGGCCCCAGCGCCACCGGCCGCACCATCGCCGGCTGCAGGCGCGAGAAGTCCAGCAGCTGGCGCAGCGTGCGGCTCACCCGGTCGATCTGCTCCACGATGACGCCCAGCCCTGGCCCCTGCGGGTGCGAGGGGCCCAGCTTCCCCTGCACGTACTCCGCCCGGCCGCGCACCACGCCCAGCGGCGTGCCGATCTCATGCGCGATGCCCGCCGCCAGCACGCCCACCGTGGCCATCTTCTCCGCGCGCAAGAGCTGCGTCTCCAGCGCGCGCACGTCGCTCAGGTCCTCCACCACCAGCAGCACGCGCGCCTCCTCCTTCGGGTCCTCCGCCGTCAGCGGCACCGCGTGCAGGTTGTACGTGCCCTCCTCGCCAAAGAGCGCCAGCGGTTCGCCCAGCAGGCTCAGCGGCCGGTCCTCCTGCCGCGCGGACGCCACCAGCGCCGACAGCCGCTCCACCACCGGCGCCGGAGCCCCGGGGAACGCGGCCGTCAGCGGCGCTCCCGTCACGTTGCCGGGCACGCGTGAGCGCAGGGCCTGGTTGACGGCGTTGATCCGCCCGTCCGCGGTGAGCGCGAGGACGCCCGTAGGGATGTGGTCGAGAATCTTCCGCGTCCGGTCATGGAGCGCGGCGAGCTGGGCCGCGTGCCGCCGGCTCTCCCGGAGCGCCACCGCGCGACGCCGCGCCAGCACCACGTACACCGCGAAGGCCACCAGGAAGAACGCCACCAGCGCGCCCGCGCCCAAGAGCCGCACCACCAGCGACTGCTCGTGCGAACGCAGCGCCGCGGTGGACACCAGCGTCGCCACCGCCCAGTGGCTGCCGCCGCGCATGCGGATGGGCGTGTAGACGGCCACCACCTCCGCGCGCCCCAGCCCCAGCCGCTCCGCCTCCTGCTCGGACAGGGGCAGCATGCCGCGCGCGCCGGCCTTCAGCCGGGACACGAGGAACGCGAAGCCGGGCACGCCGGAGTCCTTCTGGCTCGCGCGCTGGAACCACTCCGCCAGGCCCGGGTCGCTCGCGGGCGTGGGCTGGCCGTGCGTGCCCACGAGCAACAGCCGCGCCTCCAGGTCCGACGTGACGATGCGCAGCGGCGCGAAGAAGGACTCCGTGTCCACCAGCACCGCCACCGCGCCCTCGGGCTTGCCGTCCGTCGCGGGCAGCGCCGTGGCCAGGATGCGCAGCCAGCCGCCGTTGGCCCCATCCAGGACGGGTGACGTGGTGAGGTCCCCCGGCGGACGCTGCAACGCGCGGCGCGCCGTCCCCGCCATCTCCGTCACCAGCCCCTCGCGCGACAGCTGCGCGTCCGGCTTTCTGTCCAGCAGCAGGAGCCGCTCCGCGCCGTCGCCGTCGTACGCCGCGATGGCCTTGTACTGGCCCACCGCCTCCAGCAGCGCGCGCAGCTCCCGCCGGTGCTCCGGCAGGCTCCCCGGCTGGGACATCAGCTCCCCGGCGAAGCGCAGATTCTTGCCCACCTCCTCCAGCGAGTCCGTGACGCCGCCCACGGCCTCGTCCAGCTGCTTCTGCCGGTCCCCCGCGAACTGCTCCACCAGGGTGGTCCGGCTGCGCTTCACGAGCGTCCAGACCCCCACCCCCACGCTCGCCAGCGCGGCGCACAAGAGGAGGATGGGCAGGAGCGTGGACCGCATGGGTGGCCCGCAACCTAACCCGTCGGGTGGGTCCAAGTCCTTGTTTCCAAAAGCTTTTATCCCACCTGCCCCCCGGTACTTGCCCGTTGACGGGCCGCGTCGGGCAGTGCTACCTACCGGTCGGTAGGCGAAGTGACCTACCGGTCGGTAGGTGGTTTCAGCCCGGCAGGAGCAGGCAGGCCGGCGAGGGAAGGCACGCATGACACCCACGGGGCGCAAACCGGACGAGGGCGAGCGGTACCGGACCATCCTGGAGACGGCGGCGCGGCTCATCTGCGAGCGCGGCTACGAGGGCACGTCGATGCAGGAGATCGCCGCCGCGTGCCGGATGACCAAGGCGGGGCTCTACCACCACATCCAGAACAAGGAGCAGTTGCTCTTCGCCATCATGAACTACGGCATGGACGTGTTCGAGGAGCAGGTCCTCGGGCCCGTGCAGGACGTGGCGGATCCGGTGGAGCGGCTGCGCCAGTGCATGCGGCACAACATCCACCTGGTGACGAGCGGCCGCAGCAAGGAGGTCATCATCATCCTCCACGAGCACGCCACGCTCACCGGCGAGGCGCGCGAGTACATCGACCGGCGCAAGAAGCGCTACGTGCGCTTCCTGGAGGACGCGTTCGCGGAGGCCAACCGCCTGGGCCGCCTGCGCGGCGTGGTGGACCCCACCGTCGCGGCCTTCTCGTTCCTGGGGATGATCCTCTGGGTCTACAAGTGGTTCAAGCCGGACGGGCGCCTCTCCGAGGAGCAGATCGCCGACGGCATGGTGGAGCTGCTCTTCCCCGGCGCCGCGCTGGGTGCTGCCGCCCCGGTCCCCACGCCTGACGACAAGGACGCGCCCGCGCTCCGCATGGTGCCGCGCGCCGCTTCCGGTTCCAGCTCCGGTTCCGGAGGGGAGCCCCAGTGAACCGCGCCCGGTGGAGCTCCCTGTCGGAGGCGGTGGCCTCCATTCCGGACGGCGCGTCGCTCGCGGCCGGCGGGTTCATGCTGGGACGCGCGCCCATGGCGCTGGTGCTGGAGCTGGTGGCGCAGGAGAAGCGCGGCCTGCAGCTCATCTCCCTGCCCAACCCGCTGCCGGCGGAGTTCCTGGTGGCGGGCGGGTGCCTGAAGCGCGTGGAGCTGCCCTTCGGCGCGCTGGTGCTGGAGAACCGCGTGCGTCCCCTGCCCTGCCTCAAGCGGGCCATCGAGGCGGGCGAAATTGAATGGCGCGAGCACGACGGCTACCGCGTGGTGCAGCGGCTGCGCGCGGCGTCCATGGGGCTGCCCTTCATCCCCGCGCCGGACGCGGACGTATCGGAGCTGGCGGAGGTGGACGCGCCGCGCACGGTGGAAGACCCCTTCACGGGACGCCGCGTGCCGGTGGAGCCCGCCTACTACCCGGACGTGGCGCTCATCCACGCGCGGGCGGCGGACGACAAGGGCAACCTCTTCATCGAGGACCCCACCACGGACCTGCTCGTCGCGGGCGCGGCGAAGCGCCTCATCGCCACGGTGGAGGAGCGCGTGCCGAAGCTGTCGCGCGTCACCATCCCCGCCTTCCAGGTGGAGCGCGTGGTGCTCGCCCCCGGCGGGGCGCTGCCCACGGGCTGCCTGGGCCAGTACCCGCATGACGACGCGATGTTGTCCGCCTACCTGGCCGCGGCGGAAGCGGGTGACGCGAAGGGCTTCCTCATGTCGCTGCGCGCGACGCGGAGCGCGGCATGACGGCGACGACGATGGACGCGACGCCCTCGGAGACAGGGGTGTCCCTGCTGGCGGGAGAGGAGCGCGGCATGAAGGCGACCACGGTGGACGCGACGCCCGCGGAGACGGTGGTGTCGCTGCTGGCGCGAGAGATTGAGGACGGCTCGGTGGTGGCCACGGGTGTGGCGTCGCCGCTGGTCATCCTGGCCATCGCGGTGGCCAGGGCCACGCATGCGCCGGGGCTGACGTATCTGGCGTGCGTGGGCTCGTTGGACCCGGCGCTGCCGGAGCTGTACCCCTCTTCGGAGGACCTGCGCTACCTGGACGGCCGGTCCGCGGAGGTGAGCATCGCGGACCTCTTCGACCACGCGCGGCGCGGCCGGGTGGACACGGTGTTCTTCGGCGCGGCGGAGGTCGACCCCGCGGGCCGCACGAACATGACGGCGTCGGGAAGCCTGGAGAAGCCTCGCGCCAAGTTCCCCGGCGTCGCGGGCGCGGCCACGCTGCGCCAGTGGGTGAAGAACCCCGTGCTGCTGGTGCCCCGGCAGTCTCGCCGCAACCTCGTCCCGCAGGTGCAGGTGGCGACGACGCGCGACCCCAGCCGCCCGGTGCGGCTCATCTCCGACCTGGGCACGTTTGAGCTGGGCGGGCCGCGCGGAGCGAAGCTGCTGTCGCGTCACCCCTGGGCGACGGTGGACGGCATCTCCGAGCGCACCGGCTTCGAGTTCGCGGTGCCGGACGCCCTGCCCGTCACCTCGCTTCCGGACGCGCGCACGGTGTCGGCCATCCGCGCGCTGGACCCCCGCAACCTGCGCGACGCGCTCGTCGGCGGCTGAGACGTCTTCCCCACCCTTTGGCGCAACACGGAAAGAGGCACCGCATGGAAGCTGTCGTTCTTCGCCAGTTCGGGAGTGCAGAGAACCTGCGTCTGGAGACCGTGCCGGTTCCGCGGCCGGGCAAGGGCGAGGTGCTGCTGAAGGTCCACGCGTGCGGCGTCTGCTACCACGACGTCATCAACCGCCGCGGCAACCTGCCCCGCACGCACGTGCCCGCCATCCTGGGGCACGAGGCCGCGGGCGAGGTGGTGGAAGTCGGCCCGGACACGGTGGGCTGGAAGGTGGGCGACCGCGCCGCGACGCTGCAGCGCATGTCCTGCGGCGAGTGCGCGCTGTGCCTCTCCGGCCGCAACAGCCTGTGCAAGACGGACAATCGCTTCTTCGGCGAGGAACTCCAGGGCGGCTACGCGCAGTTCATGGTGGCCCCGGTGCGCGGCCTGGGCCGCGTGCCGTCCGACCTGCCCTGGGCGGTGGCCGCGACGGTGTGCTGCACGCTGGGCACGGCCGTCCACACGCTGCGCACGCGGGCGAAGGTGAAGCCCGGTGAGACGGTCCTCATCACCGGCGCCAGCGGCGGCGTGGGCCTGGCGGCCGTGCAGCTGGCGAAGGTGGACGGGGCGCGCGTCATCGCCATCACGTCCGGCGAGGCGAAGGTGGCGGCGCTGAAGGAGGCGGGCGCGGACGAGGTGATTGTCTCGCGCGGCCTGGATTTCGGCTCCGAGGCGCGCAAGCGCACGCAGGGCCAGGGCGTGGACGTGGCGGTGGAAATTGTCGGCAGCGCCACCTTCGACCAGACGCTCAAGGCCATGGCGCCCGGTGGGCGCGTGGTGGTGGTGGGCAACCTGGAGTCGGGGGTGGTGAACCTCAACCCGGGCCTGGTCATCGTGAAGGAGCTGGAGATTCTGGGCGCGTACGCGACGACGCGCGAGGAGCTGGACGAGTCGCTGCGGTTGACGGCCAAGGGCCTCATCCGCCCCTTCGTGTCGGAAGAGGTGGCGCTGGCGGAAGCGGGCCGCGCGCACTTCCGGCTGGAGAACCGGGAAGTGGCGGGCCGGCTGGTGCTGGTGCCGCCGGCGGCGTGAGGCCTTTGGATTCGCGACCATTTTGACTTGAGGAGTTCCCCATGAAGAAGCGGGTTGGAATCGAAGCGCTGGCGGTGGCGGTCCCCCGGCGGTACGTGGACATCGAGGACCTGGCGCGGGCGCGCGGCGTGGACCCGGCGAAGTTCACCGCGGGCCTGGGCGCGAAGGAGATGGCGGTCAACGACCCGGGTGAGGACTCCGTGTCGCTGGCGGCCACGGCGGCCGCTCGGCTCATCCAGCAGCAGGGCGTGGACACCTCCAAGCTGGGCATGCTGGTGGTGGGCACCGAGACGGGCGTGGACCACTCGAAGCCCATCGCGTCGCACGTGCACGGCCTCTTGAAGCTGCCGCGCGCCATGCGCACGTTCGACTCGCAGCATGCGTGCTACGGCGGCACGGCGGGCCTGATGGCGGCGGCGGAGTGGATCGCCTCTGGCGCCGGGGCCGGCCGCACCGCGCTGGTGGTGTGCACGGACATCGCGCGCTACGGCCTGAAGACGGCGGGCGAGCCCACCCAGGGCGGCGGCGCGGTGGCGCTGCTGGTGTCGGAGACGCCGGACCTGCTGGCGCTGGACGTGGGGCTCAACGGCGTGAGCACCGCGGACGTGTACGACTTCTGGCGGCCGGTGGGACGCCGCGAGGCGCTGGTGGACGGGCACTACTCCATCACCTGCTACCTGGACGCCATGGCCGGCGCGTACCGGGGCTGGCGCGAGCGCGCCATGGAGCAGGGGCTGGTGCGGTGGGATTCGAAGCTGCCCAGCGAGCAGCTCTCGCGCATCCTGTACCACGTGCCCTTCTGCAAGATGGCGCGCAAGGCGCACGCGCAGGTGCGGCTGTGCGACCTGGAGGATTCCGGCAGCGGGCCGGCCACGCCCGAGGCGCGCGACGAGGCGGCGAAGTCGCAGGCCAGCTACGACGCGCAGGTGGCGAAGTCGCTGGGGCTGAACGCGCGGGTGGGCAACGTCTACACGGCGTCGCTGTACCTGGCGCTCGCGGGCCAGCTGCACGCGGAGGGCGCGGCGCTGGCGGGCCAGCGCATCGGCCTCTTGTCCTACGGCAGCGGTTCCTGCGCGGAGTTCTTCTCCGGCATCGTGGGTGAGAAGGCCGCGGAGCGCATGGCCCGCGCGGACCTGGACACGGTGCTGGCGAAGCGCGAGCGCGTGTCGGTGGAGGAGTACGAGCGGCTGATGAACCTGCCCTACGACGCGCCGGAGGCGATTGCTCCGGAGCCGGGCACGTTCCGGCTGGCGGAGATCCACGAGTTCCGCCGCAAGTACGCGGGCGCGTAGGGCCGCGTCCGTTCCACCGTCGTCCTCACGGGCGATGCGCGCTGGAAGGCGTGCATCGCCCGTTCGCGTTTCGCGTGGTGCGGCTGGTAGCGTCGGCGGATTCCACTCTCCCGGGAGTTCCGCATGGGTGCGCAACGGCTGCGTCGCTTGTTCTCACGGGCCCTGACGGCCTCGCTGGCCACGCCGCTGCTGCTCTCGGGATGTCAGAGCGCTTCTGGCGCGAAGCCGGCCACGTCCGATGCCGGGCAGGCAGTGAAGGCCTCGTCCCAGGTGGCGCTCGACTGCGTCAATGGGGTGCCCCTGACTGGCAAGATGATGCTCTCTCCCTCGCCGGACTTCATCGAGATGAGAGAGATTGTGTACAGATTGGGTGGCGCGGAAGTCCCCGAGGTGGGGGGACGAACGGCCGCCGTCGGGAATGCCTGTCAAAGCGCGGCAAACAAAAATGTCTGTCTGGAAGCCCTGAAGCACCAGGGCGCCAACCGCGGCTTCCACGAGCGGTGTGCGTCGATCTGCCGCGCATATTATCTCGCGGTGACACGCGGTGATGAAGTGACCGCGGTCAACTCATTGCAATCCCTCCGCTCGCTGCTGGGTACCATTGACACCGTGCAGGAGGCCGGGCTCATGGCCTTCGCTGCGGGCTACAGCCCGTGCCTCCGTGAACCCCATCGGAAAGATGATGGCGTGGTGGCCAGGCCCGAGGGCGGCTTCGACGTCATTGCCTACACGGGCAGTGGCTGCAGCGAGGACGTCATGCGGCGCACGGTGCGGGTTGCGGCGTCCGGTGAAGTGGTCGCGGTGAAACAGGAGGTCGCGCGGAAGGCAAGCTACGAATGTTCCATTGTCGGGCGGCGGCCCGCGGGTCTCCAAGAGATGGCGAACGGTTCTGGCGAGGACGCGCGAGGCCGCTACTTCGCGGACGTCGCCCGCCTGGAGGCCGCGTCCATCCAGGCCTTCCTGCGGCTGCGCGAGGAGCTGGCCCTGCACGGCGCGGACGTGGCGTTGCAGGACGCGGCACTCGCCAGCGCAGTGGATGAGGTGCGGCACGCTGACATCACCAGTCGGCTCGCCCGGCGCTTCGGCGCCGTCCCTCCCCCACCCTCCGTCGCGGACGTACCTCCGAGGCCCTTGATCGAGGTGCTGCTCGACAACGCCGTGGAGGGCTGCGTGCGGGAGACCTATGGCGCGCTGGTGGCCCACCATCAGGCGCTGCACGCGGAGGATCCGGAGATCCGCGAGGCCATGGCGGTCATCGCCGAGGATGAGACCCGGCACGCGGGCCTGTCATGGGACATCAACGCGTGGGCCGCGCCGAAGCTGTCCCAGGCGGAGCGCGACACCCTCCGGGAGGCACGGCGTCAGGCGCTGGCCGTGCTGCGCGCGGAGGTGGCGGTGCCGCTGGACGCGCGCCTGACCGCGGAGGCGGGCCTGCCCTCACCGGCGGTGGGGCTGGCACTGCTGGGCTCGCTGGAGCAGGAACTCTGGGCCTGAAGCGGTCCATGTCCCAGGTTGCCGGGGTCGCGTGTCCAAGGAGGCGGGCTTGGGGCTCGTGCCTTGCCTTCGAGGGGACCAATGAACGTGGACTGGCTGCGATTTCTCTTCTCCCGCGCACTGCGCACCTCCCTGGCAACGCCGCTACTGCTCGCGGGCTGCCAGGGGGATCAGGTCGTTGAGCCCACTGACTTGAGCCAACACTCGGACGTCGCATGCGCGAACGGCCTCCCCGTCATCACCGGGTTGACCATTGAGCCTCCTCCGAACGCACTCCAGCTCCGCGACGTCGACCGGATTCCCCCCTATGACGACCGCCTCCGGACATCGGAAGGCGAGCCTTGCGCGACGGCTTCGGATCCGCAGGCGTGCCTGGACCGCGTCGAAGCGCTGGGTGTCACTCGTGGCTTCCCGCGAATCTGTGGCCTCAGCATGGAGTGCGCGGAGGGCTTCCTCGTCACGACCCGCGGCGACGAGGTGACGGCGTACACGACCGCCGACTCCATCAGGGCCCTGCTGGGTCGCATCGAGACCCCGGAGGAGGCCGCGCTCCTGGCGTACGCCTCGGGGTATGCGCTGTGCGAGTACCCGGCCTTCGAGCGCGGAAAGGTGCGGCGCTTTCCAGACGGGACCTTCAGCGTCGTCAGCACCCAGGACTACGACTGTGAAACGAAGGTGAACGTGACCCGGCACGCGCTGAAGATCACGCCGTCCGGCGAGGTCACGGTCGAGAGCTCCGTCGCCCTCAAGAAGGAACCGGTCGACTGCATCGTCGGCCGGAGGCCCGTGGGGCTCCAGGGCGCCCGGGCCGAGGGCTGCGAGGACGCGCGGGGCGGCTACTTCGCGAACGCCGCACGCCTGGAGGCCGCCGCCATCCACGCGTTCCTGCGCCTGCGCAAGGAACTGGCCCTGCACGGTGCGAGCCCTGAATTGCAGGACGCGGCGCTCGCCAGCGCCAGGGACGAGGTGCGGCACACCGGCGTCACCGCCCGACTCGCCCTCCGCTTCGGCTCCACGCCCGTGCCTCTCGCCGTCGCCGACCTGCCGCTGCGCCCGCTGAACGAGGTGCTGCTCGACAACACCGTGGAAGGCTGTGTGCGGGAGACCTATGGCGCGCTGGTGGCGCACCATCAGGCGCTGCACGCGAAGGACCCGGAGATCCGCGAGTCCATGGCGCGCATCGCCGAGGACGAGACCCGGCACGCGGGCCTGTCGTGGGACATCGACGCGTGGGCCACGCCCCACCTGTCCACCGAACGGCGCGCCTCCCTTCAAGAGGCCCGGCGGCAGGCCATCGCGGTGCTGCGCGCGGAGGTGGCCGTGCCGCTCGACCCGGAGCTCACCGCCGACGCCGGGCTGCCGTCTCCGGAGGTCGCGGCGGCACTGCTCGACTCGCTGGAGCAGGCGCTCTGGGCCTGAGGCGCTACAGCACTTCCGCGCGCAGGTCGGGGAACACCTTCCCGACCTTGCCGAGCAGGTAGTCCCCATACGTGCCCCGGAAGGCGTGCACGCTCTGGCGGTCCCACCGCTCCGCGTGGTCATCCGCGCCCGCGTCCTTCAACGCGGGCGAGTCGATGGCGCGCACCTCCGCCGTCCAGTCCGGATCGAAGAAGAATGGCAGCGACAGCCGGTCGCGGCTCGCGCGATTGAGCACCCGGTGCGGCGTGGAGCGGTACACGCCGCGCGTCATCCGGTCGAGCATGTCGCCGATGTTGCACACGAACGCGTTCTCCACCGGCGGTGCGTCCACCCAGCGCGTCTGCCCGTCCTGGCGCGTCTTCACCTGGAGCCCGCCCGCGTCGTCCTGCTTGAGGATGGTGAGCACGCCGTAGTCGGTGTGCTCGCCCACTCCCCACACCGGCAGGCCGTCCGCGTCCACCTCCGGGCCCGGCGGGTAGTTGAAGATGCGGAACAGCACCGTCGGATCCGCCATGTACCGCGTGGCGAAGAAGTCCGCCTCCAGGTCCAGGCTGAGCGCGATGCCGGACATCAGCGCGTGTCCCAGCGACGTCAGCGCCGCCATGTACTCCAGCACCGCGCCGCCCAGCGCCTCTGGCTCCCGGGGGAACAGGTTCGGTCCATGCAGTGGAGTGCCGGCCCGCACGCGCGGGTCGTCTGGCGGCAGCTCCGTGCCGAAGTACAGCCCCTCCTTGCGATCCGGCCGGCCCGACGTGAGCTCCCCGCCCACCGGGAAGAAGCCGCGCCACGCCCTGCCCCCCAGCGCCATGCGCACCCGCTGCTTCTCCGCCTCCGGCCGCGAGAAGAAGTCCCGCGCCAGCGCCTCCAGCCGCGCTTGGAGCCCCACGTCCACGCCGTGGCCCACGACGTAGAAGAAGCCGGTGCGGCGGCATGCCGCGCCCATGCGGGCGGCGACCTCCCTTCGAGCCTGGGGACTCGACGAAGCATCAATGAGGGCCCGAACGTCGATGAGGGGCACGGTGTCCATGGCGGACTCCTGGGGCGCCTGCCCCATGTGGGCAAGGTCGCGTGCGACGAATGCTTCAGCGGAGCTGCTCGGCCAGCGCGATGATGATGCCCGCAGGGCCGCGGACGTAACAGAGCCGATATCGGTCCTCGTACCGGGCCAGCTCGCCAACGAGTTCAGCGCCATGGGCGCGCAGGGGGGCAACGACGCCCTCGATGTCCTCGACGGCGAACATGATGCGACGGATGCCCAGCGTGTTCGCCGGTGCGTCTTTCGGCTCAGCGCTGGCCGCCGTCGGCCTGTGGAACTTCGTCAGCTCAAGTCGGCCATAGCCATCCGGGGTCCGCATCATCGCGATGTCGACTCGGACGCCGTCGAGCCCGACCACGCGGTCAACCCAACGTCCTTCGACTGGCGCCTCGCCCTCCAGCTCCAGACCCAGTTCGACGAAGAACGCGATAGCAGCCGCGAGGTCGTCGACAACAATGCCGACGTGGTCCATCCGCCGAAGCGTCATGTCCCCGAACATTACCCATTGAAGTGCCAAGACGCCCCGGCCACTCCCAGGGGGACTGAGGAACTCCGAGGAGAAATCCTCCTCGATGGTGGCCGAACTGAACGAGTCGTGGCCCTGTGGTGGATGTGAACTCTGAGAGCCATGAGGCAGCCCGCCCTCCTCGCGCTTCACCACGCGGGAGCTGGTGGCTGGCGGTTCGGACAGGTTTCCCAAGGCCGCGCTCGTCACGTCCCCTTCGGTGCTCGCCTCACCGGGACTACAGGAGGCTGGTTCCGAGCCGGCTGGAGACAGCAGCGCCCCGCTGTCGGGCTCCGTGGGAAGGGCCTGCCCAGGGGGACAAGGTGCCCCTCCGGGTGCCTCAAGGTCCTCGTTTGCCTGGACGGGGCAGGCAAAGCCCCGCTCCTCAACGCATTGGCGTGCATCGGTCGCATCGACCTGCGCGGTGGCTGGTGCGGCGACGTCATCCAGGCACTCCTGGGTGCCGTGGTCCTCGGGAGAGGCATGCTCTTGAGGACGCGGCGCGAATTGGTCGAGCACCCGCTCATCACAGGCCTTCAGCAGTGCCGGCAGCTGATGCTGGAGTGCCTGCACGTCGCGCTCTTGCAGGGCGTTCTGCGCGCAGATGGCCCACTGGCGCAGCGACTCACCGCCCATGAAAGGCAGCAGCCGGGCCGAAATGCCCCTGAAGGCCCGCTGCAGCGATTGGATGAGGAGCAGGTGCCCGGGGCGTGCAACCGTCTGGGCCGCCTGCCGCAGCAACTCGAACTCCAACTGCGCGCACCGCTCCCCAGGATGCCAGCGGGCCTCGTCCCAGAGCTGGAAGCAGATGTCCTCCAGCGGCCCCAGGTCCATGAGGGAGGCATTCGCGCAGCAGTCGGCCAGCAGCTCCACCAGCACCTGCCGCTTGAGGCTGAAGAAGCCCTCCAGAAGCCGCCTGCACGCCTCGGAGCGCTCGTCATGCAGCGCCAGGCCCAGGTTCTCCAGCGTCAGCGATTCGTCCAGAGCCACTGCTTGCGCCTGTCGCCCAGAGCGCTGCACCACCAGGCCCCGCGCCGCCAGCCGCCGCAAGGCCTCGCGCACCGTGCCCCGGCTCACCCCATACCAGCGAGCCATCATCCGCTCCGAGGCCAACCGCCCGTTCCTCGGCAGCCGCCCCAGCGAAATGTCCCGCTCGAGCTGCTCCTCCACGTACGCCACGAGCCCTACCCGCGCCATCTCCGCCGCCCTTCTCGCCAATGCTTCGCCCATCCAACCAGAGGGGTCTGACATGGACGCAAGGGCCCACCGTCCTCGGCACTCGCCGGGCCAGCGCTGCCTCCGGCGACGGGCGGCGCGAAC
>NZ_RAVW01000138.1 GCF_003611585.1 Corallococcus exercitus | reverse complement strand
CGCTATGAGAAGCGCGCCGCCAACTACCTGGCGATGGTCCATATCGCCTCCATCCGCCTCTGGCTCTAATTTGCGGACACGCCCTAGGCGGCGCCGGGGCGGGAGGGGAGGCCCCAGGGTTCCCCTCCCGCCAGCTCCACTTCCGTGGAGGCGGCTCCTGGAAGAGGAACGGACATGGCGGACGCCTCCAATCCCTATCATTCCTGGCTCAGCCAGACGCTGACCGGGCTCGTGTCACGGCCGTCCCAGGCCTACTCGGCCAAGAGCGTGGCCGCCCCTCCCCTGCAGCGGCTGGAGCCCGCGATGGAGTGGGACTGGGCTCCCACGGGGGATGGCATCCTCGGCGCGGCTGCGTACCACTTCTACGACAGCATGCCGGCATCCAGTGACCCGGACGCACTGTTCGTCTCCACGGGCGACAGCTTCAGCGGCAACTACCTCGCGTTCCTCCAGTTGCTGCGGAGCGACTTCCAGCCCGCGCTGACGCTGAAGCAAACGCTGAGCGTCGCGCAGCAGCCCCAGTCTGACCCGGCCTCCTCCCCGACCCCAAGGGGATGGACCAAGATCCTGAGCGCCAGCAACCTGCTCCAGTGGGCGCCGGACTGGTGCCCCGCGAAGACCCCCCAGGACTGGATCCAGGACGTCTGCTCCCAGCCCAGCCCGCCAGCGGGGAGCCTCGCGCTGGATCCGCGCGCGGCATTCGGCGGAGAGGTGGCCCCCGCGGCGTCCTCCCTGGTGCAGGCGCGCACGGGCACGGGACGGCCGGTCCCCCTGGGGTTCCAGCCAGGAGAGCTCCTGAGCTTGAATCTCTCCGCCCAGGCCTGGGGCCGGGTCCCCATCACGCCCGGGGCCTGGTACTCCAGCGCCTTGATGATGCTCGGGCGCAGCGGCCCGTTCGTGGAGGGCCGCACACCCTCCCAGGTGTTCGGTCCCACGGGCCTGCTGCGCTGCCGGGTGGCGGAGATGGTGCTCGCGTACAAACCCAGCGTCCAGATGCGGGTCTCCCCGAGCTTCGCCTCCCGGCACGCGGCGACGCTGGGCGCGGCGACCGGGCTGTCCGTTGGCGGCGTCCCCATCCAGGGCGCGGTGCAGCGCCCGGCGTTCGTGCCGCGCAAGGACAGCGGCCCGGACGGGGTGACGTTCCAGAGCACGACGGCCTCGCAGATCCCGGTCATCGTGGCCGTGATGCTGGAGACCTTCAGCGCCCCCCCGTGAGGGCGCACTCCAGGCAGCCCCTGAGCAACCGCTTCGCCTCCCGGACCCGCCTGCGAAGGTTCACCTCGGTCACAGGTGACTGCTGGGCCATTCGCGAATAGGGCACTGCCCGGGCTCGCTGGAGCAGGGGCTTGCGCAGGTGCGGAGGGAGGGTCCGCAGAGCGCGGCCCAGCCACACCACGGACTCCCGCTGCAGGCAGTGGTCCTCCGGGTTGGGACGGGTGTCGCGCAGCCGCTCCAGTTCCGAGGGAGCCGACGTGTCCTGGGTCTCGGCCCGGGACCGCCACTCACGGGTGCGCGCGCGGAGCAGGTCGAGGCAGGCATTGCGAGCGACCTGCGCCAGCCAGCCTTTGGGATTCGCCAGCGCCTGGGAGGGCGGAAGGTTCCGGAAGGCACACAGGGCCGCATTGCCGAGCGCGTCTTCCGCGTCCGCGCGGTGTCCTCCCATCAACCGCAGACAAAGCAAGAACAGCTTCCGTTGGTGTTGCTCCCAGAGCGCCACGAATTCCTTCTCGGCGCGTGGCTTCGTGTCTCGCGGTGGCTGCTGGCTCATTGGTGACGCGGCCCCTTTCATCCGGGCGCCGGCCGTCACACAGCCGGGGAGCCCACGCATCAGGGCATGAGCAAGCCGCGCGCCATTGCATGCGTGGGCTGTCTCGGTTGGGACCCGGGCATCCCGCGCGAGCCCCTGGGTGAAGGCCGCGGTCGGCGGCATGACGCCGACATGCCGCCGGCCCCGCGACGTCCGTGGACCCGCAGGCCGCGGGCTCGGGCTCCGCCGTGGGCTCAACGGCATGGCCGTTGCTAATCGAACACGCCGGACTGGGAGCAGGCAGTGACAGACGCTCCGCGTCTCCCTTTCCACTGAAGGCAGTCCACATCGATACGAAGGAAGGCGGCAAGACCATGGCCAGCGCGGCAATCACTGGAAACGTCGTACGCGTCAACGTCACGACCCCGTCGGGTCCGTACTCACTCGATATGTCCTTGCAGCGACACCACTACCGCTACTGCGGTTCAGCTGCCGCCGCGGCCCTCAACAGCCTCCTCCACGCCGCGGTGACCGACGCCACCGTGACGGCGGAAGCCCTGGAGGTGGGTGATCAGATCGAAAAGCTGCTCAAGGCCAAAGGGGCCACCTACAAGGTGCTTTTCGGAAAGAACCTCACGACGAAGAGCGGGCGTGTCTACGTCGTCGACAACAGCGCCCTCAACCCCAATGGCTCCCCCAACCACTTCTTCGTCACCAGCGGCCCCAGTGTCTCGGACCGCATGTCGATGGACGCGTTCGTCTCCGCATCCGCCCTCCGGCGTGTCGAGGAGGCCATCGCGGACCGCAGGGCGCGCGGCGACAAGCTCAACTACCTCGACGCCAAGGCGCTCATCGAACTCCGGGGCAGCACGGGTGGCCAGACCAATCCCGTCATCCTCGCGTACATCGCCGCGAGGACGGCGCTCATGGCGAGCGGGCCCAAGTGGGATACGAAGCTCGGCGAAGTCTCGGGGCGCGCCGACCTGGTCACGCTGACGCGGAAGTTCCCCTGACCGGACTCGGGCGGCCCAGGGGAGTGCCCAGAGGCTCTGGCCGTCGCCAGGGCGCGCAAGGCGGGAACCAGGCCGGCATATCGTCCGGGTTGAAAGTCATTGCGCGGCGGAGAGCATCTTCCGAAGCCTGAATCCCTTCCGACATGCCATTCCCGAAAGGCCGTTCCTCCAGCGCAACGGGCGGTGAAGTGCCGCCCCAGCCCCTGGAGTGATTCGATGCCTGGACGGACGTGGTCTTCGCGGCACCGCTGGTGGGGTGCCGCGTCGCTGGTGGTGATGTTGACGAGCGGCGGCTGTGACACCGCCGGGCCCGTGACGGAAACGGAGGCCCCCGAAGCGTCGCTGGCCGTCAGCCTGGAGGACGCATTCGTGGCGGTACCCCGGGCCACGAGCACCGAGCAGCGGCAGCAGGTGGAACAGCGCCTGTCCGGCATCGTGGAGGACGCGGGCACCCACTTCTACCTGGCCATCAAGCGCAGCGAGCTGAACCAGAAGTGGTTCCTGTCCGCGTTCCTCAAGCAGCTCCATCCGGGAGGGGTGATGTTCGGCGCTGGCCGGTCCCTGGGCACGCGGGTGGTCTCCTTCCAGGAGCAGAACGGCCGGCTCTTCGTCTTGGATGTGGACGACCGCAAGAGGCTCAGCGACGTGTTCGACCCAGAGGTGCTGGTGGAGGCCTACCCCGTCGTCACCGACTACGGCCCGTTCAACCGCCTGCGCAACGCCGACCAGTACGTGCTCATCGATCCGTCGGCGGGGCTCAACCGCTTCGGCGTGATGGGGGACGCGTTGTCCGTCTCCACGCGCTTCCAGACGGAGCTGAGCTTCGCGCAGCGCTTCCACCCCATCACCGACGGCATCGCCTTCGAGCAGGTCTTCACGGGCTACTCGGAGGCATCCGAGCCGTTCGCCGTGGATTACCTGGAGCCCAATGGCTACCGCGCCTCCGGCACGCTCGGCCTCGCCCTGCGCCGCTACAAGGAGGGGCCCGGCTACACGCCCACGGCCATGCCCGAGCAGACGCTCTACTTCGCGGGAGCGTCCAGCTTCATCACCAACGCCGGTGGCTGGACGGATACCCCGGCGATGAAGTGGAACATCCACCCCGGGATGAAGCCCATCCCCTGGTTCATCACCCCCTCCGTGCTCGCGATCCAGGCCGACCCGCGCTTCCAGGCCTATGACCTGGTGGGCGCCCTCAAGCGCGGCGTGGAGGGTTGGAACCAAGCGTTCGGCTTCAAGGTCCTGGAGGCCACGGTGGGCGGCGCGGGGCTCGACTTCGCGGATGACGACAAGAACGTCCTCATCTTCGACCCGGACGAGGGCGTGCCCTATGCCTTCGCGAACTTCCGCATCAACCCCAACACCAGCGAACTGCGCGGCGCCAGCGTCTACCTTCCGGCCTTGTGGCTTGTGCTCGGGGACGACCGCTTCGAGAGCGACCCCGGTGCGTTCGCCGCCGCACGGGCACGGACGCTCCCGCCCGTGAGCATGTCCTGGTCCGGGATGAAGGCGGAGTCGCTGTGCGACCTGAACGTCCTCGAGCGCTTCGGAGACCCGGAGGCCGGCCTCGCGTCGTCGCTGACGGAGGTCACTCCGCAGACGAAGAAGCAGAAGGTGGAGGCCTACCTCACGCACGTGGTGTTGCATGAGATTGGCCACACGCTGGGCCTGCGCCACAACTTCGCCGGCTCGCTTGTGTACGACGGCACGCCCACGGGCCTGCGCAGCAGCTCCGTGATGGACTACGTCGCGGACGAGGACGCCATCCTGGACAGCGCGCCGGGACCCTACGACGTGCAGGCGGTGCGCTACCTCTACGGGCTGGACACCCAGCTGCCCACCTGGGAGTTCTGCACGGATCAAGACCGGTTCACCGACCCGCGCTGCACCATGTACGACCGCACGAACGACCCGTTCAGCTTCACGCTGGCGGACTTCAACGTCTACGCGCAGAGCTTCCTCACGACGGCCTCGGTCACCAACCGCCTCAACCTCACCCTCAGCACCCGCACCAACCAGGTCCTGGGCTTCGTGCGGGCCGGGACGGAGCAGGTGCGGGCGTACCAGGACATCCTGGCCCAGGTGCGTCCGCCGCTCGTCGTGCCTCCGGGCGCGCCCGCGGTCTACGCCTCCCGCGCGGATGAGCTCGCCCGCCGCGTCCTCACGCGCCTCTACCTGGATCCGGTGTCGTCACGCGGCAGCATCTTCACCGCGAATGCGCCCACCACGCCGCAGTTCATGGCGCCGGTGATGGCGGACGTGCGCGGCATCCTCTTCAACGTGGATGGCGTGCGCGGCTACGCGGCCCGCCGCGCCATGGTGGACATCCTGAAGCAATTCCAGACACTGCCCGCGTACTCGGCGCTGCGCGAGGCCCGCGACACGCTCACCGCGCAGCTCCCGTCGCTTACGGGGGAGGAGCGGTTGCAGTCCGAGGACCTGCTGGCGCGCATTTCCAGCGCGCTCTCGCCCTACTACCGCTGACGCGAAGCCTGGTGACCGGGGACCTCGATCTCGGGTGACGCCACACACCCGGGCCGAGGCTCCCCGCTTCACCTGCTCCCCATGTGACGCATTGCTTCGAGCCCTTGTGCCACGGTACTGCTGGGTGGAACTCAGTCGTCGCCAGCTTCGTAGGTGTAGGAACTCGATTCTCTGCACGACAGCCGGATGAATCTGCCTGCTTTCTCCTGGGCGGCCCACTCCATCGGAGTGCAGCAGACGTCTTTGCCAACATCGATCTTGCAGTTGTTCTCGCGGGCAAAGCGGTGGAGTGAGACATCGTCACCCGCCGTGTTGGACAGCAGCACCGAAAACCCATTGTTGACGCAGCAGCCTATCCATTCCTCCAGGTATTCATATTCAATCGCAAGCACCTTCCGGCCGAACAGCTCGATCTCGCTGAGCGGCTTGTAGAAGTGCGTGTAGTCCTCCACCGCGAAGGGTTTGTCGATCATCTTCGCATCGACCCACGCCCTTGCTATCGCTTGGAGCGCCTTCCGGTCGCCAGGAGAGTCGTCTTCTTCGGGTGCCACCTTGCTCTGCGCCAGGCCCTGGAGGAGCTGATCCGCGAGGTCCGCCCTGGCCTCCCCATTCAAACCCCTCAACGTGGTTGAGCCGTCCTTGCCAGGCTGGGTACCCACCACGTCAAACTCCGGATGATCCTTCTCGGCTGGATCGAGTTGGACCTTGGCCTGTTGTTCGCGCACCTCGAAACGAACCTGCCTCGGCCTCGACTCTTTTCGCACGAGGAGGGTGGCCGCCGTCGCACCCACGATCGCGCCTGTCGCAAGGATGAGGGCAAGGATTCTTCCCGCCCTGGGTGTCAATGCGCTCATGACTTGCAGCATGGCACAGTCACCTCCCAGACATGCCGTGACGTGGGCTGAACCACGGGAGAGCCAGTCCCTGGGCGCCCCGGTCCGTGCTGTAGTGCGGGACTCCCTGACGGACAGGAGGCTCCCTGGTGAAAACGCTTCCCCTGCTTCCCCTGCTCTTCGCCTGCCTGGCGGTGCCCGGCGGACTCGTGCTCGCGGCGGCGCCCCCTTCCGCCGCCATCGAGGGCCTGGACGCGCTGTACCCCGAACTGGACGCGCTCTACCGCGACCTGCATCAGACGCCCGAGCTGTCACTCCAGGAGGAGAAGACGGCGGCGAAGCTGGCCGAGCGCCTTCGCAAGCTCGGCTTCGAGGTGACCCCGAAGGTGGGCGGGCACGGCGTGGTGGCCCTGCTGCGCAACGGCAAGGGGCCCACCGTGATGCTTCGCACGGACCTGGACGCGCTGCCGGTGGAGGAGAAGACGGGGCTGCCCTACGCCAGCAAGACGAAGGCGAAGGACGCGGCCGGAGCGGACGTCGCGGTGATGCACGCGTGCGGACACGACGTGCACATGACGTCCTGGCTGGGCACGGCCACGCTGCTGGCGCGGACGAAGGACCGGTGGCGTGGCACGCTGATGCTGGTGGGGCAGCCGGCCGAGGAGATTGGCGAGGGAGCCCGACGGATGCTGGCGGATGGCCTGTTCAAGCGCTTCCCCAAGCCAGACTTCGCCGTGGCCCTGCACACCATCGCCATCGCTCCGGCGGGGACGGTGCGGTTCACCCCCGGCTTTGCGCTGGCGAGCGTGGACTCGGTGGACGTCACCCTCTACGGCAAGGGCGGGCACGGCGCGTACCCACACACCACCGTGGACCCGGTGGTGATGGCGGCGCGCACCATCCTCTCGCTGCAGACGCTCATCAGCCGGGAGAAGAGCCCGCTGGAGCCGGGGGTCATCACGGTGGGCGCCATCCACGGCGGCACCAAGCACAACATCATCCCGGACGAGGTGCGCCTGCAGCTCACGGTGCGCACGTACAAGCCGGAGGTCCGCAAGGCGCTGTTGGCCGGAATCGAGCGCATCGCCAAGGCGGAGGCCATGGCCTCCGGAGCACCCCGCCCTCCCGACGTCAAGGTCACCGAGGGCACGCCCGCCACCTTCAATGACCCCGCGCTTACGCAGCGGCTGGTGGGCGCGGTGGGCAAGGTGCTGGGCGAGCAGAACCTCAGCGAGACACCGCCCGTCATGGGCGGCGAGGACTTCTCCGAGTACGGCCGCGCGGGCGTGCCCGCGGTGATGCTGTGGCTGGGCATCACCGAGCCCAAACGCTTCGCCGAAGCCAAGGGCACGGAGCAGGCGCTGCCCTCCCCGCACTCGCCGGTCTACGCGCCGGACCGCGAGCGCACGCTGCGCACCGGCGTCACCGTGCTGACCACCGCCGCGCTGGAGCTGCTGGGCAGGCCCTGAGGCCCCCCGCCCAAGAGCCCTCCTCCACGTTCACAGTCGAGGCCGTATGACATGACCGGCATTGAATTGTGCGCTGGGAGAAGTGAGAGGACACCTACGTGGCGATGCGACGCTTCGCATTGGGCATCATCACCTGGCTCAACCCGCTCCTACCGAAAGAGGCTCCAAGAGTGCTCATGCACAAAGCCACACGCTCCACTCTCCTGCTCAGCGCGCTCGCGATGGGCATCCTGGGTTGCACCCCGAAGCCTTCGAGTTCCATGCCGACCGCCACTGCACAGTCCCGGGCGGCCCTCGCCCCGGAATGGCAGGAGACAGGCACGGCAGCTGGCAGCGGACAGACGTGCAGCGACGGAACGTGCGTCGCCTCCGGTGGAGTCTGGACCAATACAGGAACGTGCGCCTTCTCCTGCCAGTCCACCAACTGCACCAACTTCTCCCCAGGGGGACCCTGCTCGCCGCTGGGCGCGACTTGTATCGTCGGCTCAGAAAGATACCAATACATCTGCCTTTGAGGGCCGACCCGCCCCCGGTGCATCCAGCGCTGGCCTTTCAAGCCGGTAGCACAGGCTCAAGCTTCGTCGGGACACGGGGAAGCCCAGCAACTTCGAAGGTTGCTGGGCTTTTCTCCCTTCCCCGTACGAACTCAGTGCGCCGGCTCGGCGGGTTCGGTGCGCTCCTGTGGAGGAAGGGTCTGCTCCACCTTCTTGCGCATGAGGCGCCTGGTGGCGATCTCCTCTTCTTCCGTCCGCTGCCGCCGGCGCACCAGGCCCTGGGTCTCGTCCACGAACCAGAAGACGACCCGGAAGAAGGCCGCGATGACGGTGATCAGCAGGGAGGACAGGAACCAGCGCAGCACACTGCCCATCCAGCCGCCCACCGTCACGTCGATGGCGTAGGTCCCCGTGAGAGGTACGAGCACGAACGCGAAGTAGTGCGAGGCGCAATAGGGACAGGACACCAGGTAGCCAAGCCACGTGTCCTTCCCGCCGAGCCGCTCGCGCAGCCCGGCGAAGACGCGCTCCTTGGTGAGGGTCTGGGCCATGCCCATCACCACGGCCGACACCGCGAAGAGCTGGAACAGGTCTGCCTTCACGCATCGTCTCCAGGTCCAGGCTCAGCGTGCATCCTCGAAAGATGGAGACGGACCGGGAGGATGCCCCTCGGTCCCAGGGACAATGGCAGCCAGGGGCAACGCCTGGTGGCCTGCTCTGCATCCAGGGCGGTGAGCGGTCGACCTCCAGCGCACCCTGCCCTGTCACAAGGACGCGCAGCCCGGTGTCGTCGCAGGCGCCTGTCCCCTCACCCTGACTTCCGCTGGGCGGTCGCCATCACGCTCCGGGCCGCGCTCTGTGCGCCGTCATCGCGCACGGTGGGGGCGACGGATCGGGCACGGGCCACCACGTCGCCGTGAAGGGCCTCCCCGAGCGCGCTCATCAGGGACTCGGGGGTTGGTGCACCAGGAGCATGTGCGGCTCCGATGCCGAGCTGGCGGACACGTTGGGCCCAGTAGAGCTGGTCGTAAGACTGCGGGATGATGACCTGCGGCGCACCGGCACGCGCGGCAGCGGTCGTCGTGCCCGCGCCGCCGTGATGGACGACCGCGGCGACCCGCTTGAACAGCGCCTGCTGGTTGACCTCATGGATGGCCAGGCAATCGGGTGCGTCGTCAACGGGGGAAAGGTCGGCCCATCCCCGGGAGATGATCGCGCGGCGCCCCAGTGCACGTGCCGCGCGGACCATCACCTCGCCCAGGCCTTGCGGTGCGCGGATGCTGCCGAAGCCGAAGTAGACCGGAGGCTCACCGGCAGCGAGGAACGCCTCCAGTTCCTCCGACAGGGGACGCTCATCGGGCAGGAGCCAGGCCCCCGTCTGGAGCACGGCCGGATCCGCGGGCTCGGGCCAGGGCGCCAGCACCGGGTCGGCGGCCAGCCAGGGCCGGCCGGTCAGGATGTGGCCGCGCACGTCTGCCACCGGCGCCAGGCCCAAGCTGGCCCGGTACGGATTGATCAGGGAGATCCAGTGGTCGTTCCAGCGCTGGGCATCCCGGGCCCAGTGCTCGCGGTAGTCGCCCGGTGCGGGAGCCGGCGTGTCTCCCAGCATGGCGAGGACGGGGGGCGCGTGATGGGGCGAAGGCAGCACCGCCGGGCAGTAGGCGGCGAAGACATACGGGATGCCCAGGAGCTCCGCCACCGAGGGCGCGGCGAGCTGGAGGGCGGTTGCGCCGACGATGACGTCGCAGCCCCGGGCCGCCGCGCCGATCGTCTCGAATTGCGCGGCGACGGTGCCCTCCATCATCCGGCGCCGCTGCTCGGGCGTGGGGAGGGACGCCGCGGGGTTGGCCTTCCCGGTGGGGCGCAGCTCGGGACCAATGGGGGTGACGGGCATTCCCAGGCCCTCGATCCAATCCCTGAAGTCGGGCGGCACGCACAGGTGGACCTCCTGGCCCAGCGCCTTCAACCGTGACGCCAGCGCGACCATCGGCTGGACGTCGCCTCGTGATCCGATCGTGGAGAGCAGGATGCGCATCAGGGTTCCTCCTGGGATGGACGCCCGGCGGGGGCACGTCTTGTCTTGGGAAGGCTCGCCATCGCCTGGTCGAGGTAGCGCATCAGCGCGGGGCTCCACCCGGCGAGGTCCTTCGGGAACTCCAAGCGGCGAAGGTGCGCGAGCGCCTCCATCGTGGCGCGGTCGCCCCCGGAGAACTCGACGATGCGGGCCAGGGCCTCGCGGGCCAGGGCTCGAGGGCGCGGGGCGGAAGGGGCCTCGCCCGCCTTCATGCAGGCCTGAAGCGCGGCGCCCAGCTCCCGCCACCGGGCCTCGGCATCCTTCGACGCCGGCCCGTTGCGCCGTGCGCTTCCATGGCGCATGACCCGCGACATCGCCTCGATCGTGGCAATCACGTCCTCGGGGTCGAGGTCGCGGTCCGCCTGCGTGCACGCGTGGTCGAGGAGCGTCTGGAGTCTTCCCAGCCGCTCCAGCTCCGCGGCGACGCGAGCCCGATGCGCGCGCAGGACGTCGACCAGCGCGGCGCGGTGGTCATCGAGCATGCTCCGGATGTCGGCGAGGGACAGGCCGAGGTCGCGCAGCGCGCGGATGCGGTAGAGGCGCCGCACGTCGCGCGCGTCGTAGCGCCGCTGGCGCCCCTCGGTCCGGGGCGCGGGCGCGAGCAGCCCGATGTGCTCGTAGTGGTGGAGGGTGCGCACCGTCAGGCCGGTCGCCTCCGCCAGCTCGCCGATGCGCCAGTGGCGCCGGCCCGTCGCTCGGTCCTTCATGCCGGCGGACGCTACAACCTGACGTCGCGTCAGGTGCAAGCCCGCGTCAGCTCCGACAGCGTCGCGACGGAAGACCCACACGCGACATGGGCCATAGGCGCGGGCGCTTACGCCCGGCGCAGCGTGATGACGGCGAGCTCCGCTGGGGCGCCCAGCCGCACGGGCGGCCCGGTGGTGCCTGCCCCCCGGCTCACGTACAGCCAGGACCGGCCCTGCCGGTACAGCCCCGCGGTCCACCGCGTGATGAACCGCGCCAGCGACCAGCGGCGGACGCCCGGGACGCCGAGCTGTCCCCCGTGGGTGTGCCCCGAGAGCGTCAGCTCCACGCCGTGCGCCTGCGCCTGCGGGAAGAGGTCCGGGTCATGGGCGAGCAGCACCGTCGGCACTCCCTCCGGCCGCGCCGCGAGCGCGCGCGGCAGGTCGTGGCGTGACGTCCAGGTGTCGTCCACGCCCGCGACGTAGAGGGGTGCCTCGCGGCGCGCCATCACCACGCCCCGGTTGCGCAGCACGGTCAGACCGTGGCGCTCCAGCGCGCGGACCAGGTGCTCGCCGTCGGTGAAGTAGTCGTGGTTGCCCATGCAGACGAAAGCGCCGTCCTTCGCGCGCAGCCCTCCCAGCCCCCTCGCGACGGCCTCGACGTGGGAGGGTCCGTGGGTGATGAGGTCGCCGGTCACCGTCACCAGGTCCAGGTCCAGCGCGTTGAGGCGCTTCACCCAGGCGGCCACGCGTGCCTCGGGCACCTGCGGGCCACAGTGCACATCGGAAAGCTGACCGATGCGGTATCCGTCGAGGCCCGGTGCGAGCCCGGCGATGCGCACGGTCCGCCTGCGCAGGCGTGGCCAGCCGAGGACCGCGTCGCATCCCAGCACCAGCGAGAGCGCCCCCACGAGCCCCCACGTCACCCCGTCGGGGGCTCCGGCCCGGATGGCCAGCACGGCGGGGAACATGAGCACGGCGAACACCAGGCAGGCACACCACCACCCCAGCGCCAGGGTGGTGGTGCGGGAGCGCGGAGGGGTCTGCCAGGGGCTCTGGAACTGGCGCAGGTAGGGCCAGGAGAGGCCCAGCGCCACCAGCGCCGGCAGCGGCGTCCGGGTGCGGACGCAGAGCCAGAGCACTGGCGGGAGCTGGACGGCCGTGACCAGCGCGGTCGCCATGAGGCGGAAACGGCCGCGGAAATGCGGGAAGGGCATCGGGCTGGGTGTGTAACCGGTTCCCAGGCCCCTCGCCCGGCATCGGGATGGTGCTCGGCGGCTCCGACACCGAGCGCTCATGCCGCCCGCGCCACCGACCGATGGAAGAGGTGGAGGTCCTCTACCGGGGGCGCGCGCCCTTCGCGGCGAACTCGAGGACAAGCCCATCGTACGCGGACCACTCCGGCAGCGTCGCGTAGGAGTGCACCGCGGGCGTCGTCGCCCAGGGCAGCTTCTCGTCCGTGTAGGTCTCGATGAAAGGCACGAACCAGCCGCGCTCGTCGAGCATGGTCGGCCGCAGGTTCACGAAGCTGTCCAGGCCCTCGGGCCGCGTGAACATCCACGTCATGCAGTAGCCGCAGAACATGTGCTTCGACGCCCCATGCAGCCCGCCCACCACCGGCTCTCCCGAGAGGATCTGGAAGCCGGGCGTGGGCACCGCCATGGACAGGCTGTAAGCGCTGGAGCTCATGCGCTGACAGCCGGTGCAGTGACACGCCATGGTGAGCAGCGGCGGCAGGGTGACACGCAGGCGGACCTTTCCGCAGCGGCACCCTCCGTCCCACGGCAGCTTCCACTCAGCAGCAGGATTTTCCATCCCGCGAGCCTGGACCGAGTGCCTGCTGCTCGCAAGGAGAACCCAGGGCGTCGCGGAACGAAGTGCCGGAGACGTGCCACGGAGTGCTACGAAGGGCCCAGGTGAAGAACAGGCTCGTCGACTACTTCCGCCGCATCGCGCCTCTGTCGGACGAGGAGGCCCGGGCCATCCTGGACAGCATGGTGGTGAAGACCTGCCCCAAGGGCACGCACCTGCTCATGGCAGGACAGGTCGCCACGGAGGCCTACTTCGTCCTCCAGGGCTGCGTCCGCCAGTACTCCGTCGTCGAGGACGAAGAGCGGAGCAACGGGTTCTTCACCGAGGACGACTGGGTCCTCTCCATTCACAGCATGATGAACCAGACTCCGGCGGATCACTTCTGGGTCTGCGCGGAAGACACCACGGTGGTGGTGGGCACCGAGCAACGCGAGGGGGACCTGTACCGGCGCTTCCCGCGCCTCGAGAGCATCTCCCGGAAGGTGATGCAGAAGGTCCTGGCGGAGCAGCAGGAGTGGTTCTCGTCCTATCTCACCGACACTCCGGAGCAGCGCTACCTCAAGCTCTCGAGGACGCGGCCGGACATCCTGCAGCGGATCCCCCAGTACCAGCTGGCCAGCTACATCGGCGTGAAGCCCGAGTCGCTGAGCCGGATCCGCAAGCGCATCGTCACGCGCGCCAAGCCGGCTGCGCCGTGACGGCAGGCGTGACCGCCCGGAATCCCCTGGCGATGAGCCAGCCGCAGAGGACCAGCTCGAACAGGCCGCCGGGCCCCGAGAAGAGGACGCTCCACGGCAGCCCGAAGAGCTCGAGCACGGACCCCAGCGCCAGAAGCCCGTAGCCCACCGCGCCCACCAGCGGGAGCACCGAGGGAAGAAGCCGGGCGCGGTAGAGCGACAGGCAGAACGGCACGCTGCCGACCCCCAGGATGAGCATCGCGAGCTGGTACGCCCAGAAGTTCCCCTTCGCCAGGAGGTTGGACAGGGTCACCAGCTCCGGCGTCGTCTGCCCTTGCGCGGCTTCTCCGAGTTGAAGGATGCACAGCAGGAACACCACGCCGACGATGAGGGTCAGTGCTTCCATCACCCGCGTGCAGAGGTACGCGATGGCGATGCCCGGGCTCCGCTCGCGCAGGATGGGAAAGAACAGCACGCCAATCCCGACGACGAAGAGGGCGTCCACCAGCAGCAGCAGTGCGCCCGCGACGAACAGCGTCCTCTGGCCGGACAGCAAGGCCAGGTGCTCCGGATCCTTCAGGACGGAGGTGACGAGCGCGGTTCCGAGGCCGTAGGCGAAGAATGGGAGAAGAAAGAGGGCTCCCAGGGCGGAGGAGTGAAGGCGGGAGATGTTCATCGCGAGGGCTCCAGAACGTTCAGCGACGTTGTGGCCTCCAGCGTGGAGGGGACCGCCCCCGCCCGCATTGACGAGAGTCAATAACCGCGCGGTGTCAGAGGCCCTCGCCAACGCCCCGCCCTGCCCCGGCTTTCGTCACTCGGACCCAGCCCTACCTCGGCGCCCCCTGCGCGACCCAGTCGATGATGGCCTGCTTCTGCGCGGCCGAGAGGGGGCTTCCCTTGGGCATGGCGCCCCCGGAGCACGCGGGGCTGCTGTTGGTCGCGAGGATCTTGTCGATGAGGAAGCTCTGCCCTCGCAGCGGGCCACAGGCCTGCACGCGCAGCCGCTGGCCACAGCCCTTGCTGCTGGTGGGGACGCCGACCAGTTCGGCGTAGGCGCTGCCAGGGGTGAGGTTCACCGGCGTGGAGGCGGTCGCATGACAGCCGCTGGTGGCGCAGGTCGCGGTGAAGATGGGTTGCACGTCCGACGCCAGCGTGGACACCTTGCTGGCGACGCCGAACGTCACGGGCGCGGACGTCTCCCGACCCGGTGCCGGGTGGACCACGGTGACGGTGGCGGCATTGCCGGTGGGCGCGGAGGCCACCAGCGCGGCGGGAATGGAGGCGCGCAGCTCACCGGAGTTGATGAACGTCGCCGCCACCGTCGTGCCGTTGAAGGAAAGGCTCGCGCCCTCCTTGAAGTTCGTCCCCTGGACGGTGAGCGTGAACGCCCCCGAGCCCGCCACCGTGCCACAGGGTGAAAGCGAGGACACCGTGGGGAGCACCACCCCCGTCGCGGTGACGGTGAAGTCGAGGCCGGCGCTCGCGCCGCCTCCTGGCGCCGGGGTGACGACCCGCACCAGGTGCGTGCCGGCACGCGCTGTCAACGACGCCGCCACGCGGGCCTCCAGCCGCTGCGGACCGTCGTGGGTTGTCGCCACGGCGATGCCGTCGATCTCCACCTGGCTTTCGTCCACGAAGCCGCCGCCCGCCACGGAGAGGACGACCTCCCCCACCCCCTCCTGCACGCTGGAGGGAGTGAGGGTGTCGAGTGTGGGAACCGGGTGGATGGGCAGGCCTCCGTCCGTGGCGGAGGTGGTGGGCTCGGGTGCACCGGCGCAGATCCACCCGGCCACGTCTTGCAGCGCGGCGGCATCCAGGAAGGGGCCGCCCTGCGGCATGCGTCCCTGCGCGTCCGGGAGCAACTTGAGGTACAGGCGGCTGCGCTCCGGGTGGCCGGGTTCCACGAGCAGGAGTGAGGGGGCACCGGGCGAGGGCCGCTGTACGGTGGCCTGCCACAACTCGTGGGCGTCACGGAAGGTCAGGCCGCCTGCGCCGGTGTCGTGACACCCCACCGTGCAGCCCGTGGGCCGCTCCGCGGCGAAGTGCGCCGCGTGGACCTCCTCCAGCGTCCGGGGGGCGACGCCCTCGCAGGCGCTTCCGCTGGAGGTGCCGGGATCGGGGAGCACCTCGGCGTCCCGTTGCTCGACACAGCCTGTCAGGCCCCACAGGCAAAGACACAACATCCGCGCGAACAACGAGGCGTGCGGGTTCGCAATGGCCGAAGGGGCGCTCCGGACGGATTCTCCCTGCATGACAGGAAGGACTCGTCTCCCCTCTTGATGGCCACATGCCGCGCCGCGCCCTGGCTCCCAGGGCTGTGTCGGATGTTGGATGCCGCGATACCGCGCCCAACGTGCCTGGGTTCTTCCTCTACTCCCCCAGCCACGCGCAGCGCTCGAAGCCCCTGCGCCTCTTCATCGAGGCAGCCAGGGAGCTGGCCGGCGCAGCGGGCTGAGGCGCCCGGTCGCGGGGCTCTTCTTTTTCGCCTCCCGCGAACCTTTTCCGCCGACCGGTTCCTTCTCTCCCGTAAGCATTCAATGGCGAGCGAGGCTCGCGGGAGAGGGAAGCATGTTCGAGTTCTTCATGGCGGGGGGCATCTCCATGTACCCGACGACGCTGTTCGGGTTCCTGCTGGTGGCGTGCAGCATCCTCTTCCTGTTCCGGCCCGAGCCGCGCTACCTCGCGTCGCTCCTCGGCCTGGGCGCCACCACGGGCGCCGCGGGCATGCTGGGCTTCTGTCTGGGGCTGATGAACTCCCTGCGCTACCTGCACCTCGTCCCTCCCGCGGAGCAGCTCCAGATCGCCGCACTCGGCTGCGAGGAGGCGCTCCATCCCCTGGTGCTGGCGCTCGTGCTCCTCCTCATCGCCGGCCTCTTCGTGTCCATCGGGGCCGTCCGCGCGATGGGGCTGTTCCGCGCGCCTGCTTCGTAGCCCCCGGGTCCCCCCATGCCATCGGACGAGGCACTGTACGAAGCCCTGCTGGGCGGAGACCTGAAGGCCTTCGATGCGCTTTACGCACGCTACGAGCAGCACCTCTTCGGGTTCATCCGCAAGCACCTCCAGGATGCCCACGAGGCGGAGGACGTGCTGCATGAGACGTTCCTGGCGGTCCTCCGCGACCGGGCCGGCGCCCGGGCCGCGCGAAGCTTCCGGGCGTGGATCTTCCAGGTCGCGCGCCATCTCTGTCTCAACCGCCACCGGTCCGCCCACCGGGAGACGCGGGCGCTGAAGAAGGAAGCCGACTCCCTCGAGGAGCCGGGCCCCGGCCCCGAGCACGCCCTCGAGCACCAGCAGGCGCGGGACGCCCTGCGCGAGGCGGTGACCCGGCTCCCCCTGGAGCTGGGCGAGCTCTACGCCCTGCGCACCCAGGGCATGTCCTACGTGGAGATGGCCGACGTCCTGGGCCTT
Source organism: Corallococcus exercitus (assembly GCF_003611585.1). Classification (GTDB taxonomy): domain Bacteria; phylum Myxococcota; class Myxococcia; order Myxococcales; family Myxococcaceae; genus Corallococcus; species Corallococcus exercitus. The sequence goes on along the minus strand of NZ_RAVW01000138.1, from coordinate 4,835 downwards.
CCGCTGGGAACGGTGAAGTCCCGGATGCACCAACTGGTGAAACAGCTGCGCGAGGAGATGCACCCATGAGCTGCCACACGGTGTCGCCCGAGCTGGTCGCCTACCACTTCGGCAACCTTGAACCTGAGGCCCGACAGGCCGTCGAGGACCACCTTCCCGAATGCGGAAGGTGCCTGCGGGAGTTCATCGCGCTCAAGCGCGACCTGGAGACGAGCGAGGAAGGCCCCCTGCCCTCGCCGCAGGCCCGGGAGCGCCTGAGGCTCGCCGTGGCGCGTGAGCTGCGCCCCCAGGCCGCCACCCGCACCTGGAACCGGTGGGAACGGCCCCTGGCGCTGGGAGGCGCGCTGGCCGCGCTCGTCGCCGCCATGCTCGTGACACATCAGGCCTCGGTCCGGGAGGCGGTGGCCCCCCGGACCCTTTCCGTCGCGGAGAAGGATGGCGCGGAGGGCCGCTGACAGGGCCGACGTCTGAACCGGGCTACTTCTTGTTGGAGCCCTGTTCCTTGCGCGCGTGTTCCACCACCTGGGTGGCGAAGGCACGAACGTCAGGTTCGGAGTCCTCCTTGCTGATTCGCTCGATCTCGTCGAGGAGGCCCGGCCAACACCGGATGGCGTACGCACGAACGGCCGACAGCCGGACCCCGCGGCGTGGATCCGCCAGGTACCGCCGGAACGTCTCCAGCAAATCGGCCCGCTCCGTGGGCGTCACGTATGCCGCGATGTGGAGCAGCGCGACCAGATCGTCGTGCGACGGATTCGAGTTGCCCAGCAACTCTCGCACCTCGGCGGCCGTCGCGGATGGCAGCGCGTCGGATGCGATCTTCAGGGCGTTCTCTGCCCCTTCGCCCTGATACCAGAGGAACCTGCCGAACACGCGCGGCGACTCGATCCAGGACAGGGTTCGCTTTCTGTCGGGCGTCCGCCACACCTCCAGATATTCCCCGTTTCCAGACCGCTCATCCTCGACCTTGTCCTGCTCCATGAGCATGGAACGAGCAAGTGTCCGAAAGGAATGGAGGTCGGCTTCGTCACGCAGGGCCAGATAGCCACCCTTGGCATCATCCGTGTTCATGGCATGAACCTTTCGAGCTGGGGCTTGAGGGCCTCGCGAATGAGACTCTTCATTTGCTCATCGCCTGGCTTCTCCGGATAGATGGTCTTCCATTTCTCGACCTGCATCCTGCCCCAGCGGGTCAGCGTTGCAACCTCACGGTCGTAGCGTTCCTTGGCCGACATGCCCAGCTTTGAAGGGTCAAACTCCTTGAACCCTGGCTTGTCGAGACTGTTGGTGACGGTGCGAGTTCCAGCCTGGATCTTGTTCTTGCCTGGAGGGAAGAGATCGATTGCTTGTTGTCCGGTGATCTTGTGCGCGGCGTCTTCGCTGTTGAGCAGTTGGGTGAGCATCGCCCCATAGAGAAGATCGCGGCCGTGTTTGCCAGTCCCCTTCGGATGGGTCGGCTCCTTCAAGAACAACCCGAAGAGACTGACCGTGGCCTTCCGCGCATCCGGGGACAGGTTGCCGGCTCCCACCACGGGCTTCTGCGTAAACAATTCCTGAAGGAGCGGGCCGGGGGACTCATCACCGAGCTTCGCCTTGATCTGCGGATAGGTCAGGCCTCCTTCTTTTCCTGGCTCGGCGATGGAGCGTGAGCCACCGAAGGCCAGGCTTCCCGCCGTGGCGCGATGCTCCATCTGGGCTCCGCTGCCGAGGTTCATGCGTGAAGGCTCATCCATGAATCCCGGCAGGGCCACCTTTCCGGTGGCGTCCTTGTCGGTGAGGGTGCTGGACGGTTCCACCGCGGTGGCCTTGTGGCCCGGGTGGGCCTCACGAACCTTGACGAGCTCGGCGGCGACCTCCTTCACGAGCCTCATCAGGTGAGCGTCCGTGAATACGTAGCCGTGGCCCAGATCGATCGTGGGGTTGATGGTCGCCGAGAAATTGAGCGATTCGCCGCCACTGGCTTTGATGGTCTTGAGCCGGTACTGCAGGCGCCAGATGGCGAACTGGGCCATCAGGCGGAGCTTGTGCGGCTTCTTCGCGAGGAAGGCCGATACCTTGGGAGGAAGCTCTTTCTGAGCCCTCTCGATCTGCTCCTTCTTCTTCTTGTCTTTGTCCTTCTTCTTGTCCTTGCCCTTGCCCTTCTTCTTCTTGCCGAAGAGCTTGTCCTTCAGCTTCTTGAGTTTCTGGCCGGCCTTCTTGAAGAACTTCTTGAGCTTCTTCCCGACCTTCTTGAGCCCCTTCTTGATCTTGGCCAGGATCTTCTTGGCAATCGCAGCCAACTTGCCGGACACCTTCTTCGCCGGCTTCATGAGGCGCTTGATCAGCCAGTTGGCGACGAAGTCGATCACCGCCACGGCGCCCGCCGCCACCGCGGTCGCGAACTGGGGACCGGCGTTTCCGCCCTTCACCGCCTTCAGGAAGGTGATGAAGGAGTCGATGGCCGCGATGATCCGGCTGACCGCGCCCCACGCCGCCTGGACGCCCTCGATGATGGCCATCACCGCGCCCGCGGCGGGCACGATCATCGCCACCAGCTTTTCAATCAGGAGCTGGATCAGGATGCCCGGGACGGCGGTCTTGAGCGCCTCCCAGGCCATCTTCCCGATCGCATCCAGGTTGAAGCCGCCCGTGAAGAGCGCCTTCATGAGGTCGATCGGAATGCCCAGCACCTCCTCGACCTTGCTCTTGAACCAATCGCTGATGGCCGCCTTCATGGCCTTCACGAGGTGGTTCTTGATGCCGTCGACGACCGCGGCGCCCAGGTTCGAGATCCACTGACCCGGACCCGCCGCGATGTCCTTGATGAGCGCGAGGAACGTCCCGAGCGCCTTGGCGACGGCCTCCGCCGCCTTGATCGCCGAGTCCACCACGGCGGCGACCGCGTCCACGGCGGCGAGCAGCCCCTTCTCCAGGAGCCCCAGCGCCTTGTCGAGGAACTCGCCGAGCGCGTCGAGCAGCTTCGTGACGCCCTTCTTCAGCTTGTCCGCGATCCGGTTGACCGTGTCCTCGGCGTCCTGGACGGTCTGGCGGACGGCGCCCTGGAACTTCGCCTTGAGCTCCGGGAACGCGGCGAGCGCCACGTCGCTGATGGCGATGAGCGCGTCCCCCGCCAAACGGATGGCCGCGACCACCGCCTGCCGCGCCTTTTCAATCAGCGCGACCGCGGCCTTCTTCGCCGCCTCGATGGCCGCCTTGACCGCCGCGCGGAGCGCCTTCATGACGCTCTTCACGGCCTCCTTGATCTTGTTGAAGAACGCCTTCGCCTTCGACGCGAGCCAGCCGAAGAAGCCGCTCGATTCCTCCTTCGCCTTGGCCTTCTCCCGCTCGGCCTTGGCCTCTCCCGCCTCTTTTTCCTTCTGGGCCTTCTCCTCACCCTCGGCGATGGTCTTTCCGGCGCTCTCGTCGGCCTGCGTCTTCTCGGACTCGACCTTCTCGTCGGCCTCCTGCTGCTTCGTGTCGGCCTCGGTGTTGCCCTTGTCGACGGCGGCCTGCTGCTCTTCGCTCCACTCGCCGCGCTTCTTCGCGACCTCGTTCTGAGCGGAGGCCTTCTCCGCCTCCTGCTCCGCCGCGGCGTCCGACTCGGCCTGGGCCGCAAGCTCCTCGGTGCGCTGGGTCTCCGCCGCGGAGGCCTCCTGTTCCTTCGCCTCCTCCTGGGCCATGTCGCCCTGGCCCTTTTCAACCGCGGCGTCGATCTCTCCCTGACTCTTCTCCTGGGCGATGATCGACGCGGCCTCCGCGTCGGAGCCGCCACCTCCGCCCGCAGGCCCTCCACCCGCGGCCGCTCCGCTGGCTGGCACCTTCGCGGCGAGCGTCTCGTGGGTTTCCTGGGGGGCAATCTCGTTCTCCCCCATGGGCTTGCGCGCGTCGGCCTTGCCCGTGTCGTGCGCCGCCGCCACGGCATGGTCCATCTTCACGCGCTGGGCCGTGACCTGCGCCGGATCCGCGTTCCCCTCGAGTGCGAGCGTGGGCGGCGGGCCCGCGCTCGTGCTCACCTCCGGATCCGAGGTGGGCATGTTGTCGACCGCGGACCCCATCCGGTCCGCGTCCTGCTGCGACATCTCCCCTTCGCCCGCGCCGCTCGTCGGAGGGGCGGTCACCGCGTTGACGGCGGGGGCCGGCGCCTCCGGCACGGGTTCGGCGGCAGGCGTCTCGACCGCGGCGCCCTCGGTCACCTTGTCGGCCTTCTTGCCGCCCTTACCTCCACCGTCGAGGCCGCGCCGCGCCGTGCCCTTCTTGCCGGGCATCCCGGAGGACGCCGCGCGCGTGGGCGGGTTCGCGGCGAGCGCCTGTTTCTTGTCACCCACGGCCGTGGAGACCGCCTGGGAGACGCTGCCGAGCGCGCCCTGGATGGCCATGGGGGCCTGCCCCTTGAGCGACGCAAGCCCTGCCTTGGGCTCGCTGCCCGAGACATCCGGCACGACCGGCGCCGGCTTCTCGGGAATGGCCCCACCACCGCCGCCGCCACCCGCGGCAGCACCCGCACCGCCGCCCGCGTCCTCGCTCACGGACGCCGTCGCCGCTCCCTGCTCCGCCGGTGAGAGGGCCCCTTCCTCGGGGCCCGCACTCTCGGGGGTCGGCTCCTGCGCCTGCTCTTCGTCGGCGTCAGCCGCCCTCTGTTCGTCGGCCTCCCTGTTCGTCTCCGCGGCCGCCGCGGACTCCTTCGCTTCGACCTGCTGTTCGGTGGGGCCCTTCGTCGCGCCCTCTCCGCTGGCGAGCTCCGGCTCGGAGCTGGCGGGCTCGGCGCCTCCTTCGCCCCCACCACTCACCACCTCCGCACTGGCACCTCCAGCGCCTGCTTCCGTCGCCTCCGCGCCGCCGTCCCCCCCGGCCTCCGC
>NZ_RAVW01000137.1 GCF_003611585.1 Corallococcus exercitus | reverse complement strand
GGGCAAGTGGGTGCTGCTGTTCCCCATGAGCGTGCCCGCGTGGGCCGTGGCGCTGTCGCTGGGCATGAGCTGCGGCGTGGGACTCCTCTTCGGCATCTACCCGGCGTCGCGCGCGGCGCGGCTGGATCCGGTGGAGGCGATGCGCGCGGAGTAGGGGGCAGCGTGCGCGTGCCATCGCGATGGCGGTGATGGCGCTCAGCCGGTAGGGTGGTGACGTCCCTAGCGCACGGGGCTTCCTTCCGCATGTCCATGTCCTCCGCCACGCTGCCGCTGCCCGTCGTTCCCGCCCCGTACCGGGTGCGCGTCTTCACGCCGGAGGACATGGACGGGGTCATCGCGCTGTACTCCCAGCCGGAGGTGGCACGGAGCCTCAACTTCACGGTGCCCGTGCTCCGGGAGACGCTGCACACGAAGCTGACCGGCGACCTGGAGGCGATGCGCCAGGGCAAGGGCATCCGGTGGGTGCTGGCGCGCGAGCAGGACCCGACGCCCCTGGGCTACCTGACCCTCTTCAACTGGAGCCAGAAGGACCGCCGCGCGGAGGTGGGCTACATGGTGTCGCGCGCGCTGTGGGGCCAGGGCGTGATGACGGGGATTCTTCCCGAGCTGATCCGCTTCGGCTTCGAGCACATGAACCTGCACCGCATCGAAGGCATGGTGAACGTGCGCAACACGGCGTCGCACCGGGCGCTGACGCGCATGGGCTTCCAGCAGGAAGGCGTGCTGCGCGGCTATCAGGCTGACGGGAACGGCGGCGGCTTCAACGACATGCTCCTGCTGGCGCTGCTCGAGGACGCCTGGCGCGCGTCCGTCGCGAAGTAGGCCGCGAGCCTCACGGCAGGTCGCGCGCGAACTGTTCGCGGTAGCGGGCCTGGAGCGTCCGCAGCTGCCGGGTGCCCCGGTACTCGCGGGCGAGCAGGTGCCACGCCTCCGTGCGCGACGGTTCCAGGGCGATGACCCGCTCCAGGTGCTTGCGTGCCCGCGCATGCGCGCGCGTGTTCGTCGCCAGCACGCCGAGCAGCAGGTGGGCCTGCACCGCGTCCTCCCGGAGCGCGAGCACGCGCTCGCAGGCGGTGCGCGCGGAGTCCAGCCGTCCCTGGAAGAGGTGCAGCTCGCATTGCAGGAGCGCGACGGAAGCACTCGCCGGGAATGCCTGGGCCAGCGCGGCAATGCGTTCGCGCGCGGGGCCCGAGGACCCCGCATGCAGCAGCGCCTCGACGTCGGACACCGCGCGCACCAGGTCCCCTTCGCGCGCGGGCTCAAGGGCAGGGGAGGTGCCCGCTTCGGCCCTGGCTGGCAGCGCTACCTGCCGCCGCAACCGGGCCGCCTGTTCCAGGACCGCCGCCGCCGCCGCGAGCCCCGGAGCCCGGGCCGCGGTCTCCTCCGCCCACGTCACGCAATGGGCACGCAGGAAGAGGCCCGCCAGGTCCGCCCACTGCGCGGGCTCCACCTCCGCCCGGGCCTCCAGGTTCCTCCGCGCCGCCACCAGGCTGTCCCGGGCTTCATCGAACCGGCCCGCGTGCAGGTGGAGCAGCGCCACGTTCATGCGCAGCGAAGGCTCGCCGGGGAACCGCGAGATGGCCCGCTCACAGCGCTCCCGCGTGGCGTCCAGTCCCGGCGTGAGGCGCACGGCGAGGTAGCACGCCAGCAACTGCACGCGTTCATCCTGGGGATGCCGCACGGCCAGCGGCTCCAATGCCTCCGCGGCCACGTCCGGCCGGCCCGCCTTCTCCAGGGCGATGACCTCCGCCAGCCGCTGTCGCTCCAGGGGCGTCAGCGAACGGGGCGTCCCCTCCGGCCCCAACACGACGCTGGAGGCGCGCACCCGCTCCGTCCACTCGAGGAGGAAGTCCCGCTCGGGTCCCTCCCACGCCGGGCCGGTCATGGCCTCCACCGCCCCGCGCAGCTCCCGGGCCCAGGCCTTCTGCGCCTCCAGCTCCACGCGCGCCCCGGGCAGGTGCCGGAGCCCCGCGCCCAGCAGCGCGAGCGTCCGCGCATCGAACCCCTTCTGGCCCGCGTCGTACTTCGGCGACATCCACCCACGGCCATCGCGCACGTGCGGCGCGCCCAACGTGTGGGCCCACTCGTGCAGCAGGACCGCCACCTCCAACCGCTGCCGGGCCTCCACCGGCAGCTCTCCGCCCAGGCCGCGCAGCACGCAGTGACGTCCCAGCACGCGCGCGAAGCCCAGCTCGTGCTGCGCGCCGCTGAACGACACCGGCGCCGCCACGAGCCCCATCACGAGGTCCACGTCCTCGCCCGCGTCCAGGGACTCCAGCGCCTCCAGCACCGGCTCCAGCGGGCCGTCCGAGCCGCGCCGCTCCCACGCCCGCGCGGATTCCAGCTCGAACGTCACGCCCAGGGGGCCGCGCACCGCATTGCTCGCGCGCTGGAGCCACGCCTCGAACGCCCGCTCCCAATGGAGGCCCCGCGCCCGGTGGTCCACGTCCGCGTACACGCGCACCCGCAGCACGCGCGCGGCCGGTGAAGGGGACGAGGTCGGTGAAGGTGCGATCCGCGCCCGCGAGCCCTCACGCGGCGGGGCCGGGGCGGCGCAGCCGGGCGCGAGCAATCCAACGATGAGGATCAGGACCACCCCGAACCAGCCTGGCGTCCGCGGGGACCCGGGAATCACGGACAGGACCTGGAGGGTAGCGGGGTGGAACAGGGCGCCCGACCGGGCAGGGGAGGCGGTGGGCCTCACGAAGGGGGCCTCCACCGCCATCACCCGGGGAAGCACATCAAGCCGCGGCGTCCTCTTCCTTCGAAGGCTCCGTGGCGTTCGTGATCCAGTCGATCGCCTTGTGCTCCCAGTCCGTGTCCTTCGACGCGTCGATGTAGCGCTCCCACTCGTACACGCCGCTCTGCTTGGACATGCGCACCATCATCAGCCGCGCCACCGTGCTGTCGAGCACTACCGCCGAGCGCACCATGCCGTTCTGCCGCAGCCACACCATCGCCTGCTTGATGACGTCCTGGGTCTCCGGCGGGTTCGCGCGCTGGCTGCGGATGTCCACCAGCAACCCGAAGGGGCGGCCCCGCTTCACCGCGACCTTCGCCTTCAGGTCATTGAACCACGCGGTGATTTCAGGAAGCTGGATGTAGCCAGGCGCATTGATCCGGAAGCCGTACTCCGTCCGCAGATTCTCGATCATGACAACCCCCACGTTGATTCGTCGGACGCGGGCGCCTCCTCTGGAACAAGGGGGCGCGGGCGCCCCCTCAGCCTAGCCCATCTCCGGGCTTCCGTGGATCCAAGGAAGGTACATCCCCGTACGCGCGCGCGAATCCTGCCTTCCCGGCAAGACGTGTAAGGCATCAGTCCCCTGACGGGGTTTTCTGTCCTGAACTGTGAGAATCCAGCCGTATACGAAAATTCCACTAGATTTTACTTCACAGTGCTCCGTTGCTCGGATAGAACGAGACTGCATCTTTGCACCTCGCTCACAAGACTGTGTGGGCACCGGAGGCGACCCCGACCCGGTGTCTGCGACTCGAAGTGGAATTCGAGTCCCCTAGGACCCGGGGCACCTGGAGAAGCTTCCGATGTCGACCTCGTCTCTCGCCGAGCTCCACCTGGCCGCTTCGACCTCGGGGCGCTCGGAGCTGCCCGTCAACGTCCTCCGCACCGACGCGGTGACTCCGGCGGAAGGGCTCGACGGCATGGAGGCGCGCCAGGGCGACCCCATCCCCATGTACGGGGACACCAGCGCCCGCGGCTTCAAGACGGTGGAGGACCTGACGGTCGCCGACTGCGTGCTCGCCCACCTGGAGGCCGAGGAGGTCGACTCGGTGTTCGGCATTCCCGGCGGCAACCTGGCGCCCTTCCAGCAGGCGCTGCGCAAGCGCGCGAGCATGCGCTTCATCATCGCGTCGCACGAGGGCGGCGCGGCCTTCATGGCGGACGGCTACGCGCGCGCCACCGGCAAGCTGGGCGTGTGCATGGTGACGGCGGGCCCGGGCGCGACGAACGCGCTGACGGGCGTCGCCTCCGCGCACCTGGACGGCGTGCCCCTGCTCACCATCAGCGGCAACGTGTCCACGGAGCGCATCGGCCTGTTCGCGATGCAGGAGAGCAACAGCACGCACGGCGTGAACACGGTGGAGATGTTCCGCCAGTGCACGTCCCTGTCCTCCGCGGTGGTGGACGCGCAGAGCCTGCCGCGCCTGCTCCAGCGCGCGATGCGCACCTCCCAGAGCCTGCCCGGCGGCGCCACGCACCTGAGCATCCCCACCAACGTGGCCCGCACGCCCATCCAGCGCGCCTCGGTGCCCACCAAGCGCGGCGCCTTCCAGGCCCGTCCGTCCAACGCGCCCTTCGAGGACCTGCGCGCGGCCTTCTCCATGCTGCGCACCGCGCGCCGCCCGCTCATCCTGCTGGGCGCGGGCGCCCGCGGCGCGCTGGAGAAGCACGCGGAGGAGTTCAACGCCTTCGTCACCCAGCACGGCATCCCGGTGACGACCAGCCTCCGCGGCAAGGGCCTGTACTCCGAGCGCGAGCCCCTGTGCCTGGGCGTGGTGGGCCTGGGCGGCAGCAAGCGCGTGGAGGCGTACCTGCGCGATGGCGTGGACGTGCTGCTGGTGCTGGGCAGCCGCCTGGGCGAGTGGGCCAGCCGCAGCTTCAGCAAGTACTTCCAGTCCATCCACCACGTCATCCAGGTGGACGTGGACGCGGCGAACGTGGGCCAGCTGTTCCCGGTGCGCCTGCCCATCGTGGCGGACGCGGCGTCGGTGGTGGTGGGCCTGGCGGAGCTGGGGCAGATGATTGGCCCGTCCAGTGGCGCGCGCGTGCGTGAGCGCTGGGCCCAGGTGCTGGCGCTCCAGGAGCCCACGCCCCATGTGAGCGCGCCCCAGGCCGAGGGCATGGTCAAGCCGCAGCAGCTCCTGGCGGAGCTGGACAAGCACCTGTCGGCGGACATGGACCTGTACATCGACATCGGCAACTGCACGGGTTGGTCCTCCCACCTGCTGCACGTGGCGCCGCCGGCCCGCATCTTCTACCCGACGGGGCTGACGTCCATGGGCTGGTCCTGCGGCGCCGTCATCGGCGGCAAGCTGGGCCGTCCGGAGCGCGCGGCGGTGGCGCTGGTGGGCGACGGCGCGTTCGTGATGAACGGCGTGGAGATGCTGACCGCGTCGCGCTACCGCGTGGGCACGGTGACCATCGTGCTCAACGACAACGCGCTGGGCATGGTGAACCACGCCGAGCACATGCAGGACCGCAACTACCCGCTGGAGGACGAGTTCTACGGCCTGGGCAACCCGGACCTGGAGCGCTTCGCGGAGTCCATGGGCGCGCGCGCCTACACGGTGAACGGCCCGGGCCAGCTGGACGCGCTGTTGCCTGAGGTGCTGCGCCGCGCGGACGAGTCCTGCCAGCCGCAGGTCATCGTCGCGCACATCGACTACCGTGAGGTGCCGCCGTACGGCGACCGCTTCGCCGCCGTGGCGTCGGACGCGACGTAGCCGCATCCTCATGACGCACGCATCCTTCGCGTTGCTGGGGGCGGGCGCCGCGGTGCCCGCCCGCATCCGGGGCAACGACCATCCGCTCTTCGAACCGCTGCGCCGCGCCGCCCGGGAGGGGGGAGGGGAGATTGCCCTCTTCTACGGCAACCGCGAGCGCCGTGAGATGGAGCCCGGCGAGTCCCTGGCGTCGCTCACCGCGAAGGCGGGGCAGGCGGCGCTCCAGGACGCGGGGTTGAGCGCCGCGGACGTGGACCGGCTCTACGGCTACCTGTCCGTGTCGGAGTACATCACGCCCAACGCGCTGTACGCGGTGCACCAGGAACTGGGCCTGTCACAGGGCGCGCTGGTGGTTCCGGTGCAGGCGGACTTCGTGAACTTCCTGATGGGCGTGGTGCTGGCGTGGGAGGCGCTGCGCGCGGGCGGCATCCGGCACGCGCTGGTCGCGGTGGGCGCGGCGTGGACGCGCAACATGGACTACACGCAGGGCCACGCCATTGGCATCGGGGACGGCGCGGGGGCGGCGGTGGTGGGCCCGGGCGACAAGCTCGTGCTGGTGGACTGGGCGGCGGACACGTTCAGCGACGAGTACGGCGCGATGACGATGCGCTCGCGTCCAGAGGCGGGGCTGGACCACCCGACGTACTGCCTGGCGCCCGGCTCGGGCGTGAAGGCGTTCCTGTCCTCCGGGATGAACGGGCCGCCGAGGCTGGTGGAGCGGCTGCTCGCGAAGAACGGCGTGTCGCGCGAGGACGTGACGCTGATTTCGCACCAGGCCACGCGCAAGCTGATGGACCACTGGGCCGAAGCCATCCGTCCGCGCGAGTACGTGGACACGTTCGCGGACTACGGAAACATGGTGCACGCATCCATCCCGGTGACGCTGGCGCGGCTCCACCGGCAGCTGCGCACGAAGTACCTGGTGATGGTGGGGCTGGGCATCGGCGCGCACCAGATGGCCGTCCTGGTGCGCGTCTAACGCGACCGCCGGGCTACTGGTCGTCGCAGGGCGTGCCCAGCCGGATGCCCGTGTAGACGCCCAGCTCGTTGTAGATGAGGGGCAGGTTCTGCTCCACGGGGACGTTGCGCAGCTCCACCTCCCTGTGCGCCTTCTCGATCCACATGGGCTTCTGCGCGCGGTCGATGACGAGCCGCAGCTGGCCCTTCTTCGTGGTGAAGATCTCCCCCTCGGAGTCCGCCACCACGTTGGTCATCTTCTGCGGCTTCAGGTCTCCCCTGGGCCCGATGAACACGCGGAAGTTGCGTGACTCCGCGGGCGTGAAGCCCTTGTCCACGTAGTAGTACGTGCCCTCCGAGTCGCGCAGCAGCGCGTGGGGAGCGAACTTCTGCGGGTTGGGGACGTAGGTGGCCTTGCGCAGGAGCTCCCGCGCCTCCGTGCCAGGGAGCATCTCCAGCGCCACCTTGCGCTCGCCGCAGCGCAGCGAACAGGTGCGCTCCTTCGCGTCCACGGACAGCTGCGAGTGCACGCGCAGGTCCACGCCGTCGTAGTCGGCGGTGCCGGCCGGGTTGAAGAAGCGCGGATCCAGGAAGGTGGTGGCGGACAGGTTCTGGCTGCGCGGCCTCGGCACCTCCACCAGGGTCTTTCCGTCGCCGTAGTAGAGCTTGTCCTCCAGGTCGTCCATGTCCTCGCGGGGCACGGAGACGACGTAGTGGCCCTTGCCGTCGGTGCAGACGGACGTGGCCTCCAGGTGCATGCGCTGGCCCAGGTTCTCCGCCTTGCCCCACGGCGGTTCGACGGCGGCGGCGGGACTGGCGGCGAGGAGCACGGCCACAGGGAGGATGCGTTGGATGAGCATGGTGCGCGGGCCTAGAGGTTCTTCTTGAAGTAGCGGGTGGCGGCCTTCTCCTGATTGCTCGCCTCCGGGGTCGTGGTCCACACGAAGCGGTCGCCTTGCAGGGCGGGCTCCAGCGCGCCGCCGATGCGGCAGTCGAAGTGCTGGATGCGGGCCTTCACGGTGCGGCGGGCCTCCTCGGAGACGTCGCACATCGCCTTCAGGGCGGTGAGGGGGAAGGCGCAGAAGCGGGCGATCTTCTGGACCTTGAGGACGGGCTCGGGGACGGTGGTCCAGTCGATGGCGCCCGCCGCGGAGGTGCCGCAGGAGGTGTTCAGCGCCTGGAGCGCTTCGGCGTAGGCGGTGTCGTGGATGGCTTCCTCCGCCTTGCGGTCGAAGGCCATCAGCTTCGCGAGCTGGCCGCTCTGGGTCTGCTGCTGGTGCTGCGCGTAGACCTCCTCCGGCTTGAGCTTCTGGGAGCGTGCCTCGTCGTACTGGACCGCGATGCCATTGCCGGGGCCGCCGGGGAAGTGCAGCTCCGTGTTCTTGCCCACGACGATGAGCGGCGAGTAGTCCTTGCCGTGCCACTGCGTGGTGTAGTTCTGGCGCTGCGTGCTGAGGCTGCTCCAGTCCTTCACCGTGTAGGGGAGGACCAGGTTGTCCAGCTCGGAGCCCGTGCCCTGGATGCGCAGGAGGAACTTCTTCTGATCGCGGGGCGTGAGCGGCACGACCGCGACCTGTTCGCCCTGCGGACCCACGAACACCTTGCCGGCTTCCACGGGAGCGGACGGCGCGGCCCGGGCGGGCAGGGTGCCTAGAACGGTGGCCAGCACGGCCACGGCGACGATGCATTTCATGTTGGGTGTTTCCCCCTCACCCGTCCGCGGGCCCGCGGAGGGGCGGTGTCTGCTCACTGCAACAAGTCGATATCCTTCTTTTGGCATTCCGCGACCAACGGCGCGAGGTCCCTATCATCGACCTTCGTCGCTTCCGTGCGGACTTTTTCCAGATCGCCGCTCTGGCACAGGGCCTTGATGGCCAGGAGGTGCGCGGCCAGGTTGTTCTGGGCCGTGTAGCTTTGCCTGGCCATGCGGACCACGGTGTCCACGTCGTGCCGTTCCGCGGCGGCTTTGGCTTCTTCCAGCTTGGCGATTGCGAGGGCGTCCGTCGGCTTCGACAGCATGCGCGGCCCCTGTGACTTGCCGCCCGGTTTGGCGGTCGTTTTGCCTGGGGCCTTGGGCTGCACCGTGGGGGCGACCTTCGTTGACGTGTCCTCGACGGTCTTCGCCGCGACAGCGGGAGTTGCCTGGGGCGGCGCGACGGGAGGCGGCGGCGCGGCCAGGGGGGGCGGGGGAGTGAGAGGCGGAGGAAACGGAGGCGGGGCGGCGTTCACGACACCGGGCTGCGCCACGACCGGCGGCGGAGGCCGCAGCCACCAGCCGAGCCCCACGGCACCGAGGATCAGCGCGGCGGCGCCCGCGATGGGGAGCACGCGCGACTTCGGCGGGCCCGCGACCGGTACCGGCAACGTCATCGGACCGGGCATTCCCGGCTGACCCGTCATGCTCACCGGGGCAAGGGGCTGGCCCTGGGGACCGACCATGGCTCCCGGGAGACTGCCCGGCACGGCCTGCTGGCCACCGTAGCTGCCCGGCACGGCCTGCTGCCCGCCCATGCTGCTCGGCGCGGCGTGCTGCCCGCCCATGCTGCCCGGCACGGCCTGCTGGCCACCGTAGCTGCCCGGCACGGCCTGCTGTCCGCCCATGCTGCCCGGCGCGACGTGCTGGCCCGTCCCATGGCCCTGGGCGGCCTGCTGTCCGCTGTAGCTTCCCGGCGACTGCGCGGGGACACCCGCCGCCGGTAGGGCCACGCCTGAGCTCCCCATGCCGCTTCCGGGCATCTGCGTGGCGCCGAAGCCCATCGTTCCGCCCGCCACCTGCGGCTGATTTCCGTACGGGACCGTGCCGTTGGCTCGTGGCGCCATCGTCGCGTCGAAGCCGATGTCATCCGACGCCGCGAGCGCATCCGCTCCAAAGCGGCCCGTCCCTGGCCCCTTGTTCGCCGGTGCCATCGTGGCGCCCAGCGCGTCCTCGTCACTCGGCGCCACGGAGGGCAGCGCCACACCCGAGGGCCGCTTCGTGCGCGAGAAGGTCCGGGCCGCGATCTGCTCCTCGGTCTCCGGCAGCGACTGGAGCGTCGTCCCCGTGAGCTCCGCGATGAACGACGCGACGTCCGGATGACGATTCTCCGGCTTCTTCTCCAACGCTCGCGCCACCGCCCGGGTGACGTTCTCCGGCAACTCCGGCATCAGCGTGGCGAGCGACACCGGCGGCTCGTGCACCACGCGGTAGATGATCTGCGCGAGCGACCCGCCACCAAACGGCGTCATCCCGGAGATCATCTCGAACACGATGCCGCCCAGCGCGAACAGGTCCGTGCGCGCGTCGATGCGGCTGTTCTGCCCCTGCGCCTGCTCAGGGGACATGTACTGCGGCGTGCCGATGAGCACTGCCTCCTGCGTCTGGAGCGTCTCCGACGACATGACCTTGGAGATGCCGAAGTCGAGCAGCTTCACGCGCTCGCCCACCACGCCGCCGGAGTCCGTGGGCACCAGGAAGATGTTCGCGGGCTTCAGGTCGCGGTGGACGATGCCCGCGCGGTGCGCCGTCTGCAGCGCGGAGCCCATCTGCCGCGTGAAGGAGAAGACCTCCTCCAGCGACAGCCGCCCGCGCCGCAGCCGGTCCGCGAGGCTCTCCCCGCGCAGGTACTCCAGCACCAGGAACGGACTGCCGTCCTCCAGCGTGTCGAAGTCCAGCACCTCCACGATGTTCGGGTGCCCCAGCCGGGAGGCGATCTCCGCCTCGCGCCGGAATCTCACGTGGAGGTCCGGCCCCACGTGGTCACCCACCCGCAGAACCTTCACCGCGACCTGCTTGCCCGGAAGCCGCAGGTGCTGGGCCAGGAACACCGAACCCATGCCGCCCCGCCCCAACACGGAGACGACTTTGTAGGTGTTCCGGAGGACCGAATCGATGTGCAGCTCACCGTCAGCCGAGCGCGTCATGGAAGAGGGCGTGTCCTGATGACGAAAAGGGGTGCGAGGCACCGCCGTGAATCAGGCTGTCACGCTACCACGCCCCATCCGCCAGGGCGCGAGCCCACCGCCTCCAATCCCACCCCGGACAGTCGAACGCCCGGACCCTCGAAGGAGGACCCGGGCGTCATGAACTCCATCCATCCCTGCTCACCCGGAGAAGGCGCGACCTTCACGGCCACGCGCTACCCGGGAGGAGGGCCTCAGCCCCACTTGGACATCGTGCGCCGGGCCGGAGGCGAGCTGGGCCCCGCGGCAGGTGAAGCCACCGCCGGCCGGGCCTGCTGCGGACGACCCTGGCCACCGCCGCGCGGCGACTGGGCGTTTCCGCCGCTTGCCTGACGCGACTGGCCACCCCCGCTCGGACGGCCCTGGCCTCCGCCGCCACCACCCGCGCGACGCTGACCACCGCCACGGCGCTGACCGCCACCGCCGCCGCCGTTGCCGCGCGACGGGCCCCGGCCACCCCGGTTCATCGGGGGACGGTCGTCCTCCACGTCACCGGGCAGGGGAGGGGGCAGGTTCGAGCGGAAGGCGGCGTCCGCCACCACCGGCACGCTGCGGCGGATGGTGCGCTCGATGTCGCGCAGGTACGCGCGCTCCTCGGTGTCGCAGAAGGACACGGCCTGGCCGCTGGCGCCCGCGCGGCCCGTGCGGCCGATGCGGTGCACGTACTGCTCCGGCACGTTGGGCAGGTCGTAGTTGAACACGTGCGACAGCCCGTCGATGTCGATGCCGCGCGCCGCGATGTCCGTGGCCACCAGCACGCGCAGGGTGCCCGCGCGGAACTCGTCCAGCGCGCGCTCACGGGCGTTCTGGCTCTTGTTGCCGTGGATGGCATCCGCGCGCACGCCCGCCGCCGTGAGCTGCTTGGCGACGCGGTTGGCGCCGTGCTTCGTGCGCGTGAAGACGAGCGCGCGCGGAATCGCCTTCGCGTCCTGGAGCAGGTGCGTGAGCAGCGCGCGCTTCTCCTCGCGCTCCACGAAGTACACCTGCTGGCTCACCGTCTCCGCCGTGCTGGACGCGGGGGACACCTCCACGCGGATGGGGTCCTTCAGGATGTTGCGCGCCAGGTCCATGATGTCCGGCGGCAGCGTCGCGCTGAAGAACAGCGTCTGGCGCACCTGCGGCAGCACCTTGATGACCCGCCGCACGTCGTGGATGAACCCCATGTCCAGCATGCGGTCCGCCTCGTCGAGCACGAACACCTCGAGCGCCCGCAGCGTCACGAAGCCCTGGTCGATGAGGTCCAGCAGGCGCCCCGGCGTCGCCACCAGGATGTCCACGCCCTGGCGCAGCGCCTGGACCTGCGGGTTCTGGCCCACGCCGCCGAACACCACCGCGTGGCGCAGGGGCAGGTTCTTGCCGTAGGTCACGAAGCTGTCGCTTACCTGGCTGGCCAGCTCACGCGTGGGCGTCAGCACCAGGCAGCGCACCGGACGGGCACCGCCCGCGGGCGCCTTCGCCGACAGGCGCTGGAGGATGGGCAGCGCGAACGCCGCCGTCTTGCCCGTGCCCGTCTGGGCCACGCCCAGCACGTCCTTGCCCGCCAGCGCGTGGGGAATCGCCTTCGCCTGGATGGGCGTCGGCGTGGTGTAGCCCTCTGCCTTGACGGCCTTGAGGAGCGAATCGGTCAACTGCAGTTCGTCGAAAGTCATGAAATCCCGCATGAGATGGGTGGGCGCACTCCCCGTTCTGGCGGGGGACCACTCCCCCTTCTGGCGGGGGACCGACCGCGCAGCGCGCCCTCCCGCGGTATTGCGGGGGCGCCTGGCGGTACGCGGTCAGGCCAACCTGCGGCCCGAGCACCTGGAAACGTCTTGGAACCCCTGGGCCTCCGGATGGATTCCCGGCGCCGCCCAGGGCCTGGCCACACTGCCTGCAATGGGGGGCAATGTCCCGGGAAATCCTTCCCGCCCGGCTGCCCACCTCCGCTGTGGAGATTTCGGACAGGGCTGTTGGCCGCCTGTCCCCATCGTCCACAACCCCCCAATCCAGGCGCCGACGGCCCCCTCTCTCGGACGCCCTCCCAAGCGAGCGGAATCCTTGGCGCAGCAAGTATCCGCCCGGAAGCCGTCCAGGGGCAGATCCTTGGAATGATTGGGTAATTCCCCAGGGCCTGTCGTTTGGCATGACCGTTGCTAGCCTTTGCCGCGTCGCGCCGTACTGGCGCGGGCGGTGCCCCTGGTGAGGAGCGGGACTTGAAGCGGTGGCAGCGACAGACGGTGGGGATGGCCTGGGGGATGGGGCTGTGCGTTGCGGCGCTGGCGTGTGCCCAGCAGCCAAAGGCGGGGGCGGCGGCGAAGGTGTCTGGTTTCTCGGCGGCGACGGTGGAGGAGAAGGCCCGCGCGCTGGCCGCGAAGCCGTACCAGGAGCCGCCCGTCGGCGTGCCCCCGTCCTTCGAGAAGCTCACCTACGATCAGTACCGCGACATCCGCTTCCGCGACGCCGCGTCGCTGTGGCGTGAAGAGGGGCTGCCGTTCCGGGCGCAGTTCTTCCACCCCGGTTTCTATTACACGCGTCCGGTGGGCGTGAACGTGGTGGAGGGCGGCAAGGCGCGCCCGGTCCCGTTCTCCACGGAGCAGTTCACCTACGGCCCGCTGGTGGGAAGTCCGCCCAAGGGCAAGGTGAACGGCTTCGCGGGCTTCCGCCTCAACGCGCCGCTCAACACGAAGGACTACTACGACGAGCTGGTGGCCTTCCTGGGCGCCAGCTACTTCCGCGCGCTGGGCAAGGGCAACGTGTACGGCCTGTCCGCGCGCGGGCTCGCCATCGACACGGCGCAGCCGGGGGGCGAGGAGTTCCCCACGTTCCGCGAGTTCTGGCTGGAGACGCCGGCGAAGGGCTCGGACACGGTGGTGGTGCACGCGCTGATGGACAGCCCCAGCGTCACGGGCGCTTACCGCTTCGCCATCCACCCCGGTGAGCGCACGGTGATGGACGTGGACTCCACGGTGTTCGCGCGCAAGCCGGTGCGTCAGCTGGGCGTGGCGCCGCTCACCAGCATGTTCCTCTTCGGGGAGAACGACCGGGGCGACTTCGACGACTTCCGCCCGGAGGTGCACGACTCCGACGGCATCTCCGTGTGGATGAAGAACGGCGAGAAGCTGTGGCGCCCCCTGAAGAACCCCAAGCAGATCCAGGTGAGCAGCTTCCACACGGATGGGCTGTCAGGCTTCGGCCTGTTGCAGCGCGACCAGGCCTTCAGCAGCTACGAGGACCTGGAGGCGCGCTCCGAGCGCCGTCCGGGCGCCTGGGTGGAGCCGGTGGGTGACTGGGGCGCGGGCTCCGTGCGGCTCGTGGAGCTGCCCACCCGCGAGGAGATCCACGACAACATCGTGGCCTTCTGGGTGCCGGATGCACCGGTGCAGGCGGGTGCACAGCTTCGCTTCTCCTACCGGCTGTCCTGGGGCTTCGCCCCCGAGGGCGCGAAGGCCGGAGGTTCCACCGTCGCGGCGACGCGTGTCGCGGCGGGCAGCAAGCCGGGGGCGCGTCGCTTCGTCCTCGATTTCACGAAGGCGAGCGCGGAAGGCACGGGCCCGGTCGAGGCGGTCGTCACCGCTTCACGCGGCCAGGTGCTGCACCCGCGCGCGGAGGTCCACGCCGTCACCGGTGGCTTCCGCGCGGCCTTCGAACTCATGCCCGACGGAGAAGGCCCCGTCGAGCTGCGCTGCTTCCTGAAACGCGGTTCCGAGACCCTCACCGAGACCTGGAGCTACCTGTGGATTCCGTGACCACGCACCCGTTCATCTCCTTCGCCCCGGCGATGCCGCAGGCGCCCCGTGCGGACACCCAGGCCGCGCTGGTGAGCTTCTTCCAGGACTTCGGCTTCACCGCCCGTGGCGACCTGGAGAAGCTGGCGGGCTGGATCCTGGGCACGCGCGAGCTGTCCCTGTCTCCGGAGGCCGCGCTGGCGCTCGCGCGCTGGCGGGTCGAAGGATGGCTGGCGGAGGTGCTGGGGCCGGCGCACGTGGGGCCGGCGCTGCTGGTGCGCGGCCGGGCCGCGTTCGTGCTGGTGGGCGGCGCGCGCTGGGGCGCGGACGTGCTGATGCGCGCCCCGTCCTCGCTGCCGGAGGCCTGGCGCCGCGCGGTGTGTGAAGCAGTGCCCATGTCCGCCCCGGCGGAGGTGCCCTGCCAGATGCGCGAGCAGGTGCTCGTGCTCAATCCCTTCATGGACATGCTGCGCCGCTGGCTGCGTCCCGCCGCCAGCCAGGCGGGCGTGTCACCGTCGCGCTAGGCGCGGCACCCTCCACATGAAGCCGCACGGGAGCCCGGAGTCCGCATGAACGCCCAACCCTACACTCCGGCCCTGGCGCGTCCCCGCCGCGTGATGGTGCTGGGCCTGGCGGCCCTGTCCACCGGGTTCGCCTCGGTGGAGATGCACCGGCTGCTCGCGGCCCACGGCACCACGGTGCCGGAGATGTTCGTGCTGGGGCTGTTCGCGCTGTGCTTCGCGTGGATCGCCCTGTCGTTCTGGAGCGGCGTCGCGGGCTTCATCCAGCTGGTGTCGAACCAGCGCGTGCCGGGCCTGCGCTGGCCCACGGAAGAGGAGGCCGCGAAGCCCCTCAGCCGCCGCACCGCGGTGGTGATGCCCGTCTACAACGAGGACCCGGCCGCGGTGTTCGCGCACGTGCAGGCCACGTACGAGTCCATCGCCGCGACGGGGCAGCTGGACGCGTTCGACTTCTACGTGCTCAGCGACTCCACGCGGGCGGAGTCGTGGGTGGCGGAGGAGCTGGCGTGGTCGGAGCTGTGCCTCCGGGTGGGCGGGCAGGGCCGCATCTTCTACCGCCGCCGCTCCGACAACACGGCCAAGAAGGCGGGCAACCTCGCGGAGTTCTGCGAGCGCTGGGGCCGCCGCTACGACTACCTGCTGGTGCTGGACGCCGACAGCCTGATGGCGGGCGACACCGTGGTGCGGATGGCGCGGCTGATGGAGCTCAACCCGGGCGCGGGCATCCTCCAGGTGCCGCCGCAGAACGTGGGACGCTCCACGCTGTTCGCGCGGCTGCAGCAATTCGCCGGGCGCGTCTATGGCCCCATCGTGGCCGCGGGCGCGGCGGCGTGGCAGCTGGGGGACTCCAACTACTGGGGCCACAACGCCATCCTGCGCATGGCGCCCTTCATCGAGCACTGCGGCCTGCCGGTGCTGCCGGGACAGCAGCCCTTCGGCGGCCACATCCTCAGCCACGACTTCGTGGAGGCCGCGCTGATGCGCCGGGCGGGCTACACGGTGTGGCTGGTGCCGGAGCTGGGCGGCAGCTACGAGCAGCCGCCGCCGGACCTGCTGGCGTACGCGCAGCGCGACCGCCGCTGGTGCCAGGGCAACCTCCAGCACCTGGGCCTGGTGATGGCGGGCGGCCTGCACCCGATGAGCCGGATGCACTTCCTCATGGGCGTGATGTCCTACGTGGCGTCGCCCCTGTGGCTCACCTTCCTGGTGGCGGGCCTGTTCGCCGCGCTGCACGAGTGGTTCTTCGCGCCCGCGACGCTGCTGGAGTTCCAGGCCACGCTGCCGGGCGGGGACGCGTTCGACACGGTGGGCGCGCTGCGGCTGATGGTGCTGTCGCTGGCGCTGCTGTGGATCCCCCGGCTGATGGGGACGGGCCTGATCCTCGCGAACCGCGAGGAGGCGGCGCGGATGGGCGGCCGGTTCAAGCTGGTGCTGAGCGTGCTGCTGGAGGGCGTGGTGTCCACGCTGATGGCGCCGGTGATGATGCTCTTCCAGTCGCATTTCGTGTTCGGGACGCTGCTTGGCTACAAGGTGAACTGGAGCAGCCAGCAGCGTGAGGACACGGACCTGCCGTGGTCGGAGGCGCTGAGCCGGCACAAGTGGCACATGGCCATTGGCGCGGTGCTCGCGGCGCTGACGGTCGCGGTGGCGCCGGGCATGCTGGCGTGGCTGTCGCCGGTCATCCTGGGGCTGTGGCTGGCCCCGGCCATCTCCGTCTTCACCGCCCGCGCGTCGCTGGGCCTGTGGGCGCAGCGGCGCGGCCTGTTCCTCATCCCGGAAGAGGTCCATCCGCCCACCGTCCTGGTGCGCGCGCAGGAGCTGGCCGAGGACGAGCTGGAGCCGGTGGGCGACGCGCTGGACCACGTGCTGACCGACCCTCGCGCGCACGCGCTGCACCTGGCGCTGCTGGAGGCCCACCCGACGGCGAGCGTCCCCGTGGCGCTGGCCTCCGCGCGGCGCAAGCTGCTGGCGGGCGGGGTGGAGCCCCTGTCCCCGCAGGAGAAGTCCGCGGTGCTGCTGGACGCGCGCACGCTGTCGGAGCTGCGCGGCCGGCGGCTGGGCGTGCAGGCCTGATCGCGGTTGCATGACCCGGCCTGGCCCTGGATGCTCCGGGGCATGAACCGGGTCTCCTCCGTCGCCACGCTCGCGCTGTTCGTCTCCTCCGGGGCCTTCGCCGCGGAACCTCCTGCTTCCAAGCCCGCCGCCGCGGAGGACCGCTGGTGGAAGCACGTGGAGGTGCTGGCCAGTGACGCGATGGAGGGACGCGACACGGGCAGCAAGGGCT
Source organism: Corallococcus exercitus (assembly GCF_003611585.1). Classification (GTDB taxonomy): domain Bacteria; phylum Myxococcota; class Myxococcia; order Myxococcales; family Myxococcaceae; genus Corallococcus; species Corallococcus exercitus. The sequence goes on along the minus strand of NZ_RAVW01000137.1, from coordinate 4,688 downwards.
ACGCGACCGCCGCCGGCTATGTGTCCAAGGAGCTGGCCGCGCTGGGCGTGAAGCCGCTGCTGAAGACGGGCTTCCTGCAGCCCATGGCGCTTCAGTCGCGCCGCCTCATCGAAGCGAAGTCCAGCGTCGCGCTGGTGAAGGACGGCCAGACGCTGCCGCTGGTGCAGGGCGAGGACGTGGTGCTGTCCGCTCGGCAGGGAGACAACGGCACCGTGGACGCGCCGCTGGTGTTCGTGGGCTACGGCCTGTCCATCCCGGAGCTGGGCCACGACGACTTCGCCGGCCTGGACCTGAAGGGCAAGGTGGTGGTGATGCTCCAGGGGGGGCCGGGGAACATCCCGGGCCCGGTGAAGTCGCACTTCTCCTCGTGGTCGGAGCGGCTGAAGGTGCTCAAGGCCGGGGGGGCCGTGGGGTACGTGTACCTCCAGAACCCGAAGATGCTGGAGCTGCCGTGGGAGCGCATCGTGGGCTCCAGCAAGAACCCGACGATGGTGTTCGCGGATCCATCGCTCAACGACTCGCGCGGACTGAAGGTCGCGGTCGTCGCGAACGTGACGCATTCCCAGAAGTGGCTGGAGGGCGCGCCGCACACGTACGAGGAGCTGCTGGCGCTGGCCGACGCGGACAAGCCGCTGCCGAAGTTCGACATCCCGCTGCGCATGAAGGCGAAGCTGGCCTTCGACGTGAAGCCGCTGAAGTCCATGAACGTGGTGGGCGTCATGCCGGGCTCGGATCCGGTGCTCGCGAAGGAGTACGTGGTGCTCAGCGCGCACCTGGACCACGTGGGCATTGGCGAGCCGGTGAAGGGGGACCGCATCTACAACGGCGCCATGGACAACGCGTCCGGCGTGGCGGCGCTGCTGGAGGTCGCGCGGCGGCTGCATGACCAGCCGGAGAAGCCGAAGCGCTCCGTGCTGCTCGCGCTGGTGACGGGGGAGGAGAAGGGGCTGCTCGGGTCGAAGTACTTCGCTTCGCGGCCGCCGGTGCCCATCACCTCCATCGTGGCGGACTTCAACCTGGACATGTTCATGCCCCACTGGCCGTTCACCTCCGTGGTGGCGCACGGCAAGGACGAGTCCTCGCTCGCGGTGCCGCTGGCGGAGGTGGCGGCGAAGCAGGACGTGCAGGTGCTGGAGGATCCAGAGCCGGACCGCAACCTGTTCGTGCGCAGCGACCAGTACTCGTTCATCCGCGAGGGCGTGCCCGCGCTGTTCTTCAAGTTCGGCTACACGCCGGGCTCGGAGGAGCAGAAGGTGTTCAAGCAGTGGCTGGCCGAGCGCTACCACGCGCCGTCGGATGACCTGGCGCAGCAGCCCGTGGACCACGAGGGCGCCGCGCGCTTCATCACCTTCCTGACCGCCCTGACGAACGCGGTGGCGGGCGCCCCCAGGCGCCCGTACTGGAACGACGACAGCTTCTTCCGCCGCTTCGCGAAGCCGATTCCGGCGCCCGTGGAGGCTCCGGTCGAGGCTCCGGCCGAGGCTCCGGCCGCGAAGCCGTAGCGCTTCACGCGTCCAGGTGCGAATCGCTGACGCCGGGGCGGGCCTCCAGGAAGCGGAGCGCGCCCCGGATGTCGGACGACGCGGTCTCGCGCGGGGCGTTCCGGGCCGCTTCGATGCGGCGGCGCGCGGCGGCCCTGGCTTCGTGGGCCTGCGTGCCCCCTGCGGGCGCGGCGTCGGCTTCGGCCAGGTCGAGCGCCGCGCGGAGCAGATCCACGAGCTGGAAGAGGGCAGGGTCCTCGCGCAGCTCGGGGGCGCCTTCCAGCGCGGCGAACCCGTCGCGCGCGGCTCGCGGCTCTCCGCACGCGGCGTCCAGCGCGGCCCGGTACGCGATGAAGCGCAGCGCCTGCCAGCGGGACGCACGGCCCAGGATGGTGATGGCCTCCGCCAGCGCCGCGCGGGCCTGCGCCCAGTCCTCCCGCACGAGCGAGGCCCGTCCCAGCTCGCCCAGCGCGGTGCCTTCCAGCAGCCGCTGGCCCAGGAGCCGTGACAGGCGCACCGCGGTCTCCAGGTGCTCGCACGCCTCCGCGACGCCGCCCGCGTCCATCAGGTAGCACCCCAGGTTGAGCCGCGCGAGCGCCTGCCCCGCGCGGTCCTCCACGCTCAGCGCACGGCCCAGCGCCTCGCCCAGGAGCATCACCGCTTCGCCGGCGTCGCCCGCCTCGCCGATGGCGACCGCGCAGTTGGTGAGGAAGCCCACCTCGAACGTCACGTCGCCCACCTCGCGGAACAGCGCCAGCGACGCGCGCAGGTGCGGGATGGCCGCCTCCGGCCCGCGACGCACCTGTTCGACGAGGCCCAGGTTGCCCACCGCATAGGCCTCCAGCCAGCGGTCGCTTCCGGAGGGCAGCGCCTGCGCGTCGCGCATCAGCGTCCACGCGGCGGCGCCGTCCCCGGCGTGACGGGCGACGATGGACAGGTCCACGAGCACGCGCTTCTCCGACGCCGTCTCCCCCAGCGTGTGGAAGACGCCACGCACTTCCTCCAGGGCCCGGCGCGCCGCCTCCGCCTGTCCCGCGTCCAGGTACGCGCGGCCCAGCACCGCCAGCGCCTCCGCGCGCTTCAGCGGCGCCACCGGCACGTGCGACGACGCCTCCAGCGCGCGCTCCAGCCGCTCCACCAGCAGCCCCACCGGCCCGCGCGTGCGTGCATCCGGCTCCAGCGCCACCAGCGTCTCCAGCGCGCGGCCCAGGGACTCGGCGGTCGCGGGGCGCACCGCCATCGCGTTGTCGCACGCGGCCAGCAGGTTCTCTCGCTCCAGGGCCAGCCGCCGCAGCGCCGTCGCGCCTCCCGTCTTCTGCACGCGCTCGCGCAGCCGGCCCGCGACCTGGAGGTATGTGTCCGCGTGGCGGGCCTCGCACGCCGCCTCGTCTCCGAGCTCTCGCAGCCGCAGCGCCGCGTACTCGCGGATGCTCTCGTACAACCCCAGGCGCAGGAAGCCGCCGGGAGCCCCCACCTCGCGCGCGCACAGGAGCGATTGCGAGCGCAGCGAGTGCACCACCTCCAGCACGTCGGGCGAACCCTCCGGCAGCACCAGCACGGCCTCCGCGGCCTCCAGCGTGAATCCACCCCGGAACACCGAACACTGCGCCAGCGCGGCGCGCTCGGCCGGCTCCAGCAGGTTCCAGGACCAGTCGATGGCACCGCGCAGCGTCGCCTGCCGGGCGGGTGCGTCCCGCCGTCCCACGCGCAGCAGGTCGAAGCGCTTCGACAGCCGCTCGCGCAGCTGCTCCACGCCCAGCACGCTCACGCGCGCGGCCGCCAGTTCGATGGCCAGGGCGATGCCATCCAGCTGCCGCACGATGTCCGCGACGCGCGGGGCCTCCGCGTCGCTCAGGATGAAGTCGCCGCGCGTCTCCCGCGCACGCTGCACGAACAGGCGCACCGCGTCCGAGCGCAGGATGACGTCCCAGCGCGTCTCGTCGGGATCCGGCAGGCCCAGTGGCGCCAGGTCCAGCACGCGCTCCCCGGGCAGCCGCAGGGCCTCGCGCGTGGTGACGAGGAAGCGCGCGCGCGGCGCCAGCACCCGCCAGCGCCCCAGCGTCGCGGGCACGTGCCGCACCACCTGCTCCACGTTGTCCAGGATGACCAGCACGTCGCCGCACCCGGCGAGCGCACGCCCCAGCCGCTCCGCCGGGGTGCTGCCGTCGCCGTCCGCCGCCAGCGGCACGCCCAGGGCCCGGCCCACCGCGTGGCAGAGGTCGTCCTCCGTCAGTGCCTCCTCCAGGTCGCACCGCCAGACGCCGCCCTCCCACGTGCCCGCGTCGGACTCCAGCGCGCCGAAGTGCGTGGCCAGCCGCGTCTTCCCCATGCCGCCCGGGCCCAGGATGCTGATCAGCCGCGCGCCCTCCGACATCCACTGCCGGAGGGTGTCCAGCTCCTCGGCGCGCCCCACCAGGTCCTGCCGCAGCGTGGGCACGTTGCCGGGCCGCTCGCGCGGGGCGCGCAGGGGACCGAAGCGGCGGTGCGCCAGGGACGCGGGCAACAGCTCCACCAGCGCCACGCTGTCGCTCACGCCGCGCAGGCGGAAGGACCCCAGCGCGCGCGCGATGGGCATTCCCAGCGACGCCAGCTCCGGCTGGATGCGCGCCCAGGCCGCGCCGCTCAACAGCACCTGTCCGCCATGGCCCGCGTCCGCGACCCGCGCCGCGATGTTCACCGGAGGCCCCAGGTAGTCCAGCCGGTGGGTGGAGGGATCCATGCGGCAGTCGGGCTCGCCCACGTGCACACCCATGCGCACGCGCAGCCCCCGGTGCGACAGCCCTTCCGGCGCGTGCTCCTCCGCGGCGTCCGGCTCTTCCAGGAGCGTCTCCGGCCAGCTCGCGTGCAGCAGCGCTTCCTGCGCGCGCAGGCACCAGTGCGCCGCCTCCACCGGGGACGCGAACGCGACCATGAAGGCATCGCCCTGCGACTTCACCTCGTAGCCGTCGGTGCCCAGGAGCAGCGCGCGCAGCACGCCGTCATGCAGCTCCAGTGCGTCGCGCATGGCCTGGCCACAGCGCTCCCACAACCGCGTGGACCCCTGGATGTCGGTGAAGACGAGCGCCACCGAACCGGTGGGTGGCAGGTGCCGGGCATGCGGCGGCGGAGCACAAGCGGAGGGCGCCTCGTCGGCCGGGGGCTCGACGACCGTGAGTCTTCGGAAGGCCTCTCCCATCTCCCGCTCTCCCTGATGCCAGGAACCCCCAC
>NZ_RAVW01000136.1 GCF_003611585.1 Corallococcus exercitus | reverse complement strand
AACCTGGCGAAGGCCGCGATGCTCTGGGAGCTGTTGGGGCTGTCCGCCGCGATGGACCTGGCGTCGGGGGAGCTCACGCTCCAGGACGTGAAGAAGGCCTTGGAGGAGAGCCAGGCGGCCCAGGTGCTGGAGGCGAGCGCGGACGAGGTGAAGGACGCCTGGGGCAACCTGAAGACGAAGACCCAGCGGCAGGCGGACAGGTTCGTGAAGGCGGTGGAGGACGCGCCGGAGGACTTCGTGGCCGCGGTGGGGCGCACGCCGGAGGAGCTGAAGGCCGCCGCCCAGCGGGGGCGCTCCACGCTGGTGGAGGTGCTGGACCAGTCGAAGGCGCACGTGGAGGAGCAGAAGGAGATCCTCGAGGGCATGGCCACGACGAAGCACTCCCAGCGCCGGGGAGCGCGTTCGCTCGCGATGGGGTTTGGAGGGCCGGGAGCGTCGGAGCGTCCGCCGAGCCCACAGCCGCCCGCGGCTGAGCCGCCCACGCCGGCTCCTGGCACGCCGAAGAAAGGAACCGGTCCGTGAGCGCGGTGAAGCGCCTGAGCATGGAGCTGGACGGGTGGCAGGCGGCCTGGAAGCAGCTGGAGGCCTTCCTGGATCGCATGGACGGCGTGGCGGATCAGGACGCGCCGCACGTGCAGACCGTGTGCGCGCTGTTGCCGGTGTTCAACGTCATCGAGCGAGCCCGCCGTCGCGCGGTCGGAATCGCGCTGGCGCCGGCCCTGGCCAGTTCTCCCCGGGGCGAAGGGCTGCCCGCGGTGTCGGTGGGTTCGCTCGTGGGGACGCAGAGCCGGTTGCCGGGGGTGGAGGAGCTGGAGTTCGCGGTGGGCACCATCGGCACGGACAGCGACGGCAAGCTCACGGGAGAGGCGGTGCTCTCAAGCACGGTGACGCTGTTCGCGTTCCGCGACGAGAAGCACGGGGGAGAGGTGGCGGTGCGAGTGCCCACGTATGACTTCGGGCCGCTGGCGGCGAGCGGCGCCGTGTCGGACGCCATTGACGCGGGCCTCTTCACCACGGACCAGCGCAAGGATGCCGCGGAGAGCGGCGTCGCGGAGCTGGGGACGTGGACGGGCCTGCGCACCGCGAGGCGGGCGCAGCTGAAGACGACGTCGGAGACGGTGTCCCTCGGCAGCGTGCTGGATGGGCTGTCCGTCTCGTCGCTTTCGAGCGCCTTCGATGCGGTGGCCTCGGGCGCCGCGGCCCGACAGGGCGAGTGCCTGGCGGACCGGAGCGTGCTGCTCCAGGCGAAGGCCACGGTGGCGGAGCAGGGCGCGGCCCCGGAGTTGATGGACGCGCTCCAGCGCGCGGCGGACTCGTTGCAGGCATCGGCGACGGACTACGGCGCTGTGGCCACGGCGCTCCAGCCTCCGCGCACCGTGATTGCGTCCGTGTCCGGCCTGGCGTCGCTGAAGACCACGCTGCGGAGGGCGGACTCCCCCGGCATCCCCGGGCAGCTGTCCAACGAGCTGACGACGCTGGACATCGAGGCGGGGAAGGGGATGGAGGAAGCGGTGGCGGCGCGGCTGGCGTACCCGGACGGCCCGCTCCGGATGCTCCGGACGCTGGAGTGGTCGCTGCGCTTCCACTGGGTGTTCCGCCAGAGGTGGTTCGACGCGCGCAACCGGGCCACGCTGGCGCCGCTGCTGCGGCAGGTGCTCAAGCCGTTCTGCGACAGCCTGACGCGGGTGCTCGCGGGACAGTCCACGGGGATTCCGCTGGTGGGCCCGGTGCTGCTGGTGAAGGACACGCCCACGCAGGCGACGGCGTTGTCGGTGACGCCCACGGTGGACCTGGGGCTGGTGCAGGCGGGGCACGTGGCGCACGTGGGAGGGGACCGGCCCACGCTGGCGCTGGTGCTGGGCTGGGAAGTGAAAGGGGCTGACAAGCGCCTGCGCATCGCGCCGCTGAACGTGTCCATCGCGACGGACGCGAAGCTGCCAGGAGTGGCGGGCATGGTGAGGAGCGGAGCCCCGGTGGATGGGAGCGCCGTGTCCATCTCCACGCAGGAGGTGTTGGACGGGCACGCGGCGGCGGGGCCTCAGGCGGACGGGGTGGTTCAGGAGCTCATCGCGCTGGGCGCGAAGCTGAACCTGCTGCTGGGGCAGGGCGGGGGAGCGATAGGGCTGGTGTCTCCGGCGGTGGCCGCGCCGTATCCAGGCCAGACGTTCAAGCTGCTGCCGCCGGTGGAGGTGGGCGCAACGCGGCTGTTCCTGGACGGGCTGCCGGTGGCGAGCACGTCCGGCTCAAGCAAGCCGGTTCAGGTGGCGAGGCCGGGGGAGCTGCTGCTGGTACGAGGCGCGGATGACGAAGGCACCTGGTGGCAGGGCGTGGCGCAGGTGGACACGGTGGACATCCGCACGGGCGCGGCGGCCCGAGCGGACGATGAGGTGCCGACGACGCCCACGCCCCTGTGCTGCGGGGACGACGAGGAGGTCGTGGTCATCACGCTGCGCGACCTGCAACTGCCGAAGGCGCTGGTGCGCGACGTGACGCTGCGGCGCGACTTCAAGGGCTTCGGAGGTCCCAGCCTCGCCACGGGCGTGATGCTGCCCATCGAGCTGGATCCCGGCACGGCGAACATCACGGTGCAGGACGGCGGCGTGACGAAGACGGTGCTGAGGGATCCGGAGCTGCGGGCCGCGACCACGGTCCTCAAGTCCTGGCTGGGAGTGCCGACATGAGCGAAGCACGAGACGACCTCTTCGCGGTGGCCGCGCTGCTCGCGGAACTGGACCGGGTGCTCCATCCGTTGGAGCGGGGAGAGGCAGGGGACTTCAAGGTGGATCCGCCCCTGCCGCCGTCCCTGCCGACGCCCGGCGCGCAGAGGCGGGGAGGGGAGACAGGCCGCACGGTGAAGACCGCGTCGCCCTCGCAGGGCCCCAGGTCCATGGGGCTCACTGAGCCTGGAGATGTGACATCCCCCGTGCTCAGACCGCCCGTTCAGGCCCCGGGCCCCACCAGGACGGAACCCCTCGCGCCGGCCCGCCGTCGTGTTCCCCGGCCTGAAGGGACGTCGGTAACGGCGCAGGAGCCACGGCCAACGGTCGAGACTCCGACTCGAATCCAGGACGAGAGTCCACGTCCCGCGAACGCGGTCCCCGTCGTCGCCAACGCCCCAAAGCCCCACATGGAGGCAGTGGAATCACACCCGGCCCGTCCGCCCATCCCGCAGGCCCGGGAGGCTCCTGCCCGGGATGTCCCCCGGGACGCGCCCGTGAGACAGGACGCTCCCTCGGTGCACTTCGATGTCGAAGCGGCGGAGGAAGCCTCCATCCCTCGAAGGAACCGGGTGCCGCGGCCCTCCGAGGAAAGAAACACCAAACGCCCACGGGTCAGCGCACGGCCCCCGGAGCCCTCCGCGCGCCGCCATCGCGTTGCCCGCGCTGTCGCGCAACCTCAACAAGAGGCCAGCCCCGTGGCGCCCGGTCTGCCCCCGGCACGGATAACGCCACGGCGAAGGCCACCCCGCGCGCCGGACCGCCTGCCAGCACCGGACCCACGAAAGGCCCCAGCGTTCCAGGACGCGCCCGGACCGCGACGTCACGACCGCGTCGCCTTGCATGAAGAGACGACCACGCGGGAACCAGCACCGGCAGGACGGAGCAAGCCGGTGGAGCCCGCACGCCCTCCATCACGGAGCGTCGGGCGCCCCACACCAGAGCCCGTGCACATCGAAGTGAAGACGTTGCTTCCTCCGCCACGAGTCGAGGTTCCGCTCCGACAGGAAGCACTGGAGGAAGACCCATGGATCGAAGCACCGGATGACGAAACGGACACCGGTGCGCGAGCCTTCTTCGTGAACGGACGTCGCGTCACGGACAAGGACCACGAAGCGCTCCATCAAGCAGAACTGCGACTGCGGCGCCGGATGACCGGCCGCTCCCAGTGGTGGAGGCGAGGATGAGCGGACTTCCTCCAAGGCAGCGATTGGGGCACCTGCTGCGCTCCCTCTCCAAACACCTTCCGGATCAGCTCGACGGCCTGCTGGAGAACGCGAGGTTCAAGGATGGCGCCGCCGCGCTCCAACGGCTCGCGGATCCGTCGCACGTGGAGAAGGCCCTGTCGCGCATGTCGCCCGAGGAGGCTGGCTGGCTCGCGGACCTGCTCACGGGGCGCTGGTCATGGATCGCCGACGTCCAGTTGGATCCCGAAGTGGCCATCGTCGCGCCCGAAGAGCTCTGGATCGGCGCGGAGCCCATCCGCCTGCCGCTGTCCCTCGCGGCGGTGGGGCTGGATGAGGGGCTCGAAGCCCTCTGGGAAGGCGCAGTGCTCCCGGGCCCGCCGTCCTCCAAGGCCACGCTCCTCGCGAAGCCACCCGAAGGCAAGGCACCCGAAGTCGCCCGCATCCGGGCCCAGGTCCGCGCGAGCGTGAAGGGCCAGCGCTGCGTGCTCATCGCGCAGACGCAGGTCGCGCTGAGGAGACCCTCGGTCGTGGTGAGCGACGACCGGCGCAGACTGCTGGCCCAGGATCAGGCGGGGCGTCCAGCGGTGGGCTGCCGCCTGGAGATAGGCGCGGAAGTGCATCTCACCGGCACCGGAGGCCTGGTGGAGCTGGAGGTCCCAGCGCCATCGGGCGTGCTGCTCAAGCTGGAAGGAATCCCCGCCGGACGCATCCCCGGAGCCAAGCCATGAAGACCCTGACGCCCCAGACGCGCAAGACGCCTGACCGCAAGCCGGCCATGAACAAGTCCATTGCGCCCTCACAGCAACCCAAGACCGACACGCCCCGAGCCCAGCTGGGAAGCGCGGCCGCGGCGCCCACGATGAAGGCCGCAGCTGGAGGCAACTTCAAGGCGAAGAGCGCACCCCGCGTCGCGGCGAACCCCAACATCCGGATGCCGAAGAAGTAGCGAGAGTTGATGCTGCCCAGCCGGTTTGTGCATGCACGAGGATATGCTGGCTCCTGCCCCGGTCTCATCCGGTGGAACTCATCATGCGCAGTGACCGAGCAGCCAATGGAGTGCCCGAATGGACAAACACAACTGGAGTGAGGCTGACGACCTTGTAGCCTTCTACCTGTATAGGTTCGGTACGGAGGGGCTTCCGTTCGACTTGCCCACCATCGCGGAGCAGCGAGGCATCAAGGAGGGGAGCTTGAAGATGCGGATCAGCAACTTCAAGGCATACGCGGGAGCGGGCAGCTTGGGAAATATTGCCCGGCAATCCGTGCAGGTATTCGAGCGGTATAAGAACGTCCATCAGACTGAGCTTCGGAGCCGCGCGTTCCCTGAGTTGAAGTAGCCCGGGCAAGCTGGCCGTAGGCCCCTGATGACTGCTGGCATCGGGGGCGGGGTTTGGCGGAGGACCGGAGTGTTGCTACGAGCGCAGCACCCACCGCACGGCGCCCACCTCATCCTCCGCCGCCACCTCGCGACGTGAAGTACACAGCGGCTGCTCACGCCCGCCGCACAGCAGACCACCCCGCGCCCACTGGGGCAGCGAAGCCACCAGCTTCTCCACGCCCCAAGGTGAGGCACGCGAAGCCCCATCCTCCATCATCGAATTGCCCCACGGGAACAGCCGCCCATCCGGCCCACGGGCCGCCATCTCCCATTCCTCGCTGGAGGGCAGCCGCAGCTCCGCGCCTTCGATGCGAGCCAACGCCGCGCACACCTGCTCCGCTTCCACACGCGTGCAGGGCAGGGCCTCCTCCGCGTCCCGCCCCGCCATCCCTACGGGCCCCTGCGAAGCGGCCAGCGCCCAGGCCGCCGCGGCCCGGCTCACGGGCACCCGCGCGACGAAGTACCCCGGTGACTTCACCCGCCGCAGCGTCCCCTCCGTCCCCAGCCAGTGCTCCACGGGCGGCACCCAGCGCGCCTCCAGCCCGGAGCGGCGCAGCCGATACGTGCCCTCCCGTTCCACCAGCGCCTCCGGAAACGACGCGGGACGCGGTCCCGGATCCACGGGCGTCGTCAGCGCATACAGAAGCAGACTGGGATCGTTCCGCACGTCCACGGGGCCGAGCAGAGCGCGCAGGAGCGGCTCCATCCGCGCGCGCTTCGGTGAACCCTCCGGGGGCGGAGGCCGGCCCGCGAGCAACTCGGCCACGAGGTTCCGCAGGCCCGCATAGAAATGCCGGTCCATCGGGGCCGCGCCTTCTCGCGTCGACGTGGGCATATGCGCCTCGCGCAGCGCCGGCAGCACCGAGCGGGCCTGGAGCCGCGCCGCCGCCAGCACCGCCGTCACCCGCACCTCCGCGTCCTCGTCCACCAGCGCCGAGTTCAGCACCGCGTCGATGTCCGGATTCGAAGCCGTGGAGTCGTGGATGAGCCAGCGCAGCACCTGCCGCCGCTGCTCCTCGCCGGGCAGGTGCGCGAACAGCACCGAGCGGTCCGGATGCGCCTCCTTCTCCGCCTTCAGCCGTTGAAACGCCTCCTCCGTCCCGTCCGGCACCAGCGATGCCAGCACACGCTCCGCGGTCCGCGACACGCTGAACTCCGGGTGGAACCTCAGCGCCGCCACTCGGTCCAGCGACGCGCGCTCGCGCAGCGCCTCCGTGGCCAGCAACCCCAGCAGCACCTCCCGCGTCTCCGACGACGTCAGCAGTTCCATGAGCGCGGGAGCATCCAGCACCGGCACCGCCTTGCGCACGGTCGCCCATTGCCCCACCGCATCGCGGCCGGAGAACTCCAGCACCCGCAGCCGGAGCACCGGGTTGAACGTGTAGTGCAGCGAGGTGTCCGTCCCGCGGTGCACGTACACCGCGAGCTCCGGCTCGCCGGGGATGAGCGGGGGCGTCTGGCCTTCGGATTGGAGGAACCAGCCCAGCGCCGACAGCACCCTGTCCATCGCCTCGAACGAAACCTCCGGCCGCGCGACGAGGGCAGGGGAGCGCATCTCAGTCAGGCCTCACGAGCGCATGCAGCGACTCACCCACCCGCGCCACCGGCCGCCCCTCCAGGCCCGCGAAGTACGCGCGCGCCGCCCAGACCAGGTCACTCCACGAGGCCCGCTCCGCGGCCTTGTTCTTCGGAAAGCCCTCCACGTAGGACTCCCACGCGGGCCGCACCGCTTCCGACGGGGCACGGACCTTCATCGCCGTCGCCAGGTAGCGCACGAAGCCCTGGACGTTGAAGCCGAACTGCTCCCCGGGCGTGAGCGTCGCCGGAAGCTTCCCGCCCCCCACCAGCTTCGCCGCCAGGTCCGGTTCGCCCAGACACAGCGCCACCAGTCCGCAGCGATAGAGCAACAGGTCGTCCTGCTTCTTCACCGTCTTCGCGATGGCCTCCAGCCACGCCTTCGCGGGCGAGGCTTCCACCAGCCCCTGCGTGGTCCCGCAGGCCTCCGCCGCGTTCACGAACGACAGCACCTGGATGGCGACGCGAGGCGGATCCACCGACTCGAAGAGCCGTCCTGCCTGCGTGAGCGCGGGCTCGCACATCGGCACCAGCGGCTCCGCCGCCGCACGGGCCTCCCCAGCACCCGTCAGCACGACGAGCGACGCCAGCACATCCGCCAGCGTCCGCAGGTGCGTGACCGGGGTGTTCGGCTTCGCCAGTGCCATCGCGGTGAAGCGCTTCATGAACTCCCGCGCGTGGGTGTCCTCTCCCCACTCGGAGGAGAAGAGCCCGGCCCACGTGCCTGGAGCGCTGTTCGAGGACTCGGCCATGTCATCCCGCCTTACGACTGCTTCCGCTGCTGGAAGACGGCCATGTGGCGGCTCCACAGGGCTCGGTGTGCATCTTTGACGGGCGCCGCGGCGCGCTGCAATCGCTCGAAGAGGCCACCGTCCTCCGCCTCCTTCCGCAGCTTCGCGACGAACTTCGTCTCCGTCTTCAGCCCCGCGTCCTTGCTCCGCTGGAGCCGCGCCAGGTTGGCTTCCTCCCAGGCACCCAGGTCAAGCTCGCGTGCGAGCGTCAGCAGCGCGTCCACCTCCGCCTCCGTGCGGGTGAAGCGCTCCAGGAAGCGCTCCACCGTTCCGTAAGCCTTCTTCTCCTCCGGTGCGCCGGCCTCGGTGAGCAGCAGGCTCTTGGCCACGCCCACGTCCAGCTTCGGGATGGTCCGCAAGGGCGCATCACAGAAGGGACAGGCCGACGGCTCCTGGAGGACGGTCCGCCGTCCTCCGTCCAGGTCCACCTTGTTGTGGACGGTGAACGTGGAGCCGCACACGAAGCAGGTGACGGGAGTCGAGGGAGCAACGCGCATGTCGGAACCTCATCATGGAGGAGGCCAGTTGGGCGGCAAGAGATCGATGACGCGGCGGCCGAAGCTCTCCGCGTCCGTTTCAATGGGCTGCCGGAAGTACCGGGGGTTCCCCGGCCCGTAGTAGTGCCCGCCGGAGCCGGGCAGGTTGCGCCACCACCGGCGAGAGAACGGATGCGACTGCCGGCCCAGCGAATACTGGTAGGCCTGATACGCCTGATAGTAGTGGCGCGACTCGTGGACGGCGGTGCCCACCGCGTCGCCCACGTCCAGGTTCTCGTTGATGACGATGACGCCCCGCCGGTCCAGGGGCGAAAGCCGCCCCTGGGGCGTCATGTGGAAGTTCCACTCCATCCAGCCGTAGTCCCCCGCCGCCAGGTTCTGGAACTGGACCCGGGGACGGCGTGACTGGGGGATGCCCAGCGCGTCCATGGCCGCGCCCACCGACTTCTTGAGCGCCTGCTGCCGGTCGCGCAGCGACAGCGTGCCGAACGTCGCGGGGTCCAGCTCCGGGATGGCTTCCAGGCCCGCCTGGAGGTCGCGCATCTGCGCCAGCTCGAAGGGCTTGAACCGGCGGATCCTCCAGCTGCGTGACACGGTGATGTCGAAGTCCCCCCAGCCCAGCACGTTGCCGGTGGGGCCAATCGTGCGCACGCGCTTCGCGTTCTCGAACGGTTCGAGGATCCGGGTGATCTCCCCGGGCTTCACGGTCGGGTCCAGGCTGTGGATGAGCCCCTTCAGCTCGTTGGGGTCGATGTTGTACTGCGCCAGCAGGCCCGGCTTGCGCTTCGTGCCCTGGAGGGCCTTCTCCACCTTCTCCAGCGCCTTCATCGTGGGCTTGACGCGGCCCTTGTGCAGCGCGGCCTTGAAGTCCTTCATCAAGGTCTCGATTTCGGCGCGGGCTGCGGCTCCCTCGGGGATGACCGCGTGGACCAGGGACAGCTTGCGCCACGCGTCCGCGATGCGCTCGACGCGGCCCACCAGGTCCCGGCCCGGCGCTGGCAGGGGCGTCTTCGGCCCGATGCGCAGCTCGATGGAGAGCTGCCATTCGTCGATGGCCTTGCCCAGCGCTTCCAGGTGCGCGGGCCCCAGGCCATGCGCCTTCGCCCAGGCCAGGTCGGTCAGCTTGTCGCGCAGCTCGTCCAGGTTCTGGCGGAGATTTTCTCCCACCGCGGTGAACTTCTCGAGCGTCGGAGCGTGGCCACCGCCCTTGACCTCCACGACGTGGAGCTTGGCGAGCTTTGGATCCGCGGCGTGGTCGAACTCGACAATGATCTCGTCGAAGCCGCTGCCCTGCGCCTCGCCCAGGGGCTTGAAGTCCAGCCGCCTGAACTTCTCCGTCGGGCCCAGTTGGTTGCCGAGCACCGCCTCCGTCATCTTCTTGGACTGGATGTTCTCCAGCGCCCCGCCGGCCTCGGTGGTGAGGCTGCCGCGCACTTCCCAGCGGTTGCCGGGACGCTTGGACATGATGAGCTGGAGGTATTCCTTCTCACCGCTGGCGCGCGTCACCTCCACCAGCTTGTAGTAGCGGCGCTCCGTGGTGCCGGGCTTGAGCTCCTCCCAGGCGGGGCCGATCTGCGCGACCGTGTCCTTCGGGTCCAGCTTCAGCGTGGTGCGCGCGCGCTGCGCATCCGTGAACACCTGGCGCTCCGCGCCCGCGATGAACGGATCGTCCTTCAGCGGAGGCGACTTCGAGAACGGTCCCACCTCCGGATGGTCGGCGTGATGCACGGTGTTGGGCCAGGCCTCGTTGGCCCGGCCCGTCTGCCGGATGACCGGCTCCGTGTCCGTCACGGTGAGCACCGGCGCCTGCTGTTTCTTGCCGCCCCCGCGCTTGCGGGCCGCGGTCTTCGCCGTCGCCTTCGGGGGCTTCTTGGTGAACAGGCGCGGCGGTTCGTTCAGGTACTGCGGCTTCGCGCGCACGCCCTGGCCGAACTCCGCCAGGTCCAGGGGCGTGAAGGCGTCCACCTCCTTCATCCGCTGGCGCAGGTTCTCCAGCGTCTTCTCGCCCTGCTCGATGCGGCGGGCCGCCTCCGCGGGGTCCATGGACACGCCGCGCTTGCCCTCCAGCGACGCCAGCAGCGACTCCTGCGCGTCGATCTCCAGAAGCAGCTTCTTGCGGTAGAGCTCGAACTGCTTCTCGATGGGCAGCCTGTCCCAGTGCCGCAGGGCCGTTTCGTCCAGCGACTTGACCAGGTCGCGCGTCGCCTTGTCGTGGCGCTGGAGCAGGTGCAGGCCCTCCTCGCCCAGGTCCGACAGGTCCGCGCCCGCCTTGACGACGATGGTGGGCTTGCCCCGCCGGAACATCGTGACGGCCTGGGCGGACTTGCTGTCGGTGAGCGACTCGAAGTCCGCCTCGGACAGCATCTCGATGGGCGTGTTCGCGAACGCCTTCCGCTGCGCGGGCGGGATGTGCTCCAGCAGTTCCTTGCGCATCACGCGCTGGAGCTGCTTCTTGTCGAAGTCGTTCGACAGCTGCTTGAGCAGGCTGTCGTCGAACTCGCGCAGGAACTCCTTCATGTTCCCGGCGGGGTTCTCTGCCTTCCACTTCCTGAAGAGGGTCACCCGCTCCTGGGGTGTGCCCCGGAAGTGCAGCAGGTCGCCGGTGCGCGGAGGCACGTGGGGCTTGGAGATGCCGCCCAGCGCGCCCATCCCCCCGGCCAGCACCGCGCCCGGCGCCGCCTGCATCGCGGTGCCCGCCAGCACGTTGAAGAGCGCGTTGCCGCCCTTGTAGTTCTCGTCGTTGAGGACGTTGCCAAGGAACGCGGAGGGCACGGACTGCACCAGGCCTTCGGCGCCCTGGGCCAGGCCGTGCGCCGTCACCCGCGCCAGCATCCCGCCTTCCTTCGCCATGCGCGCCAGGAACCCCAGCTCGAGCAGCCTGGAGCCCACGCCCGCGGTGGCCGCGGAGACGAGGGCGTCCACGGCGCCCACGGCCGCGTCGGTGGCCGCCTCCTCCCAGCCGTAGGCGGCGCCCTTCATGGCGGCCTTCGTCGCCATCATCACGGCGGCCGTCGCCAGCGCCGTGCCCACCAGCACCGTGGAGCTGGCCATGAACGCGCCGAAGGCCGCCCAGAACCCCGCGCCCACGGGCGGGGCGAAGATGCTCACGATGACGCCGATGACGACCACCACCGCCATCACCACCGCCCCGAGGATGTTCACGAGCCGGTCGGTGACGAAGTCCACCTGCTCGCGGTGCATCTTCACCGCCTCGTCGGCGTGCTCCGCCTGGACCGCCACGCGCTCGGACTTCTTCTCCCAGTCGTCCTGCCACGCGCGCAGCCCGTCGGCGGTGTAGTTCTTGTCGCCGGGCCTGGGGCGCATCCGCTCGTGCCGCTCCAGCGCGGCCACCTCGGCGGAGAGCGCGGACGCCTGGCCCAGCACCAGCTGGTACTCCGAGGACGCCATGCCGTTGGTGGAGCGCGCCTCGAAGTCCACGCGGCGCCACGCGCGGGCCGCCTTCTCCTGGGGCGTGACGGGTTCGCCGAAGTCCACCAGGTCGAGGATGTCGAACTCCTCGCGTCCGCTCAGGTCCTCGTCCAGCCGGTCCCGGAAGCGCTGGTAGGGCGTGCGCGTGTCGCCAGGGTCGGGCGGGTTGTTCTTCGCCCACTCCTCGGCGATGGCCTGGATCTCCGCCTTCGTCTTGCCGGCCAGGACCTCCTTGAGCGCGTCCTCGTCCGTGCCCACGCCCTGCACGGCGTACTGAACGATCTCCGCGTCGGTGAGGTAGCCCTTCTCCAGGAGCGCCGCGACCGCTTCCCGGTCCGCGCCGGACGTGTCCATCAGGACGGCCTGCTCGAAGGTGGCCTGAAGGTGCGTACCCTCCACGTAGGCGCTGTCGTACTCGGCCGCCAGCGCCTTCATGGTCGCCGGGGCGTTGGCCTGTGCCTGGGCCTTCGCCTTGCCATCCACCTCCTTGCGTTCCTTCGCGATGCGGGCCTGGACCTTCTCCGGGCTCCACTTGTCCAGGAACTCCAGCTCGCTGATGCGGCCCTTCCTGCGGTCCTCCTCCGTGAGGGGGCCCTCGCTGGCGGGCTTGACCTTCGCCTCGTCCAGCCCGCGCTCGATGTCCAGCCGCTCCTGGATGTCCAGGTAGCCGTCGCGGCGCGCGTCGGCGATCTGCCGCTTGCCCTCGGCGGACATCGCGTCGCGGATGATCTTGTCGTCCGCGTAGAAGACGCTGGTGTGCTCGATGCGGATGCGCGCCGCATCCACCTGGAGCCCCTTGTCGTCGCGCAGGCCCTCGATGAGCTTGAGGTCGGCGCCCTGCATCTCGTCGTGGAACGCGGCGCTGAGCGCGCTTTCCCCGGCGGTGCGCTCGGTCCAGTCCTTGCCGTATTGTTTCTCGTACGACGCGTCGAGCGCCTGGTTGCGCTTGAGCAGCTCCGCGCGAAACGTCTTGGTGTCCCAGCCGTACTGCTGCGCGTCGGCCTCCGTCTCCTTGCGGATGCGGTCGTAGACGCCCTCCATGGCCTTGCGGTCGGTGCCCAGGCCGAAGAACCAGCCGCCGCGCATGGCGCGGTCCATCTCGATGGCGCGCGCGTCCTCGGTGCGGCCCTCCACCAGGGCGTGCATCTCGTCCACGTCGTGCGTCTTGAGCGCGCCGCTGCGCAGCTCGTCGTCCATCTTGGTGACGAGGTCCCGGCCGTACTTCGCCTGGTAGGCCTTCTTGATGGCTTCGATCTGCTCCTGCGTCTTGCCGCGCAGCAGGTTGAGGATGGCGTCCTCGTCCGTGCCCCAGCCGGTCCCGAAGAAGGTGCCCTCCATGGCGTCGTCCAGCTCCACGGCGGCGGCCTTGGCGGCGTTGCCGGAGAGCAGGGCCTCGGCCTTGTCCCAGTCGTGCGTGGTGGTGCTGAAGAAGTCGTCCAGCTCGCTCTTGAGCCGCTCGCGCAGATCCTCGTTGTGCTCGCTCTTGTAGAGGAGCTCGATGTAGTGGCCCTGCAGCGGGTTGAGGTTGGCGAGCGCGTCGAAGATCTTCTTCTCGTCCGTGCCCCACTGGTCCACGCCCTCCCAGACCTTGAGGCTGATGTTGCGGGCGCGGTTGCTGAAGAGCGGCTCCTGCTGGTCGACGACGGTCTTCAGGCGCTCCAGGTCGGTGGAGGCGAGCAGCTCCTTCTCCAGCGCCTCCATGAGCGGCTTCTTGCGCTGGCCGATGATGCGCACGGCCAGGCCCTCCGCCAGCGCCTGCACCGGGTCCTTGCCGCCCTTGCCGTAGTAGGAGAGCAGGATGGCCTTCTGCTCCTCGCTGAGGGCGCTGTTGCCCTTGATGGCCTCCTCGTCCAGTGCCTCGCCCTGGCGCAGGCGCACCTCCGCGAGGAACAGCATGTTCTGGTCCAGCGACCCCTTGTTCTCCGCCGCGCGCGCGGCCTCCCACGCGCGGCTCTCGTCGTGGGCAGCGGCCAGCCAGTCGATGATCCACCCGAGCAGCCGGTCCCAGAAGCCGCGCTCGTAGCCGATCTGCTTCGCGTGCCAGTCGCGGATGACCTCCTTCGCCTCCTTGCCGGCGTCGCGCAGCTCCTGCTGATAGCGCTCCACGCTCTGGTCGATGTCGCGCTTCGCCTTCGTGACGACGGCGCCAATCTCCTTGCGGCGGTCCTCCAGCCACTTCTTGGTGGGTCGGTACGCCTCCGTGGCGGCCTTGAGCTTCACCGGATCATCACCGGCGTCCTTCTTGAGTTCCCACTCGTCCTGGAGGGCGGCCAGCTCGTAGGCGCGCATCTGGTCGGTCGCGGCCTTCGCGAAGGCTTCCTTGAAGCGCTTGCCGTTCTGGTCGTACCGGACGACCCAGTTGCTCACCTTGGTGTCGACCGCGGCGATGAGGGCGTCGCGCTTGCGGCGCGCTTCGGTCAGGTCGACGCCGCCCTTGATGGCGGCGGCCTTGGCCTCGGACTGCGCGTCCAGCGAGGCGCGCATGCGCGACAGGGAGTCGGCGAAGGTCTTGCCGCTCTCCTCCAGGCGCGTCTTCGCGTCCTCGTGGGCCTTGCTGAGCGTCTGGGTGGTGGCGGTATGTGAATCCACCAGCTGCTTGCGGCGGGCCTCCACCTTCGCGTCCAGGTCCTCCTTCTTGATCTGCGCGGCCTCCGCGACTCGCTGGAGCTCGGCGGCGAAGAGGGGCCGCTCGGCGGTGATGAGCGCGGTGCCCCAGGACGCGTCCAGGCCGCCCGGGACATACGCCTCGTGGGCCTTCTGGACGGAGGCGTCCGCGTACTTGTCCGGGGCGGCGAGCAACCGCGCCAGCACGTCGCCAATGTCCACGCGCGCGAAGTCGGGGACGTTGATGGGCGCGGGCGCGGCCTGTTCGAGGACGGTGATTCCCTTCGCGGGCTCCTTGGGCTGGACCTTCGCCTTCTTCTGCGTGTCGGCCGCGGCGGTGATCTTCTTCTGGAGGAGCGTCCAGTCCTTGAGCTTGTCGGGGTCGGTGGGCTTCGGGCCGCCGGGCTTGTAGACGATGTCGCCGAGCGGGCCCTTGATGAGCATGTGCCCGCCGTCGTCGCGCATGAGCTGCGAGCCGATCTCCGGCACGTGGCCCAGCGGGCTCTTCTGCAGGTCGGGGAGCTTCGCTTCCTTGACCTCCAGCTTCCGCTCGCACTTCGCATCCACCAGCGAGGAGGCCTTGCCGGTGGGGTCGTCCGGGATTGCGGGCAGGTCCTTCGGCTGCTGCGCCGGGGTGATGGCCTTCTTGCCCTCGTCCTCCAGTTGCTTGAGGCGCGCGGCGCGGACCGCGTTGGGGTCCACGGCGGCCTGGATGATCTTGAACGTGTAGCGGGGCGCGGGAGGAAGCTGGGGCTCCGGCACCTTCGCCGTGGTGCTGGCGATGCGGCCCTTCCAGGCGGCGACGGGATCCGCGCCCTCGCTCGTCGCCGGAGCAGCGGGGATGGGCGCTGCCGTGACGGGCGCTTCCGCCGTGGGAGCGGGAGGCGGAGCCGGAAGCGGGGCAGGGGGCTCCACCGCGATGGCACCCGTCGGATCCGGCGCGGCTTCCAGGCCCTGCTGGATGCCCTGGACGCCCTGCGCGTGGGCCTCGGCCAGCTGCTTCTGCGAGTCCATCGCGGCCGGAGCCACGGGGACCGCGAGCGAGGGGCGCTCCTCGGGATGGCCCGTATCGACCGTGGCATCCGTCTGGATGGGAGGAGGCTTCGCGACGGCTCCGGGCCCCGTGCCACCGGAGGCCGGACGGATGACGATGCGGACGTCGCCTCGTGCCGACAGCTCGGAAACCACTGTGTCGATGCGCGCGGCCTCATCCATGCCGCCGGGGGCCGTTCCCACGGGGAGCGCGGCGGGCTCGGGCGTTGGATCCGGCGTGGCTGTCGCACCGCCTGCGCTGGAGGCATCGACGGTGGTCTCCGCCGGGGGCGCGCCGATGGGCGACGTGCTGCCCCCCAGTCCCGCCGCTTCGACGCTGCCATCGAGTGTCGCCGGGCCTCCGGTGAACGGGCTGAGCGCCAGCGGGGTGGACGGCGTGAGGTCGGAAGCGCGGGCCTCGGCCAGCCACGCGGCGAGGTCTCCGAGCTGATCCGCGGAGCCCGGGGGCAGCACGGACCTGCGCGCCGCCGCACGTTGCCGGGCGTCCTCCTCCTGCTGCGCGAGGGTCGCGGGCTGGGAAGCCCCCGCCGCCTGCGCGAGCCCGGTGTTCGGTTGCGGTGCGAGCCCGTGGATGCCCAGCTCCGCCTCGATGGCGCCGGGCGTGGAGAGCAGCGCGACCTCCGGCGGGTGGCCTGCGCACGGCTCGAAGAGGTGCGAGCGCGGACCGCCCAGCGTCCGCCACGCCGGGTCGCTCCAGCGGCGCTCCTGGTCGCGCGCGGCCTCGCGAAGCACGGGCCCATGCAGGGCCGGGGACGCGCCCTTCAGTGACGCGAGCCGGGCCGCCAGCTCGCGCGCGGGATTGGAGGAGGACGGGCCCCGGGGAACGACACCCGGTGCGCGGGGCAGGGTCGCGGAGGACGAGGGTGTGCGCCCGGAAACCTTCCGGATCGAGGCCTTGGCGGACGCCTTCGAGCCCTGTTCACGGATGCGCACGGTCCCCCCCGCACCATCAGTGAAGGGGACGCTAGGTCATCTCCACATCCAGCACCAGGGAGGCCCGGATGGGATGTCCATGACTGCTCCAGAAGCGGTGGAGCAGGTCGAAGTCATAACTCTCCTGGACGCGAGGTGTGAGCTTGCGGCCATCCAGCTCGTGCGGAAGGCCGCGAGCCAGCAGCCCATGGAGCACGCCGAGCAGCTCGTGCTCCTCCTCCGCGCGGTTGGACCAGGCGGAGACGATGAGGCCCAGTCGCAGCGCGCCGTTCTGGGTGACGGCCAGCCGGTAGAGCGCGAGCGACACGGCGGGCCGCTTCCCCGCGAGCGCCTCCCGGGTGGGAGAGCCGTGGAGGATGTGGATCTCCTTGAGGAAGTGTTGGCGCAGCTGCGAGTCCAGCGCCTCCTGGAACACCTCCGCCACGCGGCGCAGCCGTGTCCCCGCGTCGGAGGGAGCATCCGCTTCCGGACGCCGGGAGAGCCGGCCCAGCTCGTACAGCTCCAGGGCGACGGCGCGCTCCAGGTGCTCCTGGGCCAGCGGCGCGCCGGCCTGCTCAGCGAGGAAGATGGCCTTGAGGGCGGCGTTGCGGATGTCGCCGCCCGCCAGCCGGTGCCGCTGGGCGAGCCCGGCCAGGTCCAGCGTCCCCGCGCGAGGCACACTCTCCGGAAGCATCAGCTCCCAGATGCGGCGGCGCTCCTCGACCTCGGGGAAGGGGAACTCGATGCGCGCGTGGAAGCGGCGCAGGAACGCTTCGTCGATGGCGGTCTGGAGGTTGGTGGCGAGGATGATCAGCCCGTCATGGCGCTCGATGCGCTGGAGGAGGAAGCCGACCTCCAGGTTGGCGAAGCGATCATTGGCGTTGCTGACCTCCGTGCGAGCGGAGAACAGCGAGTCCGCCTCGTCGAAGAACAGCACGGCGCCAGCGCGCTCGCCGTGGGACAGCACCTCGTCGATGTTCTTCTCCGTCTCGCCCACGTACTTGCTGACGAGCCGCGACAGGTCGACGACGTACAGCGGCCGGCCCACCGCATGGGCGATGACCTCCGCGGCCAGCGTCTTCCCGGTGCCGGAGCGTCCGGAGAACAGGGCCACCGGACCGGTGTTCAAGCGGAAGCGGCGCGACAGGCCGCGCTCCTCGGCGACGCGGTCGCGCTGGGCCACGTAGAACAACAGGCGCTCCAAGGCCGCGCGAGTCGTGTCGCGCACCACGAGGTCCGCGAACGTCCGCGACGTCTCCAGCCGGTAGCCATGGCGCAGCGGCACCTGCACCCGCCGCGACGCAGCGGCGCGAAGGGCGTCCGCATCCCCCCCCGGAGCTGAATCGAACACGCGGCGGAGCTCCTGGAGCCCGCCCCGAAAGCCAGACGCCAGCCGTCCCGCGTCCGCCTCCGTCAATGACAGTCCCCGGGCCCGGGCCTCCTCCAGCCACAGCGCCCGCCGCTGGATGAAGCCCAGGGCAGGAGCCTCGTGGTGCGGCACGGCGACAGGCTGCGCGGAGTCCGCGAGCACCAGGGCCCGCCCGCCGAAACGCTGGCACAGGCCCGACAGCGTCTCCGTGACGGAGAGCGCCAGTCCACGCTCACATCCGGACACGTCCAGGGCCAGCAGGGCTCCGCGCACGGAGGCCAGGCGCCAGAGGGCCCGAGCCATGGAAACGGGCTCCAGCGTGCCCGCCCACCGCGCGACGACCCATGGCATCCCCACCTCGGCGGCGAACTCCATCGCCACGCCCAGGCGTTCACCCTCGCCATGCACGACGGCGAACATCCCCGGCGCCGCGCGCTCGCCGGACGGCAGGGAGTCCGCGCCATGCCACTCCAATGGGATGTCACCCAGCACGGAGGGGCGGGGCAATTCCAGCAGGGCTTCGCGGACCTCCGGAGCCAGGTCCACGGGCCGGAGCATGGGAGGAAAGGCGCCAGCGCCCGTCTGTAGCAGGCCGCCCCCCACGAGGAGCCCGCTGTCGGTCAGCGACGCCATCAATCGCTGCGCGCGAGCCGGCGTCCGGCCCAGCACGGTGAGCAGCAACCGCTCCACGTTCCAGCCCTGCGCGGTCTCGTCCTGGAGCACGGCGAACAGGCGCGGGTAGCGCGGCTCCAGCCAGGCCGCGAGCAGGAGCAGCAGGGCCGCCTCCTCCACGGTGTCGACGCGCAGCGAGGCCCGCAGCCGGGCGAAGGGAAGGGGAGGCGAAGCGCCCAGGAGCGGCGTCTCCGCGAGCGCGGTGCTGAAGGCCAGCTCCGCCGTGGAGGGGCGCACGGTGGTGCGCACGGCATCCCAGCCACTCTCCTGCTCCCCCCGAAGCTTCGACGCGCGGGCCTCCTCCAGGTCACACACCTGGACGAGCAGCGCATCCAGACGCCTCAGCGTCTCCCCCCACAACGGATCCATGGGCGCCTCCAACCGGCCAGCATACGGGGGGGCCGGCGGATCCGGCCATCAGGGAGCCCCAGGGGGCGGTGCCACTGCGTTGGTATTCCGCCAATGCATTGGAGGAAGTGCTGACCCGGTGGCGGGGCGGGTGGTAGAGACCGGCACATGACTCAGAGCGGTACTGAAGGGGTGTCGGCCCCCGAGTTCCGGGAGGCGATGTCCCGGTGGGCGAGCGGGGTGGCGGTGGTCTCCGTCCGAGACACGGACGGGGTCGCGGCGACGACGGTCAGCTCCTTCAGCTCCCTCTCCCTGACGCCTCCGCTGATCGTCCTGTCGCTGCAGCAGTCCTCCCGCACGCTCAAGCGCGTGGAGGCCGCCCGTCGCTTCAGTGTGAGCGTGTTGTCCACCTCCCAACGCGACGTGTCGGTCCGCTGCGCGAAGGGGGAGGCCGAAGGCCTGGTGTTCGACGAAAGCACCTTCGTGCAGGACAGCCTGGTGGGTCTGGCGTGCGCTCTGTTGGATGTGCACCGTTACGGCGATCACCTGTTGCTGGTGGGCCGCGTGGAGCGCATCCAGCGGGGAGCGGAGGCTGAGCCCCTGCTCTACTGGAACCGGGCGTATCGCGCGCTGACGGCGCACCCGGAGCCAGGGCCCGCCCCGAAGTCGTGAAACCGCAGACGAACCTCACGTAACCCAGAAAGGACGTACCCGATGCCCTTCACGCTGCCCGAGCTTCCGTACAAGAAGGACGCGCTGGCCCCCCACATGAGCGCGGAGACGCTGGAGTACCACCACGACAAGCACCACGCGACGTATGTGAACAAGCTGAACGAGCTGACCGCGGGCAAGCCCGAGGCCACCAAGTCGCTGGTGGAGGTCATCCTCAGCAGCGATGGCGCCGTGTTCAACAACGCCGCCCAGGTGTGGAACCACACCTTCTTCTGGAACTGCATGACGCCGACCAACGGTGGCGGCAAGCCGACGGGAGAGGTCGCGGAGGCCATCAACCGCGACTTCGGCTCCTACGAGGAGTTCAAGCGGCAGTTCGCCGACGCCGCCGCCACGCAGTTCGGCTCCGGCTGGGCGTGGCTGGTGCAGGACAGCGCCGGCAAGCTGTCCGTGATGAAGACGGCCAACGCGGACCTGCCGATGAAGCACGGCAAGAAGGCCCTGCTCACCATCGACGTCTGGGAGCACGCCTACTACATCGACTACCGCAACGCGCGCCCCAAGTTCATCGAGACCTTCCTCACCAGCCTGGTGAACTGGGACTTCGTGAACCAGAACATGAAGGCCACGGAAGTGAAGTGATGTGAAGCAACGGGAACCGCGCGGCCCGGCTCGGTACGGTCCGGAGCGGCGCGGTTCCTCAGTGTGGCGAAGGCCGGGCCCCGGCCAAGCCCTCCACCAGGAACAGTCGCGAGAGCGCCTCGTTGTAGCTGTATGCGTAGGACGCTCCGTCCGCGGAGAGCGCCAGCGTCATCACGGAGATGAGGCCCGGCATGACGCCCCGCGAGGGGACGGTCAGGTGCGGAGTGCTCGCGCCGGTCCTCACGTCGACGTGGGAGATGCGCACCGGCAGCGAGACGCTTCGCAGGTAGAGGGCCTCTCCGCTCGCGTCCCAGCCCACCACCGTCTGGTGCGTGAAGCGGCCGGGGACGGTGCTTCGCGCCTCGCCTGTCGCGGAGAACACGCGCAGGTTCCCTTCCGCATCCACGGCCGCGAGCCGTGCGCCGTCCGGGGAGATGGCCGTGTCGAAGCCCGTGCCTTCCGGCGTGATGGGCGTGGGGGCTCCGGCACCGGGCTCGAACACCCACAAGCGGGCGCCATGGCCCTCCTCGTTGGCGCGCAGGAGCAACCGCTTCCCATCCGGGAACCAGCGCGCGGTGAGCACCGTGGCGACCGGCGCGAGCGACAGGGGACGCGGCTCCCCCGCGCCCGTGGGCAGCAGCAGGTACTCCATCCGCTCGCCGTAGCGCGCCGTGAACACCTGCTTGCCGTCCGGAGACAGCGCCATGGGGATGCCATCTCCCAGCCGGACCGGTGGGGCGCCATCGGTGGTCCGCAGGTAGGCACCGTAGGTGGGGCCCTCCACCTCTCCGCCCTCCGCGAAGACGACCGTCCGGCCGTCGCGGGACAGGTCGGTCATGAACGAGGAGTCCGACCACGCCAGGTCGCGCTCCGCCCCCGCCTGCCCGAACGCGAGCCCGGTGCGGATCACCGGGTGGTCCACCAGGACGGCGCCCTCGCTGGAGATGTCATGCAGCACCATCCTCCCGGCGATCCGATCCACCGGCCGCGGCGTGCCTCGCAGGTCGACCGCGAACAGCTCGGAATCGGCGCCCGTGCGGGAGGCGGTGAACCACACCTCGCGTCCATCCGGAGCCCACGCGAGCCCCCGGATGCTCGCCCAGTCCGCGGAGAGCTCCCGGGGCGGGCCTTCCTTCTCCAGCACCCAGACCCCGCCCCGGTCGTCCTTCGGATGCGCGTGGAACAGGAACGCGATCCGCGCTCCGTCAGGAGACACGCGCGCGTGGCTGATCCACCCCTGGGACTCGAAGCGCACCGTGCCGGGAGGCTGCTCCAGCCGGAAGTTCTCGCCCACGCGGCGCACCACCGCGAGCGGTCCATCGCTCCGCCCCCAGTCCGCCTCCAGCACGCCGTCGAGCACGGCCCTCGGCGCGCCACCGCCCAGCGGCATCAGGCCCAACGTCCCGCTGCCATGGTCCGCGTCGAAGAAGCGGGGCTCGAGCAACACCGCCAGCTCTCCGCGTGACGACGTGGCGAGCACGTCCGCGGGGTATCCCATCGGCTGTGACAGCGGCCGTTCGGTGCGCGCGCTGTAGAGCTCCGCGCGACCTCCCTCCCACGCCGCGCCATAGAGCAGCGTGTGGCCGTCCGCGGAGAACCGCGCGTTGAGCACGTGGCCCCGGCGGAACGTGACGGGGCGGTACGTCGGGCGCGACGCCTGCACCGCTGCCGCCGCCGGGGCCGCCTGCCCGCGCCCGAGCGCCAGGACCCCTCCGGCCACGCACAGCAGCACGACCGCCGCGCCCGCG
>NZ_RAVW01000135.1 GCF_003611585.1 Corallococcus exercitus | reverse complement strand
GCTCATGAACGCTCACGGAGGCGCGCTGCTGGAGCGGTTGGACGCGCACTCCGCCGCCGTGATGAGCGTGGCCCTGTCGCCGGACGGGCGCACGTTCGCTTCTGGCGGGATGGACGGGGTCCTCGACGTGTGGCGCCGGCCGGAGGCCCCCGCGGAGTTGCTGCTGCGCGGGCACTCTGTCTGGGTGGAGGCGCTCGCGTTCTCCCAGGACCACGAGCTCATCTCCGGCGGTGAGGACGGCTGGCGGCGGTGGCGCCTGTCGGATGCGAACGCCCCGGCCTCCGAACAAGGGGGAACGGAGGCCGCGGTGTCCCTGGCGGTGAGCCCGGACCGCGAGCGCATCGCGGTGGGCACGCTGAAGGGCAAGGCGCTCGTGCTGGACGCGCGTTCGGGACGGGTGCTGCTGGAGTTGCCCGGGGCGAAGGGCTCCGTGCGCGCGGTGGCCTTCAGTCCGGACGGGTCGCTCGTCGCGGTGGCGGGCGATCCCGACATCCAGCTGTGGTCGGTGTCCGACGGCAGGCCCGTGGGACTGCTCCAGGGACACACCGGCAAGGTGTGGGCCCTGGCCTTCGACGGCACGGGGCGCAGGCTCGCGTCAGGCGGTGCGGACAAGACAGCGCGCACCTGGGACGTGGAGCGCCGTCAGCCCCTGCTGCGGCTGGACATGGGCGAGCCCGTGCGCGCCGTGGTCTTCACGCCGTCCGAGCCCCACCTGGTGACGGCGGGCATGCGACAGCCCATCCGCGTCTGGGACGTGGAGGAGGGCCGGCTGTTGAAGACGCTGGATGAGGGGACCGTGGGCGTGCTGGCCCTGGCCGTGTCGCCGGATGGGCGCTTCCTGGCCTCGTCCGGCATGGAGGAGGTGGTGAAGGTCTGGGGCCTGCCCTCCGGTGAACGGCTGGGGACCCTCACGGGCCAGCAGGGCTTCCTGTCGGGCCTGGCCTTCTCCCCGGACGGAGCGCTCCTCGTCTCCGCGGCTTCGGACCGGACCATCCAGCTGATCCGCTTCCAATCCATCGCCCATCCGCCCCCGGCGGGAGCGGGCATCGAGGACCTCCTGCGCCGCTACGGGCTCGTGTGGGACGAGGCCCGCTTCCTCATCCAGCACCGCTGAGGCCGCGAAACAGCCAGGCGCACCGCCGTGGGCTCGCGTGGGGACGCCGTCACACCGGGGTCACGGCTCCCGTGTCGGGAGTGGATGTCTGTGTATGGGCTGGAGTTCTCAAGACAGGCGTTATCTGCCGTTGGCCTGACGTCAGGTGATATCTGCTGCCGCTGGGGCTCCAATGGCAGGCGTTAAATGCCGTGAGCCTTCGCTCCCGGGGCTGGAGGGCGAAACAGTCCAGTGGGGGCGGATTGAGCTTGTTAAGAGGCTTGTTACGAGATTTCTGCTATCGATTTGTTTTTGATGATGTTATGTCCAATGCCCGTCGGTCGCGGTGAGACCATCCGCCGGTGGGACCGCCGTGGGCCGGGCTTCAGAGGGGGAATCATGGGTAGAAACTGTCGCGGTACCGGAAGCACTCGATGACCGCCTGAACAGGTTCGCTGGACCGGGGCATGGCTGAGCACGCGCCAGTTCCTCCAGCGGTTTGCAATCCATTGCCAGCCCCGCCCTCGGAGGCCTTTTCCCCGGGGCCCCGTGCGCGCTGGCGCTGACGGACTCTCATCCATTTAAGGAAGCGGCCCTCCTATGTGCGGATTCATTGGCGTCTACCAGCGTTCTCCCTCCGGCTTCGACGAGCGGAGCCTCCTCACCGCGCTGACCACCCTCCACCACCGCGGTCCCGACGAGCGCAGCCTGTGGCATGACCCGGCCGGCCGCGCGGTGCTGGGCCACGTCCGGCTGAGCATCATCGGCCTGGACAACGGCCGGCAGCCCATCGTCGCGGACGAGGGGGACATCGCGCTGGTGGTCAACGGCGAGCTCTATGACCACGAGCGGATCCGCCGCGAGCTCCAGGCGCTCGGCTGCCAGTTCAAGACGGACTCCGACAGTGAGATTGCCCTGCACCTGTACCGCCGCTCCGGCCTGGCGGGCCTGAAGCAGCTGCGCGGCGAGTTCGCCATCCTGCTCTTCGACCGGCAGCGCCGCCTGATGCTCGCCGTGCGCGACCGCATGGGCATCAAGCCCATGTTCTACGCGCAGCACCGGGGCGCCTGGTACTTCGCGTCGGAGGTGAAGGCGCTCCTGGCCGCGGGCGTCCCCGCGGAGTGGGACGAGCACGCCTACGCGAGCCGCGCCTTCTACCTGCGCGATCACACGCTCTTCAAGGGCGTGAAGAGCGTGCAGCCCGGGTGCTGGGTGATGGCCGACAGCGGCGGGCTGCACCACGGCCGCTACTGGGACATGGAGTTCGCCCGCCAGGACGCGCCGGACCCCGCGGACGAGCAGGGCATGGTGGAGTCCATCCGCGCCGCGGTGGAGCAGTCCGTGCGTCTGCGCCTGCGCGCGGACGTGCCCATGGGCGTCTACCTGAGCGGCGGCATTGATTCCTCCGCCATGCTGGGCGTGGCCACGCAGCTGTCCGGCCAGCCGCTGGACGCGTTCAACCTGTCCTTCACGGACATGGACGACTACGACGAGAACAAGTTCGCGCGGCTGGCCGCGGAGCACAACGGCGCGCGCTTCCACACCGTGGCCGTGTCCCAGGACGACCTGGCGGACCACTTCGAGCAGGCGCTCTGGCACAACGAGACGCCGTTCTTCAACGCGCACGGCGTGGCCAAGTACATCCTCAGCGAGACGGTGCGCGACGCCGGCATGAAGGTCGTCCTCACCGGCGAGGGCGCCGACGAGGTCTTCGCCGGCTACCCGCACTTCCGCCGCGACATGCTGCTCTACAACCCGGAGCGGCAGGACCCGGCGCTCGTCACGAAGCTGCGCCAGCGCATCCAGGAGAGCGAGAACGGCTACGTCCAGCCCGACATGCCCCAGGACATCCACTGGATGGTCCAGCAGCTGTCCCACGGCGTGTCCTGGCTGGACAACCAGGCCGGCTGGTTCAAGGCGCTGGAGGCGCTCTACCGCCCGGACTTCCGCGCGCAGTTCGAGGGCAGCGACCCCTACCGCCAGTTCTACGACCGGTTGGATCACCGCAACCTGGAGGGGCGCGACCCCGTCCACAAGTCCATGTACCTGTGGGCCAAGTCCTACCTGCCCAACTTCGTGCTCACCACGCTGGGCGACCGCATGGAGATGGCCCACAGCATCGAGGGCCGCGTGCCGCTCCTGGACCACCACGTGGTGGAGCTGGCGTGCCAGATGCCCGTCTGGATGAAGGTGCGCGGCTCCACGGAGAAGTACGTCTTCCGCGAGGCCATGCGGCCGTACCTGCCGGACGCCCTCTACAAGCGCAAGAAGCACTACTTCCGCGCGCCGCCCGCCACGCTCCAGCAGAAGGGCCGGCTGTACCAGCTGGTGCGCGACGTGCTGAACGGCTCGGAGCTGGACGCGCTGCCCTTCTTCGACCCCGCCCGCGTGCGGAACCTGCTGGAGAAGCTGCCCACGCTGAGCGCGCACGAGCAGGGCCTGCTGGACCCGATGCTGATGGAGCTGACCAGCCTGTGCCTCTTGCAGAACCGGTACTCGCTGCGCGCCTCCACCAGCCAGCCCCTGTGGAGTGCCCGCGAGGAGGCGGCATGAGGGTCGCCATCATCGGCGCGGGTCTCAACGGGCTGGCCTGCGCCGTCATGCTCAAGCGGCTGGGCGTGGACTGTGTCGTCTTCGAGCGCGGCACGGGGCCCCGGGACTCCGGGACGGGCATCTACGTCTGGCCGCAGGCCATGCAGGTGCTGCGCTTCGTGCTCAAGGACCGCGCCTTCCTCTCCCGGGGCCAGCCCATCGAGTTCCTGGACACGCACGACAAGCACGGGCAGTTGGTCCACAGCCAGCCGGTACGCCCGGCCGGGATGGGGCTGCCCGCGCCCGCGATGATGTTCCTGCGCACGGAGCTGTTCCGCCTGCTCGCGGACCGCCTGGACGAGGACGACATCCACTACGGCATGGGCTGCGAGTCGCTGGAGAACGTGGGCGACCAGGTGCGCCTCACCTTCACCAACGGCCACCGCTTCGACTTCGACCTCGCGGTGGGCGCGGACGGCGTATCCTCCACGACGCGTGCCTTCGTCAACCCGGGGCTCGTGCCCCATGACACGGGGCTCGTCGCCAGCCGGGGCGTGGTGAACTTCGACTCGCCGCTCCTGCACTCCGACCGCTGTCAGATCTTCACGTCGCGGCACTCGCGCGTGGTGACGTACCCGCTCAACAAGGCCACGTCGCTGCGCTACTGGTTCGCCGCCTACCAGCACCGCGACCAGCCGCTGCTGGACCGGCAGGGGCTGCTGGAGCTGTTCGCGCCGCTGCCCCAGGACCTCCTGCGGATGATGGGGCAGACGCCCGAGCAGGACATCCTCACCCACAAGCTCAAGGCGCTGACGGGCGAGGGCCAGTGGTTCCGGGGCCGGGTGGTGCTGCTGGGCGACAGCATCCACGCGATGCTGCCCACCCTGGGCTACGGGCTGACGCTGGGCCTGGAGAACGGCTTCATGCTGGCGCAGGCCCTGGTGGGGCACTGCGACGCGGACCTGACGGCGGCGCTCCAGCGCTACGAAATCCGCGCCGCGCGGCGCTCGCGGGAGATGCTCCAGGTGATGAACGACTTCACCCGGCTCTACTACTTCGAGCCAGAGGGCGAGGTGTCCCCCGCGAGGCTCGCGCCCATCGTCCAGCGCTTCCAGCAGCTGGCCCAGAGCACGGTGTTCTAGATGGACTCCACGACGGACGACTTCCGGGGGCGCGTGCGCACCTTCGTCAACGACCACGTGCGGCCCCATGTGGACGCGTGGGAGCGCGACGGTGCGTATCCGCTGGAGCTCTGGCGGCAGGCGGGCAGGGCGGGCCTGCTGTCGCTGGGGCACTCCCCGGAGCAGCTCCCGGACGACCCGGGCCGGCTGGCGGTGCTGGTGGAGGAGCTGACCCTGGGCGGCTCGCAGGGCATCACCATGGGGCTCGCGTCGCACTTCGTCAGCCTCAAGGCGGTGCAGGGCGCCGACGCGGCGGTGGCGGCCCGGGTGGTGCCCTCCGTGCTCCGGGGCGACCGGAGCATCGTGCTCGCGCTGACCGAACCGCAGGCGGGCTCGGACCTGCGCGGCTTCGAGTGCCGCGCCGAGCCCCATGGCGACGGGGGTTACCGGCTCACCGGCGACAAGCGCTTCATCTGCAACGGGGGCCGCGCGGACCTGCTGCTGGTGGGCGCGCTCCTGGACGGGGCCCTGGCACTGTTCCTGGTGGAGGGCAACGCGCCGGGCCTGAGCCACGAACGCCTGGCGTGCCTCGGCTGGCGCTGTCTGCCGCTCGCGGCGCTGCGCTTCGAGTCCACGCCGGCGCGGCTGCTCATCCACGGCCGCGAGGCGGGACGGCTGCTCCAGCAGTGCCTGCAACAGGAGCGGCTGAATCTGGCGGTGATGGCCCTGGCGTCCGCGGAGCTGGCCCTGCGCGACACCGTGGAGCACTGCCGCGCGCGGCGCGTGGGGACCGAAGCGCTCCTGGACAAGTCCGTCCTGCGCCAGCGCCTGGCGGAGCGGCACTCCGAGCTGAGCGTGGCGCGCGTCTTCGTGGAGCAGGCGGTGCGCTGGCAGGCCGAAGGACAGCTCACGGCGGCGCGGGCCGCCATCGCGAAGAACACCGCCGTGGACGTGCTGGAGCGTATCGCGCATGACGCCGTCCAGTTGCACGGCGCGCACGGCTGCGTCGAACCCTCGCGCGTGGAGCGCATCTACCGCGACGCGCGCCTGCTGGGCATTGGCGGCGGCGCCCGGGAAGTCATGCTGGACATCATCGGACGGACCCTGTGACGAACGACACGACGACGGATCTGAGCGAGCACGCCCTGGCGCACTCCCGCGCCCTGCTGGAGCACGCCTACCAGCGCTACTGCGGCCTGGAGCTGCTGGAGCAGCGCCCCGGCTTCTGCAAGTGCCGCCTGCGCGTCACGGAGGCCATCGACAACCTCAGCCACACGCTGCACGGCGGGGTCATCTACTCCATGCTGGACGTGGTCAGCATGCTGGCCACGCTGCCCATGCTGGGGCCGGACGAGTACGCGCTCACCAGCAACTTCAACGCGATGATGCTGTCCGCCACGCCTCTGGACACGGTGGTGGAGTTCGAGGCCACCGTGCTGCGCGGTGGCAGAAACCTCATCTTCACCCAGAGCCACGCGTGGAAGCTGGCTCCGGACGGTGCGCGCACGCAGGTGGCCTCCGCGCAGCTGAGCAAGCTGCGCATGCGCCACGACTGGCAGGCGAACGCCCGCAAGGGCTGACGTTTCCTCCAGGCCGTTTCAGCCGCCGCGCTTCGCCTGGGCGCCCAGGTTCCACCCGGGCTCGTCCGCGAAGCGCCGCGCCAGGAAGTCCATCCACGCGCCCACCTTCGGCGTGACGGTGCGCCCCTGCGCGTGCACGGCCCAGATGGACAGCTCCGGGAGCGTGTGGTCGTCCAGCACCTCCACCAGCTGTCCGTCCCGCAGCTCCTCCCATACGGCGAAGAGGGGGAACTGCGCGATGCCGGCGTGGCCCAGCACCGCCGTCTTCAGGGCCAGGCTGCTGTTGGCCTTCAGCGTGCCGGTGGTCTCCACCAGGGACTCCACGTCCCCCGGGCCGCGCAGGCGCCACGCGGTGCCGGAGGCCAGGTACGTGTACTGGAGGCAGCGGTGCTGGCGCAGGTCCTCCGGCCGGTGCGGCGTGCCGTGCCGGTGGAGGTACGCGGGCGTCGCGCAGATGACCCGGCGGCTGGAGGCCAGCTTCCGCGCGAGCAGCGATGAGTCCGGCAGCTGCGCGATGCGGATGCATGCGTCGAAGCCCTGCTCCACCATGTCCACCACGCGGTCATCCAGCTGGATGTCCAGATCAATCTCCGGGTAGCGCTCCAGGAACTCCGGCATCGCCGGCAGCACCCGCATCAGCCCGAAGGACATGGGGATGCTCACGCGCAGGGGCCCGCGCGGCTTGCGGCGCAGGAGCAGCACCTCCGCCTTCGCGGCCTCCAGCTCCTGCGTCATCCGCTGACACCGCGCCGCCAGCGCCCGGCCCTCCGCCGTCGGCGACAGCTTGCGCGTGGTGCGCTGCAGGAGCCGCACGCCCAACGTCTCCTCCAGCGCCATCACCTGCTTGCTGACGGTCGCCTTGGACAGCCCCAACGAGCGGGCCGCCACCGTGAAGCTGCCGGTGCGCACCACCTCCGCGAACGTGAAATACGGCGCCACCTGCTCCATGGGGATTGGTCACCTCCAGGAAACAATCCTTTTCCAATCGACGCGTAGTGTCCAGACGTCAACGGGCTCTATACGAAAGCCATGGATTCCCCACGCACGGTGTCTTTGGGCCTCGCGGCGCTGCTCCTGGCCGCGCTGTCCTGCACCCCGCAAGCCAGTGACGTGTCGCGCGCGGAGCCGGCGGTCCGTGCGTCCATGGTGCTGGCGTCCACGGCGCCGGAGCCGTCCTTCCGCCTGCCCGCGCGCAAGGGGCCGCGCCCGGAGACGACGGACGCGCCGCCGGGAACGCCGCTGGCGCACCGCCAGCTGAGCCAGCTTGCGCCTCCGGAACTGCAGGAGCGCCTGTTCACGCGCGCCGCCGCGCTGCCGGACGTGCGCGTGGCGCCCAGCGGCATCTCCGTGCCGGGCGCTCGCGCCTTCTGGCTGCGGCCGGAGGCCTCCCGGGGGCCTCGCGCGGCGTTCCAGGTGGGGACGGAGTTCGCGCACATCCACCCGGCGGAGGACGGCAGCCTGCACCTGACGTTCCCGCCGGAGACGGCGCGGCGGGTGTTCCAGCAGGGCTGGGGCATGCCGCATCCGCGCTCCGGGACACCCATGCTCTTTGGTCCACGCGACGAGGCGGAACTCGAGGTCGTGTGGCAGCTGCTGCTGCGCTCCTACGCCTGGGCCCACGACGGCCAGGACGTGGGCGTGACGGTCGAATGACACAAACCTGAACGTGAGAAGAGGCACACCATGAAGATCCTTGTGACGGGCGCGACGGGCTACATCGGCGGGGCGGTCGTGGACGCGCTCAAGCACGCGGGCCACCAGGTCCTGGGGCTGGCGCGCTCCGATGAGGCGCGCAACAAGCTCACCGCCCGCGGCATCCAGGCGGTGGCGGGCGACCTCGCGGACGCCAAGGGGCTGGCCGCGCTGGTGAAGGACCTGGACGCGGTCGTCTGGACGGCCACCACCAACAGCGAGGCCGTGGACGCGCCCGCCGTCGCGGCGGTGCTGGACGCGCTCCAGGGCACGAACAAGGCGTTCGTCTACACGAGCGGCGTCTGGGTGCACGGCGACACGCAGGGCGTCGTCACGGAGGACTCGCCGCTCGCCGCGGCGGCGCTGGTGGCCTGGCGTCCGGCGGTGGAGCAGCGCGCGCTGAACACGCCGGGCGTGCGCGCCGTCGTCATCCGCCCGGGCATCGTCTACGGCCGCGCCGTGGGCATTCCCTCCATGCTCACCGCCTCCGCGAAGCAGGACGGCGCGGCCCGCTTCGTGGGCACCGGTGAGAACCACTGGCCGGTGGTGTTCGTGGAGGACCTGGCGGACCTCTACGTGCGCGCCGTGGAGAAGGCCCCCGCGGGGACCGTGCTGGTCGCCGTGCAGGGCCCGGCCGTGAAGCTCAAGGACATTGCCCAGGCCGCGAGCGAGGGCGCGGGCGCGGGCGGCAAGACGGTGGCGTGGCCGCTGGAGGAGGCGCGCAAGCAGTTCGGTGCGTTCGCGGACGCGCTGGCGTTGGATCAGCGCTTCTCCGCCCAGAAGGCGCAGGCGCTGCTCGGCTGGACGCCCAAGGGCCCTGGCATCATCGACGAGCTGCGCAGCGGTTCCTACGCGCGGCGCTGACACCGGCAGGGTCCGTCGCGCGCCGGACCGAGGAAGCGGCGCGCGGCGGAGCAGTCACGATGTGAAGGCCGGCCCTGGAGGCAGGGCGCGGGGGTGGGGCCCCCGCGCTCGAAGGACGCCGGCCCGCAATCCCAGACACCTCCGCCCACGTCACGGAACACCGCGCATCCCGCGGTGCACGGGAGACGTGCGCGCGAAGGACACCACGCAGCAACTCGAGGGGGCCATCATGCAGGCAGGACTGGAAGCAATCGGGGTCGCCGTACCGGACACCTACGTGGAACTCGCGGACCTGGCCATGGCGCGCGGCGTGGCGCCGGGCAAGTACGTGGAGGGCCTGGGGGTGACGCGCATGGGCGTGCCCCTGGTGGACGAGGACACCGTCACGCTGGCGTCCCGCGCGGCGCGCATGGCGCTGGAGTCCGCTGGCTGCTCGCCGGAGGACGTGGGCCTGCTGGTGGTGGGCACGGAGACGGCGGTGGACCACTCCAAGCCGGTGGCCTCCTACGTCCAGGGACTGCTGGGGCTGCCCACGCGCTGCCGCATCTTCGAGACGAAGCACGCCTGCTACGGCGGCACCGCGGCGCTCCAGATGGCGCTCGACTGGGTGCGCTCCGGCAGCGCGAAGGGCCGCAAGGCGCTCATCGTGTGCTCGGACATCGCGCGCTACGGCGTGGGCACGCCGGGCGAGCCCACGCAGGGCGCCGGCGCGGTGGCGATGCTGGTGTCGGACACGCCCGCGCTGCTGGCGCTGGAGGCGGGCAAGACGGGCGTCTACTCCAAGGACGTGATGGATTTCTGGCGTCCGCTGTACTCGAAGGACGCGCTGGTGGACGGGCACTACTCCGTGCAGTGCTACCTGGACGCGCTGGAGGGGGCGTACCGGGCCTACCAGGAGGCCGCGGCGGAGCCGGTGGGCGAGGGCGCGTACAGCGACCGCTTCGCCGCGCTCGTCTACCACGTGCCCTACGGGAAGATGTCCCGCAAGGCGCACCGGCACCTGCGCACGCTGGACGGGGACGCCGCGCCGGACGCGAGCTTCGACCGGCTGGTGGGCAACAGCCTGGTGCTGCCGTCGCAGGTGGGCAACATCTACACGGGCTCCATGTACCTGGCGCTGGCGAGCCTCCTGTCCACGGCGCCCCAGGACCTCACCGGCCAGCGCGTGGGCCTGTTCTCCTACGGCAGCGGGTCCTGCGCGGAGTTCTTCAGCGGCGTGGTGCAGGCCGGCGCGCAGGAGCGCGTGAAGGCGCTGGGGCTTCAGGCGCGCCTGTCCCGCCGCCGCGCGCTGTCCATCCCCGAGTACGAGGACGTGATGCGCGCGCGTGAGCACCTGGACGAGCGGCCCGCCGCGGACGCCGCCGGCTCTGGCTTCCGCTACCAGGGCACGCGCGACCACAAGCGCATCTACGCCACCTGACAGTCATTCCCTTTCCCCCCGTTGGAGACATTCCCCATGACGTCGCTGCTCAAGTCCCTGGCCCTCGCGGCCGTCCTCGCCATGCCCTCGCTGGCCGGCGCCACCGCGTACGACATCCACCCGACGAACTCGTCCGCGCTCTTCTCCGTGAAGCACATGATGGTGTCCAACGTGCGCGGCTCCTTCTCCAAGGTGACCGGCACGGTGCAGCTGGACGAGAAGGACCTGACGAAGTCGTCGGTGGAGGCCGTCATCGACGCCACCACCGTCACCACCAACGACGCCTCGCGCGACGAGCACCTGCGCGGGCCGGACTTCTTCGACGTCACGAAGTTCCCCACGCTCACGTTCAAGTCCACGAAGGTGGAGAAGTCCGGCGACGGCCTGAAGCTGACGGGCGACCTCACCATCCGCGGCGTGAAGAAGCCCGTGGTGTTGCAGCTGGACGGCTTCGACGTGGAGTCGAAGGACCCGTACGGCAACGTCAAGCGGGGCGGCACGGCCACCACGAAGATTGCCCGCAAGGACTTCGGCCTGAAGTGGAACGCCGCGCTGGAGACGGGGGGCGTGGCGGTGGGGGAGGAGGTCTCCATCACGCTGGAGATCGAACTCGTGAAGAAGCAGCCGGCGCAGCCGGTGAAGTCGGCCGCGGGCACCACGCCCTAGCCACGTCTGGCACCGGCCTGCGGCGGTGCCGCCTTCCCAGGGAGTGGCGTCATGGCGCGGACCACCGGACATCCCCCGGCCAGCCGGCTGGTGGGGCTCGACAATCGAAGGCGGCAGTGTGCCGCCTGTGGCGGACAGGCGCCCGCGGACTACCGGGCCCGCCGCAACGTGGTGACGCTCAACGGCGTCGTCGCGCTCAAGGTTCAGGTGCGGGTGTGTCACCGCGAGGGCTGTCCGCTGCGCCAGAAGGCCATCCGCGCGGAGGAGGAGGGGCTGTGGGTGCTGCCGGAGCACGAGTTCGGCCTGGACGTCATCGCCCTCATCGGGGCGCTGCGCCACCAGGAGAAGCGCAGCGTGCCCGCCATCCACGCCGCCCTGCGCGCCCGGGACGTGCCCATCTCCGAGCGCAGCGTCTCCAACCTGCTGGAGCGCTATGACGCGCTGCTGGCGCCGCGCTCGCTGGACCCCGCGCGCCTCCAGGCGGTGACGCGCCGGCTGGGGCGCGTGGTGCTGGCCCTGAGCGGTTTGGTCCCGGAGGCGGGCAACGCCGTGCTCTGGGTGGCTCGGGACTGTCTGTCCTCCGAGGTGCTGGCGGCCTGGAGCCTGCCGGAAGCCCGGGCCGGCGAATTGGTGGAACAACTCCAGACGCTGGTGCGCGCGCTGGAGGTGCCCGTCGTCGGCGTCGTCTCCGACGGTCAGGACCCCGTCGTCCGGGCGGTGACGGCGGCGCTACCGGACGTGCCGCATCAGCTGCGGCCCTCCCACGGCCGGTTTGATGCCGCCTGCCCCCCGTCCATCGTCGGGACCGCGTGCGAGCCGGAGCCTGGCGCCTCGGAGAACTTATCCAAGTCCTCCGAGGCGCCAGGTCCGCCGGAGAACCATTGGCGCGCTCCGCTGTGCATGGCCTTCGGCCTGGGCCGGGACCTGCTGCCGGAGCTGCTCGAGTTCGGCGCCAGCTGGGCGTCCCCGGGCCCGTGACCTTTCAATTCCTTTCCTCTCTCACGCCGTCCTTCGCCATGAACCCTCTCATCCGCTGTCTCAGCGCCGCCGCGCTGCTCCTCGCCGCCCCGGAGGCCCTGGCCTCGGACCCCGCGTCGCGTCCTCCCAATGCGCTGCTCTACGAGACGTATGCCTACTCCGGGACGCTCAACGGGCAGCCCACGACGGTGTTCGCCCCCGCGCTCTCCGGCTCCGTGGCCCTGTCCGAGCGCGTGAGCCTCAACGCCGCCTGGTTGTTCGCCTATGCGCCGTCACGGGCCGGAGGCCCCACCGCGTTCCAGGCGGGCAACCCGTCCGTGGGCCTGGGCGGCGTGCTGCACGACGACGGCGCGCTGAAGGTCCGCACGGGCGGCAACCTGGTGCTGCCCTTCACGCTCATCACCGACCCGGACGACTTCGGCACCGCGCTGCTGCGGCGCGCGGCCACGCTGCGCGGCAACAGCGGCTTCAGCCTGGTGTCTCCGGGGCTCCTGGGGCTGACGCCCTGGGCGGACGTGACGCTGCGCCAGGGGCGGTGGCGCTTCGGCCTGGACGGGCGTGTCCCGATGTCCGCGCAGCTGTCGGAGAAGCGCGGCCAGCGCGTGGACGCGGTCTTCCAGGGCTCCGGCACGGCGAGCGTGGACCTCACCTCGCACGTCCTCGTGGGCTCCACCTTCCAGGCTATCTACGTCTCCACGGCGGCGGAGGGCGCGGACCCGACCTTCCTGGCGCTCATCCCCCACGTCCGGGTGTATGGCTCCGCGGGCTTCGTGGAGGGGCGGCTGGTGATGAACCTGGACGCGCCGCTGGGCTTCGCCTTCTCCGACAACGGCCTCTGGGCCGCGGCGCTGGCGCTGGGCACCACCTTCTGACGGACGCCCTGACCATGACCACCCAGACCCTCGTCGGAACCCGGCTGCGCCAGCTGGGGGACGCGCCGCTGCTCTTGTTGATCGCCACCGGTGTGCTGCTGGGCAGCATGCTCCCCATGTCCCGCGTGGCCCGCGCGGAGGGCTGGTCGCCGCTGGCGTTCGCCTTCTGGCCGGCGCTGGGCAGCGGCCTGGCGCTGGCGTTCGCGGGAGCGCGCGGCTCCTCCGCGGTGCCGGAAGCCCGGCCCGTGCTGCGCTACAGCCTCATCGCCGGGGTGCTGAGCGTCGCCGTGCCCAACAGCGTCACCTTCATCGTCATGCAGAGCGTGGGCACCAGCGTGACGTCCCTGGTGTACACGCTGCCGCCGCTGTTCACGTATGCCTTTGCCTGGGGCCTGGGCATCGAGCGCTACCGGCCCCTGCGGCTCGCGGGCATCGTGGTGGGCCTGGGCGGCGCGGCCTTGCTGGTGCTGGGGCGGGGCATGGCGGGGGGCTCCGGCTCCGCGTGGTGGCTGGCCCTGGCGCTCTGCACGCCCATCAGCATCGCGGCCGGCAACGTGTACCGGAAGCTGCGCATGCCCAAGGGCGCGCCCGCGAGCCTCCTGGCCGGCGGCATGCTGCTGGGCGGGGCGCTCGCGCTCTTGCCGCTGCTGGTGGCGAACGGCGGGCTGACCCGGCCCGGCATGGCGGGCTGGACGGTCATCCTGGCCCAGTGTGTCTTCACCAGCCTGGGCTACCGCGTGTACTTCCACTTCCAGCGCGTCGCGGACCCGGTGTACTTCAGCCAGTTCGGCTACGTCGTCTCCGCGACGGGCGTGCTGTCCGGGCTGCTCTTCTTCAACGAGCACCTGACGCTGCCCATGCTGCTGGCCATCGGCGTCATCCTGGCGGGCATCGCCATGGTGAACGCCCGCGCGCCTTGAGGGCCGGGGCCGCTACGCGCCGGTGGCCACGCGCGCGCGCAGGTCCTGCTTGAGGCCCAGCGCGAAGAGCACCAGGGTGAGCAGGTACACGGGCTCGATGAAGAAGAGCAGCGGGCCGCCCAGGGGCAGGCCGTGGGTCTTCTTCTCGAAGACGACGTGCGCGCCCACCACCAGCGCGAAGCGGAAGACCATGACGCCCAAGGCGATGCCCGCGGCCGTCCCCGTGGGAAGCCGGGCCACCGCCTCGGCGGCGAAGAGCGTGGGGACGAGCGGCAGGGCCATGAGCAGGCCGGCGGTCCACTCCAGCGTCACGGCGTACAGGGCCACCGCGGCCACCAGCAGGTGCGCGGCGGTCAGCGGCGTGCCGGGCACGCGCACCCAGCACAGGGGCACCAGCAGGGCGAAGGTGAAGAGGTAGGCCCCCACGAAGTGCACGGCGCGGCTGACTCCGTTCTCGTGCAGGGGCATCCAGACGCGCAGCTTGTCGGCGAAGCTCATGGGCCCCCAGGGTAGGCCATCCACGTTCCGGATGCCTCCTTCACGGGGGGGAGCGCGGTCACGCGGCACCCCGGGCCGGAGAATAATGTTT
This sequence comes from Corallococcus exercitus, assembly GCF_003611585.1. Taxonomy (GTDB): domain Bacteria; phylum Myxococcota; class Myxococcia; order Myxococcales; family Myxococcaceae; genus Corallococcus; species Corallococcus exercitus. The sequence continues at coordinate 7,317 of NZ_RAVW01000135.1, read as the reverse complement.
CACCGGGACGTACCTGAGGAGGCAGCGGCCTTTTCCCGCGGCCCTCACCCTGAAGGTACCTCCCCGATGAAACAACTCCTGTCTTCGAGCGGCCTGCGCCGTGTGTCCCGTCACGTGGGCTTCAAGGCCGCCGCCGTGGTCACGGTGGGCGTGGCGCTCACCAGCGCCATCAGCTTCGCGTCCGTGTCCACGCGCACGCCGACCCATGACTTCACGCAGGCGGACGTGGACGCCATCGTCGCGCAGATCCGCCTGGTGCCGTCGGACACGTTCTACATCCGGCTGCCCACGTTCTCCCCCCGGGGCGGCGTCAACGGGTCGCGCCTCTACGGCACGCTGCCCCTCGCCTACGTGCGGCGCATGGCGAGCGTCCAGAACGTCGTCCTCGACGTGAACGCGAACGTCATGGGCCTGGTGATGGATCCGAACACCGAGGCCGGGATGGCCTCGGGCGAGACGTCGCAGCGCGTGGGCCTCGCCATCGACTCCGTCCTCGCGGACATCACCCCTGGCTCCTACCAGTTCCTGAAGTAGCCATGAGAACCGACCCATCGCGGCCCGAGGGTGATGAACGCCAGGCGGCCCTCTGGGCGTGCATCGCGGTGCTGCATCTGGCCGCGGTGGACGCCTTCCTCTGGACGGGGCTGACCCGCACGAGCTCGGAGGCCGCGTTCGACCGCGGCGTCCGGACCTATCAGAACCTCTCCGGCGTCCTCAGCGACTACCGCTTCTTCGCCCCTGCCGTGGCCAGCGACTCGCGGACCGGCTTCTTCGTGGAGCAGGGCGACGGAAGCACCGTGTTCGAACCGCTGACCTCCGACGAGGTGGAGGTGGCGCGCCGCTATCGCTGCATCGTCGCCTCCGCCCTGCGTGCCAACCGGAAGACGCAGGACGTGCTGGCGCAGTCGTGGGCGGCGGTGATGCTGGGCATCCATCCGGACGCTTCTCGCGTCACCGTCGTCACCCAGTCCTACACGCTGCCGACCATGGAGGCGTGGACCGCCGGGCAACGGCCTGTCTGGGACCTCTACTACACCGGGACCTTCGGTCGCCGTGATGGCCCCCTGTCCAAGGACTCGCCATGAACCGTCTCCAGACCCACGTGCGGCGCTTCTGGTTGGAACCCGCCTCCTCCGACGGGCTCGCCTTCCTGCGCATCTCCGTCGCGGCCCTCTCCCTCTTCCAGCTCGCCACCCTCTGGCCGCACCTGCCAGCGCTGTACGGCAACTTCGGCCTGGTCCAGTGGGTCATCACCGATGTCGGCGCGGGCGACTGGGCGCCCAGCCTGGGCCGGGTGGGGCTGCTGCTGGCGCCGCTGGGCGTCAGCACGATGACCACGATGTACACCGTGTTCGTCCTCTACGCGGTGGGCCTGGTGGGCCTGCTGCTGGGCTACCGCACGCGCTTCTTCGCGGTGCTCACCTGGTTCACGCATGGCCTGACGTCCGCGAACGCGTACCTGTCGCTCTACGGCGTGGACACCATCCTCCACGTGCTCTTCTTCTACCTGGTGTTCATGCCGTCCGCGGGGCGCTGGTCCCTGGACGCCAGAGCGGGCCGGGTCTTCACCGGTCCCACGTCCGGGGCCCGCGTGGCGTTGCGCACGCTCCAGTTCCACCTGTGCTTCATCTACCTGGACACCGGCCTGGCCAAGGCGCAGGGCGTCCAGTGGTGGAACGGCGAGGCCCTCTGGCGCGCGCTGATGCAGCCGCAGTTCCGTGCGTTCGACTTCTCCTGGCTCGCGTCGTACCCGCTGCTGGCGCGGGTGGGCTGCTGGAGCACGCTGCTCCTCGAGGTGGGCTACGCGGGGATGATCTGGGTCCCCCGGCTGCGGCGGCACTGGCTGGTGGCCACGCTGATGTTGCACGCGGGCATCGCCGTGTGCCTGCGGCTGTGGCTGTTCTCCCTGACGATGATGGTCTTCAACCTGGCGGCCTTCGCCTTGTCCTGGCGGGCCTCGGAGGCCCCCATGGAGGACGGGCCGCCAGCGCAGGCCCCGGACGCCGCCCTCCAGCCCGTGTGAAACCCGGAAGGCCGCCGGGCATCATGGGGGCGCAAACCCGAATCGGAAGAAGGGGCGGACCATGAGAATCCTTGTGACGGGCGCGACGGGCTACATCGGCGGGGCGGTCGTGGACGCGCTCAAGCGCGCGGGGCACCAGGTGGTGGGGCTGGCGCGGTCGGACGACGCGCGGAGCAAGCTGACCGCCAGGGGCGTCCAGGCGGTGCAGGGCGACCTGAAGGACACGGCGGGGCTGGCGGCCGTGGTGAAGGACGTGGACGCGGTCATCTGGACCGCGACGTCCAACGACAAGGACGTGGACACGCCGGCCGTGGCGGCGGTGCTGAGCGCGCTCCAGGGCACGAACAAGACGTTCCTCTACACGAGCGGCGTCTGGGTGCACGGCCACACGCAGGGCGTCGTCAACGAGGACGCGCCGCTGAACTCGACGCCGCTCGTCGCGTGGCGCCCCGGCGTGGAGCAGCGCGCCCTGAGCACCCCGGGCGTGCGTGGCATCGTCATCCGCCCGGGCGTCGTCTACGGCAACGGCACCGGCATTCCCGCCATGCTCACCGGCTCCGTGAAGGACTCGGGCGCCGTCACCTTCGTGGGCACGGGGGAGAACCACTGGCCGGTGGTGTTCGTGGATGACCTGGCGGACCTCTACGTGCGCGCCGTGGAGAAGGCCCCCGCGGGGACCGTGCTCCTCGCCACGCAGGGCAAGGCCGTGAAGGTGAAGGACATTGCCCAGGCCGCGAGCGAGGGCGCGGGCGTGGCCGGCAAGACGAAGGCCTGGCCGCTGGAGGAGGCGCGCAAGCAGTTCGGCCCGTTCGCGGACGCGCTGGCCCTGGATCAGCAGTTCACGTCCCAGAAGGCGGAGCAGCTCCTCGGCTGGGCGCCCAAGGGACCGAGCATCCTCGACGAGCTGCGCACCGGCTCCTACGCGCGCCGCTGAAGCCCGCGGACCACCGGTGCGTGGAGCCACGCGCATCGGTGGTCTCCCTGCGGTGCTCCTCGGGCCGAGGCCGAGAGCGCACGAGCGCCGCGCCTTGAGGGTCGTCAATCACCTGCGCCCGCAGGTCGCGTCCCCGCAGCCTCGCGTTGCCCACGATGGCGAGCTGCGGGACGTAGTCGTTGCGAGGCAGGGGCACGGTGGCCTCCCAGGTCAGCCCTGGGCCGCCTTGAGCACCTTCGCGATGAGGCCCGCGTCCTTCACGCGGTCGTACTTGAACGGCTGCCCGAGCACCGCTTGGTAGCGGTACACGGTGAAGGGCCCCTTGTCCTCGCTGGCGTGCTCCGGCACGAGCACCGCGAAGCTCTCGTTCCCCACGCCAATCACGTCGATGCAGCGCAGCCGCTCCAGCTTCCCGGCCGGGTCGCGCAGGTTGTAGACCTCGTCGATGCCGAAGCCGGCCACGCCCTCGACCTCGGGCTGCTTCGGCAGGTGCTTGCGCAAGAGCGCCACCACCTGACCCAGGTAGTTCCGGGCGGCGTCCGGCGTGGCGGGCAGCTCCTGGCGCTTCGCGTCCTCGCGCGCCAGCGACACGAGCGTCGCGGACGGCACCTTCGCGTCCGCGAGTACGGCCTCCAGTCCTTCCAGGCCGGTCGACACCGGGATGCTGTTGAAGCCCAGCGCGTGCTGGACCTGGTCCTCGACTTCGGACAGCGCCCCGTTGGGGGCGCAGAAGGCCTTCAGGAAGGTGCGCGCCTTCTCCAGCGCGGGCGCCTTCTGGAGGGCCTCCATGCGTGCCTTGAGCTCTTCGAAGCGGGCGCTTGCCTTGGGATCGGCGGTCATCGGGAGTTCGCCTCAGGGACCAGGGAAGGCCGTCAATACCACCACTTGGGGCGGGGTGCCGTCGACGAGGCGCAGCCGGAGGTTGTAGCTGCCCGCGTTCGCGGCGGCCACCGTCCGCTGCCCCGCCGAGTCCACCGTGGCCGTGAAGCCCTTGCCCACCGTCGTGCCAGGGGGCACGGGGATGTTCAGGTGGTCGCTGTAGCCGTACAGGGCGAGGTTGTCCTTGATGGTGCTCCAGTTGTCGGCCACGTACTTGTTGAGGGTGGCGTCCATGGTCGCGTCGCTGGACCACTGGAACGAGTTGTTCTCGATGCTCCCCCAGCCGTCGCCCGTGGTGACGCGGCTCTCGATGGTGCGGGCTCCAGGAGGCGCGTCCGCGATGTTCGTGGGCACCGACGCCCCGTGCCGGTCGATGGTGTGCGCGTTGTGGGCGGAGCCATGGGCCGCGTCGTTGGCGGGCACGTTGAGCGTGGGGCCGTTCGGGAACGCCTCCGCCAGCTGCTGCTCGCGGATGACGCCCCGGCGCAGGATCTCCGTCTGGGCCTTCTCCGCCCGGACCTTGGCGTACTGCTGCGTCTCCGCGGGCACCTTCTGCCCGGTCGTCGGATCCACCCGGGTGAAGGGGCTGGGGTCCATGTCCCGGTTGAGCTCCGCCTGGGTCCGCGTCTTCGGGTCGTAGGTGCGCTCCGCGTACGCGCGGTGCCCTTCCAACTGGCGGGCCTTGAACTGCTGCTTCGTCTCCGTCGCCAGGTTGCGCGGGTCGTTGATGGCGGCGCTCTCCGCCGCGTTCATCGGGGCCTGCGGGGGCGGATGCACCTGGCCCACGGTGTTCACCGACTTGCCCACGTCCGGCCAGTCCGGCGTCGCGGTAGGCGTGCCGTGCATGGCCACGGAGCCCGTGCCCGGCGCCAGCGAGTCCAGCCGCTTCGCGTGGAAGTCGATCTGGAACTCCACGTTGGCGATGTCGCGCTGGAGCGCCGCGCGCTCGGCGACGGTCGCCGCGGTGGGCTTGCCGCTCATGCTGGCGATGCTGTCGTCGATGCGCTTCTGCGCCGCCTCCAGGCCGCCCAGGATGTTCTTGAGCTTCTGCACCTCCAGCTTGGACTCGAAGCCCTGCGTGCCGTAGCCCGGCGTCTTGGTGAGGGCCTGCTGGACGCGGTCCTTGAGCTGGCGGATCTGCCCGGTGGGCCCCTCGTACTTCTGGAGCAGGCGCGCCGTCTCCTGGTGCGCGGCGATGTCCGCGGGCGTGGCGTGCGGCCCCGCCTCGATGCGCACCTGGCCGTTGTCGTAGCGCACCTTGGTGGTGTTGCCCGGCAGGTCGGGGTTGCGCAGCACCGGGATTTCACGCGGCTTGATCAGCTCCGCGCCCTTGGCCAGGCCGCCGCTGACCACGCCGCCCGTCACCGCGCCCACGGTGCCGTCCGTCACCGCGCGGGTGGCCACGCGGCCCACGCCCGTGAGGGCGCCGTCCTTCCACGTCTCGCTCTGGGTGGCCGCGTCCACGGCGCCACCGGCCGCGCCGCCGAAGGCGCCTTCCTTCACGCCCTGCTTGATGGCGGTGCGCACGCCACTCTCCGCGGTCTCCCGCACGGCCGTGCGGGCCACGGCCTCCGTTGCGGTGGTGGCGGCGGCGCGCGCGCCCCCCGTGACGGCGGCGGCGCCCTTGCCCACGGGAATCACCGCCGTGCCGCCCTCCACGGCGCCGATGAGCGCCTGGCGGCTCAGGTCCTGCGCCCCGGCGGCGTCGCCCTGGATGGCGGCGTACGTCGCCGCGCGCGTGGTGGCGCCCACCGCCGCGTACCCGGCGATGGCCAGGGGCGTGGCCGCGCCGCCCGTCGCGACGACGGCCACGGTGGTGGCGGCGACGACGGCCACGGTGGCGGTGGTCTCCGCCAGCGAGTCCTTGGCGGACTGGAGCGCCTTGACGTCCTCCGTGGCGTAGCCCGTCAGCGTGTTCGCGCGCTGGGTGTTACCCGTCTGGATGGCCGTGTCGGCGCGGTCCAGGTTGCGGTTGAGGATGTCGTTGTCGGACTCGCCCTTGGTGAGGTGCTGGATGCCGTCCAGCAGGTTCACGCCGAAGCCGGACTCGTTGGACTGGACCTCGCGCAGCCGCCGCACGCGCTCCTGCGCGGCGTTGGGGTCGTTGGGGTCGACGGCGCCCAGGTCGAAGTCCTGCTTGAGCAGCTCCAGTTCGTCGCGGCCGTCCAGCTCGCTGTCCAGCTCCGCGCGCAGGTCCTTGCCGTACTTCTGCTGGTAGGCGGCGGCGATGGAGTCCAGCTGTGCCTTGGACTTGCCGCCCAGCTCGGAGCGGATGGCGTCCTCGTCCGTGCCCATGCCGTCCATGGCCAGGTGCAGCCGCTCCGCGGAGGCCTCCGCCTGCCCCTTCGCGTCGTCGGCGGCGGGCGGGTTGAGCATGCGCAGCGTGACGTCGCGGTCGCCGCCGTCCCAGCCGCGGACCTGGTCCTCCAGCGACTTGCCCGTCTGGCGCTGGTACTCGGCCTTGATGGCGGTGAGCTGGTCGGGCGTCTTGCCCTGGAGGATGTCGCGGACACCGCTCTCGTCCGCGCCGAAGAAGCCGCCCATGGCCTCGCGCAGCCGGGCCGCGTCCGCCTGGGCCGGGTTGCCCTGCATCAGGCCGATGGCGCGGTCGTACTCCTCGGTGGACAGCTCGTCCTTGAGCTTCGCCTTGAGCCCCTCGTCCTGCGCGAGGACGGCGCGCTGCTCGGGCGTGGCCCGCTCCAGGCGCTCGAAGATGCGGCCCTCGTCGGTGCCCCAGCCGGCCATGTCCTCTTCCAGGCCGGCCTTGAGCGCCTGCGTCTCCAGCGCGTTGGCCTCCGCGGGCGTGGAGGCCTGACCCGCGCCGAGCATGCTCCGGGCGCGATCCAGCTGCGCGCCGTCCATCTCGCGGCCCAGGCGGGCCAGGAGGACGTCCTCGGGCTTCTGGCCCGCCGGGGTGCCGCCGTGCATGTCCGCGAACTGCTGGGCGATGGCGTGGCGCTCCGCGGGGGAGCGCTTCTCCAGCACCTTGAGCATGTCCTCGTTGGAGCCGAAGAGGCTGTCCATCTCCGACTGGAGCTTGACCGCGTCGCTCTTCGCGCCATTGCCCTGGAGCAGGCCTTCGGCGCGCTGCAGGTCGGAGCCGCCCAGCTCGTCGCGGATCTTGGCGTCCAGGTTCTTGCCGTAGTGGTCCTGGTAGGACTGGCGGATCATCGAGATCTGCTCGGGCGTCTTGCCCTCGAGCGTCTGGAAGATCTTGTCCTCGTCGGTGCCCCACCCGGTCATGCCGCCGTCCATGGCCTCACGCAGGGCGCTGGCGTCCTTGTCCGCCTGGGCCTGGGTGTACGACGGCGCGGCCGGGGCGGGAGCCTGTGCCGGAGCCGCGGCGGGCGCCGGAGGACCGGCGACGGTGTTGCGCTGGGTCGCGACGTTCGCGGGCGAGGTGGGCGTCCCCAATGACGGGCCGGTCCGGGCCTGGGGGCCCTGCTCGAAGCTGGAGCGGTCCCGGGGCTGTCTCATATAC
>NZ_RAVW01000134.1 GCF_003611585.1 Corallococcus exercitus | reverse complement strand
GTCCTGGGCGAGGGCGGGCGCGGCAAGAAGGACGAGCAGGGCCAGGGGCCAGCGACGCATGAAACCTCCGGAGGGAAGCGCGGCAGCGTAGCAGAGGACGCCGGGCCGGGGTCCCCCGAGCGAGCGGGCATCGGACGGTCTCTTCGGATGCCACAACGCACCGCGTGCATGTGGGGGCGGACGTTGGTATGGGGGGCGCCCGATGCCTAAGCGCACTGATATCCGGAAGGTTCTCGTGATTGGCTCGGGCCCGATTGTCATCGGGCAGGCCGTCGAGTTCGACTACTCAGGCACCCAGGCGATCAAGGCGCTTCGGGACGAGGGCGTGGAGGTGGTGCTGCTCAACAGCAACCCCGCCACGGTGATGACGGACCCAGAGTTCGCGCACCGCACCTACATTGAACCCATCACCGTGGAGGCTGCGGAGAAGATCCTCGCCGCCGAGCGCCCGGACTCCCTCCTGCCCACCATGGGAGGGCAGACGGCGCTGAACCTGGCGAAGGCGCTCGCGGAGAGGGGCATCCTGGAGAAGTACGGGGTGCGGCTCATCGGCGCGTCGCTGGAGGCCATCAACAAGGCCGAGGACCGCCAGCTCTTCAAGGCGGCCATGCAGAAGATCGGCGTGTCGCTGCCCAAGAGCGGCTACGCCACGACGCTCTCGGACGCCATGGCGCTGGTGGAGGAGATCGGCTTCCCGGCCATCATCCGTCCGTCCTTCACGCTGGGTGGTACGGGCGGCGGCATCGCGTACAACCGCGAGGAGTTCGAGGCCATCTGCCGCTCGGGCCTCAAGGCGAGCCCCACCTCCACCATCCTCGTGGAGGAGAGCGTGCTCGGGTGGAAGGAGTACGAGCTGGAGGTGGTCCGTGACTCCGCGGACAACGTCATCATCATCTGCTCCATCGAGAACCTGGATCCGATGGGCGTGCACACCGGTGACTCCATCACCGTGGCGCCCGCGCAGACGCTGACGGACCGCGAGTACCAGCGCATGCGGCAGGCCTCGCTGGCCATCATCCGCGAGATTGGCGTCGACACGGGTGGGTCCAACATCCAGTTCGGCATCCACCCGGGCGACGGCCGCATGGTCGTCATCGAGATGAACCCGCGAGTGTCGCGCTCCAGCGCGCTGGCGTCCAAGGCGACGGGCTACCCCATCGCGAAGGTCGCCGCGAAGCTGGCGCTGGGCTACACGCTGGACGAACTGCGCAACGACATCACCCGCGACACGCCGGCCTCCTTCGAGCCGACGCTGGACTACGTGGTGGTGAAGGTTCCGCGCTTCAACTTCGAGAAGTTCCCCAAGGCGGACCGCACGCTGACGACGAGCATGCGCTCGGTGGGCGAGGTGATGGCCATTGGCCGCACCTTCCCCGAGGCGTACATGAAGGCGCTGCGCTCCATGGAATTGGGGCGCGTGGGCCTGGAGTCGCCGGAGCTGCCCACGGAGAAGGAGGAGCGGCAGAAGGTGCTGAACGAGGGGCTGCGCGTGCCCCGGCCGGAGCGCCCGTGGTTCGTGGCGCAGGCGTTCCGCGAGGGCATGACGGTGGAGCAGGTGCACCAGCTCTCCGCCATCGACCCGTGGTTCCTGCGGCACATCGAGGCGCTGGTGCACGAGGCGCAGGCGCTGGCGGACATCGGCCGCCTGGATCACCTGCCGGACGACGTGCTCCGTCAGGCGAAGGCGCACGGCTTCTCCGACAAGTACCTGGGCAACCTGATGGGCTACCCGGAGGCGGAAGTGCGGGCGCACCGGCACTCGCGCGGCATCCGTCCGGTGTTCAAGCGGGTGGACACCTGCGCCGCGGAGTTCGAGGCGTACACGCCCTACCTGTACTCCACCTACGAGGAGGAGGACGAGGCCCCCCCCACGGACCGGCAGAAGGTGCTGATCCTGGGCAGCGGCCCCATCCGCATCGGCCAGGGCATCGAGTTCGACTACGCGTGCGTGCACGCGGCCTTCGCGCTGCGCGAGGCCGGGTACGAGACGGTGATGGTCAACTGCAACCCGGAGACGGTGTCCACGGACTACGACACGTCCGACCGCCTCTACTTCGAGCCGCTGACCATTGAAGACGTGCTGGAGGTGTCCCAGCGCGAGAAGCCGGTGGGCGCCATCGTGCAGTTCGGCGGGCAGACGCCGCTGCGCCTGAGCGTGCCGCTGGAGCAGGCGGGGCTGCCCATCCTGGGCACGTCGCCGGACGCCATCGACCGGGCGGAGGACCGCGAGAAGTTCTCCAAGCTGATCGAGAAGCTGGGCCTGAAGCAGCCGGAGAACGGCGTCGCGCGCAGCCACGCGGAGGCCTTCAAGGTGGCCGAGCGCATCGGCTATCCGGTGATGGTGCGTCCGTCCTACGTGCTGGGCGGGCGGGCGATGGAGACGGTCTACGACGCGTCCAGCCTGGAGCGCTACATGCGCGAGGCGGTGAGCGCGTCGCCGGAGCACCCGGTGCTCATCGACCGCTTCCTGAAGGACGCCATCGAGGTGGACCTGGACCTGGTGGCGGACCGCACGGGGCAGGTGCTGATTGGCGGCGTGCTGGAGCACATCCAGGAGGCGGGCGTGCACTCGGGTGACGCGGCGGCGACGCTGCCGCCGCACTCGCTGTCGCCGGACCTGGTGGAGCGGATGAAGGACCAGGCCATCGCCATGGCGCGCGAGCTGGGCGTGGTGGGCCTGATGAACGTGCAGTTCGCCATCCAGGGGAAGAACATCTACATCCTGGAAGTGAACCCGCGCGCCAGCCGCACGGTGCCGTTCATCTCCAAGGCCACGGGCATGCCGATGGCGAAGATCGCCGCGCTCTGCATGGTGGGCAAGACGCTGAAGGAGCTGGGCCGCACGGAGGAGCCGGAGTTCCGGCACGTCGCGGTGAAGGAGAGCGTCTTCCCGTTCGCGCGCTTCGCCGGGGTGGATGTGATCCTGGGCCCGGAGATGAAGTCCACGGGCGAGGTGATGGGCCTGGCGGAGGACTACGCGTCGGCGTTCGCGAAGAGCCAGCTGGCGGCGGGCGTGAAGCTGCCCAAGACGGGCCGGGTGTTCATCTCCGTGAAGGACGAGGACAAGCCCGCGGTGGTGGATCTGGCCCGGCGCCTGCGGTCCCTGGGCTTCAGCCTGACGGCGACGGCGGGCACGCACGACTACCTGCAGACGAAGGGCATCGAGTCGCAGCGGGTGCAGAAGGTGAAGGAGGGCCGGCCGAACATCGTCGACAAGATCGTCGACGGGGAGATCGTGCTGGTCATCAACACCACCTTCGGCAAGCAGGAGATCGCGGACAGCTTCTCCATCCGCCGTGAGTCGCTGATGCACTCGGTGCCGTACTACACGACGGTGCAGGCGGCGCGCATGGCGGTGGGCGCGCTGGAGTCGCTGAAGCGCTCGGACCTCGCGGTGAAGCCGCTGCAGGCGTACCTGTACGGCGAGAACGGCGTGCCTCCGGCGCGGAAGTAGTTGCCGTCAGGGTTCGCGGCCCCCGGGTGACCGGGGGCCGCTTTTTTTTGGAGCGGATGCACGCGCGTCGAAAGGTTCCGGCCTGCGCTCAAGAAGGCGGCGTCACGAATCGGGATGGAGGTCCACTTCGGACCTGGCGCGACGCCGGAAGCCATCGACGCGTGTGCGCGGCGACTGGGCGTGACGTTCCCCGCGAGGCCGAGGAGCATCCGGCCGGGGCCTGTACGCAGGTGTTCCTGGGGGCACAGGACGTGACGGCGCTCCGTGCGAGCATTACCGACCCCGTCGAGCAGGCGTTCTGTGACGTGGCCTTCAGCGCGGTGATGATCCGATGACGGAACGGTGATGCACCCGCGGCTGGGTTTGATCCTACCTTCTTCGCCAGGGTCGTGAAGAACCTGGCGTCGCGCAAGGCAGACGTGTTGCGCGTGCTCCAAGGGCGAGAAACTGAACCTGCTCTGAGTCGCGATATCTGTCGTTGGCCGTGTCGGCTGGGAATTGGAGAATGTCAGACCATGAAGGCGTCAATGCGGGCGCTGCTCGGGGCATCATTGGCCATCGCAGGATGCGGTCACGCGCGCAGAGAGGTAACGGAGGCCTACGATACAGACCGCATTCGGGCTGCCGTGTTCCAGCATGTGCTGGCGCAGCCCTTCTCCGAGGCCAGTCTTGGTGATGGACTCGTCTATTGTCTTGATTTTGAGAGCTACAAATCCGCCCCGTTCTCCGGATGGAATCGCGAGGGGCCACGGTTCGTGGTGCCTGTCGATGAGTGCAAGATTTCCGCAGCCGGTGTCACCTTGGCTGGCCGGCGTCCTGGAGCCGTTGCTGGGACGGCAGCCAAGATTACAGGGTCGTTCCTGTCTGTCCGAGACTTTGATTGGGCGACCAGAGACAAGGTCCACGCCACGCTGAACGTGTACTGCGGGGGGCTGTGCGGGGGGTGGTCCGATGTCGAGCTCGTGCGCTCCGGAGATGGCTGGGAGGTAACGTCGTTGGAAAACAGGGGACGGTACTGATTGGGGATGCTCAAGCCACAGGCAGCTCCACGATGAACGTCGCACCCTGCCCGGGTTGGCTCTCCGCGCGCAGGGTGCCGTGGTGGGCTTCGACAATCTGCCTTGTGATGAAGAGGCCCAATCCCAGACCTCCGTAATGCCTTGTCGACACGGCGCGGGTGAACTTCTCGAAGATGGCCTGGAGGCTCCCCTGCGCGATGCCGATGCCTTCGTCCCTCACGCTCAGCCGGGCCTGGCCCAGGCTCTTCTCCACCCGGAGCGTCACCGGGTGGCCCGCGCCGTACTTCAGGGCGTTGGACAGCAGGCTGCTCACCACCTGCTCCAGCCGGTGGCGGTCCCAACGCCCCACCACGCCCGGGGCAGCTTCGACGATGAGCTCGCAGCCCACCTTCACCGCCTGCGCCTTGAAGCGCTCCACCTCCTCGCGCACCACGTCCGCCAGGTCCACTTCCTCCAGCCGCAGCGGCGCGGCGGGGCCCGTGAGCTGCGTCACCTCCAGCAGGTCGTTGATGAGCGTGGTCATCTTCCTGACCTGCCCGGAGACGGTCTCCGCCGTCTTCAATACGCGCTCCCGCAGCGCCTCCAGCGTCTGGGCGGACTGCGCGTCCTTCACCAGCGCCTGGAGCTTGAGCTGCAACGGCGTCAGCGGCGTCTTCAATTCGTGCGACGCCACCGTCAGGAACTCGTCCCGCAGGGACACCGCGTGCTGGAGCTGTGCCTGCGTCTTGCGCAGCTCGGTGACGTCCTGGAGCCCCAGGAGGACCGAAGCGGGATGGCCGTGCTGGGCGGGCAGGGGGGCCGCCTCCACCAGCAACGAGTAGTGCCCAGTGGGCGTGTGCCAGACGACCGGCTCCCCGTGCACGGACGCGCCCTTCGCCGCCCGGACGCCGGGGATCTCATCCATGGTCATCTCCCGGCCTGCTTCGTCCGTGAAGCGGTGCTCGCCCGAATAGGTCTCCTCCCGCAGGCCCCCGGGGAAGTCGCCGCCGGCCATCTGCCGGGCCACCTGGTTCGCGAAGAGGACCCGGCCGGTCCGGGGCTCCACCAGGATCAGCGCCACCGGCGTCCGGTCCAGCACCGCCTCCAGCCATTGCTGCTGGTTCCTCAGCGACGCGGCCCACTCCTCCAGCTTCTTCCGGGCCTCCACCCGCTCCGTCACGTCGATGGAGAAGGACAGGACGGAATCCACCTGGCCGTTCACGTCGCGCAGCGGCTGGTACGCGACGTCGAATTGCCGCGTCGATGGCTTCCCGTCGCCCTGGAAGTCGGTGGTGATCGCGACCTCCTTCTCGATCAACGCCTCTCCCTGGGTATAGGCCCGCTCCAGCATCCGCGAGTACTCGAGCCCCCGGGCGTCCGCGACGTCCTTGATGGAGATGCCTATCAGGTCCGCGCCTCCCGACAGCTGCTTGTAGAGGGGGTTCACCAGCGTGAAGACCTGTCGCTCTCCGGAAAGGATGGCGATGGACGCCGGGGCGCTTGTCAGCACGGCGCTCAGCCTCGCGCGCTCGTTCTCCGCCCGGGCCTCCGCCTGCTTGCGCTCGGTGATGTCCTCCGCCGTGGACACCCATTCGCGGATGGCGCCCTTGTCCCCGAACACGGGAACGGCCCGGCCCACGACGTCCCGGTAGCCCCCGGCGCGGAAGCGCAGGCGGAACTCGCCCTGGTAGGACGTCTTCGTGCGCAGGGATTCCACCCAGCCGCGCACCACGCGCTTGCGGTCATCCGGGTGGATGGCGGTGAGCCAGCCCAGCCCCAGGTGCTCCGCGTGCGTCTGGCCGGTGAAGTCCATCCAGCGCGGCGCGGGCTCCACGACCTCTCCCCGGGCGTTGGTGGTCCACACCGGCTGCGCCATGGCCTCCACCAGTGAGCGGTATCGCTGCTCGCTGGCCCGGAGCGCGTCATGGGCCCTCCGCTGCTCGGTGACCTCCGTGACGGTGACGCCGATGCCCAGCAGCACGTCCGCTTCCGTGCGCACCGGGTAGTAGCCGACGAGGAAGTGGCGCTCGATGCCCATGTCCTTCGACGTGGCGGTGCTGACCTCCACCGTCTGCGCGGCCCCCCCGTCCAGGATGCGCTGGTACTGGGGGCGGAGCGTGGGCCACAGCTCCGGGACGATCTCCTTCACCTTGCGGCCCAGGTGGGCCGCGCGCGGGAGGCCGTTCATGGCGGCGAGCGCGTCGTTGACCTGGACGAAGCGCTGCTCCATGTCCACGACCGCGAGCCCCACCGGCGTGCTCGCCACCAGCGTCTCGAGGAGCAGCCGGGAGTGCGCATCGGTGATGGACTCGGGGGCCTCCGGGTCGAAGCTTGCGCTGTGACTCTCCACGCGCGCCTCCTCTGACCCCGGCCCTTCCCGGCGAGCTTGGAGGCAGGGCCCCGTAACGCCGCTTCCCACCATGGGAGTGGCCTGACCTGGAGGGTGTGCATCCGCAACCCGCGAGGGCAGTCCGCGCCCACCTGGAGGCGCAGCCACTGATTGGCCGCGCCCTCACGAACGGCCCCGACGACAGACAGCCGGAAGGCCGGGCCCTCACTTCCCGTCCTCGTCTCGCGGGCGCGACTGCCAGGGCCAGCGTCCGTCGGTCTCCACCTCCAGCGTGAAGCTGAGGAAGGTCCGGATGAGGACGATGAGGCCCAGGATGCTCACCTGCCGCAGCGTGGGCGCCTCCGCGACCGTGCGGATGATGTCCGCCGCGACGAGCAGCTCCAGCCCCAACAGGATGGCGCGGCCCAGGCGGTGGCGCAGCTGCCGGTACGCATCCGCGCGCCGCAGGCTGCGGACGTCCGGGATGACGAGCGCCACGGAGACCAACGCTCCCAACACCATCACGCCCACGCCTGACGCCTCGAACAGCTGGGCGGCCAGCGCCACGAAGTCCGCGAATGTCATCCGCCGCTCCCTCCCCGAGAAGATGGCTCGCGATACAGCGGACAGCCACCCCGTCGCCCCTCCCCATGGGATGGGGCCCCCGTCAGAATTGACACACATTCCGTCAAAGCAAGACATGCGTGCAGTGTTGACGCGCGCCGAGTTCCTGGTTCATTGTCGCCGCCCTTCGCGGGATGCGTGCGAAGGACAGGCGGTTCTGCGGGGTGCCGGGGGGGGCCGTGACGCAGCAGCTTGAAACCAGACATGACACTGCCCTGAAGGGTCGCTTCGCGTGATTCGCGAGATCCTCAGCGGACTGCTGTGGCAGGGCCGGATGGCTTTGCGCAGCGGCGACGTGCGCGTCTTCGCCGCGCATGGCTACGTGGATGAGGGTTACCGGCCGTCACGCGTGCCTTTCTTCTCCGTCGTCGGTCCGCTGGGCCTCTTCCCCGAACCCGAGCGCGAGAACGGCCGCACCGGCGTCGCCACCGTCCGCGTCCCGGGCCACCTCCTCGGCAGGCCTCGCGCCGCCTCGGACAGCGTGCCCCCGGGCGGCTCGCTCAAGCTGCGCCTGGATGGCCGCGCCACCGTCACCCTCACGGGCCTGCCGGGTGGCTCGTTCGCCAACACCGCCACGGGCCCTTCGCTCGTCGCCGCCATCAACGCGAAGCTGGAGGACGCGCTCACCGGCGGTCTCTTCCAGGAGCCCACGGGCGCGCCGCTCACGGACCCCCTGCTGCTGGAAGCGCTCACCGCCGTCACCGCGCGCTGGGACGTGGAGGGCAGCCGGCTCGCGCTCAGCTCCGACGCGGGCATTGCCTCCATGGAGTTCCGCTCCAGCGTGGAGGTGCTGCCCATCACCGGCAGCATCGCGGGCCCCCTGGGCCTGGAGCCTCCGGAGCGGGCCCAGGAGGGCAGGGCGTTCCTGAGCAAGATTCGCGCGCCCAAGGCCATGGCCATCGACGTGCAGGTGGACCTGTGGGCGGGCTCGCAGGTGGACCTGGCGTCCATCATGGACACGGTGGCGCTCTCCATCCCCACGCGCGGGCAGATGGTCCTCCGCCCGTCGCTCCTGGCCGAGGACGTGCCCGACGGCGCCACCCAGCTCCGGCTCCTGCCGCGCGGCGAGCCCACCACGCTCATGTCCCTGGCGCACCTGGAGGCCAGTGACCAGGGCCTGGAGCGCGCGCGCGGCGGGCGCGTGGACCTGACGCCGGGCGCGTCCTTCCTGCCGGCCTCCGAGGGCCTGCGCCTGTCCGGTACCGGCACTGCCTCCGTCCTCGTCTACCCCATGCCCGCCGTGCCGGATCCCTTCCACGCCGACAATCCGGCCCCGGACGGACTGGCGCTGTCGGTGGGGCTGCGGGTCGCCTCCGGCGCGGTGGCCGCGCAGACGCTGCCGGTGGCCGTCCTGATGTCGCAGGCGCAGCCCGTGCTGCGGCTCGTCGTCCGCTATGAGCAGGTGGGCACCCGGCTCATGGGCGAGGTGGTGGCCACCGCGACGCTGTCCCAGGGGAGCGGCACGCAGGTCGCGGAGACGCGCTGGCGCCTTGCCTCGGAGCGACTGGAGGCCGGCGTGGTGCTGCACGCCCGGCTGGAGGCAGGGGAGGGCGTGGTGTGGCTGTCGGCGGATGGGATGCCGCAGCCGCTCCAGGACGCGGAGGCCACGCCCGCGCCGCCCGTCGCCGCGCCCGGCGTCACCGTCGCCGGCAGCGACATGGTGCTCATGCTGGGGGCGCAGACGGGCACGCCGTTGGACTTCACGGTGGACCACCTGCACCTGGTGGCGGAGCCCGTGGGGCCGTTGGATCCGGCGCTGCGCCGCAGCGTCACCGCGGCCTCGCGCCTCAAGGTCGGCGACGTGGTGGTGCTGGGCGAGAGCGAGGACGGCTACCGCGTGGGCAAGCGGCGCTTCCAGGCGCTGGTGCTGGGGCTGGACGGCGACGCGGTGACGCTCAGCAAGCCCGTGGAGGGGGTCTGGGCCCGGGGCCGCACGCTGGTGTTCGAGGAGGAGTGCTTCTTCTTCCAGACCCAGCTGCGCCGCCGCGACGACCTCCTGAACCACCTGTACCGCTGCTGCGTGGACTACCGCGTCTCCGCGTTGATGGACGAGCCGAACGCGCGCCCCACCGCCCGCCTCGTCGAGAAGCCCCAGGTGGACCTCATCGCGCGCGGTGCCTCGCGCGGCGCCAGCGGTCACCCGGGAACGTCCGTCACCGAAGTCGATACCGCCAGGCGCGGGACCATCTGAAACCAGGAGGATGAACGTGGCTGAGCGATTGCATCCGGGCGTCTATGTCGAAGAGATCAGTGCCGGTGCGCGCCCCATCGAAGGGGTGGGCACGTCCACGGCGGCGTTCGTCGGTCGCACGGCGCGCGGCATCCCGGGCCTGGCCTGGTTCGTCACCGGCTTCGCCGAGTACGAGCGCGCCTTCGGAGGCCATGAGCCCGGGGAGGCGGGCCTCGTCGCGCAGGCGGTGGAGGCCTTCTTCGATTCCGGCGGACGGCGCGCCTACGTCGTGCGCGTGCTGCCCTCCGACGCGGTGGCAGGCGCGTCCGCGCCCCTCGTCTCGCGTGCGGGTGGCGGCCTCAACGCCCTCACGTTCCTCGCGCGGGGCGCGGGCGAGTGGTCCGACTTCCTTCGCGTCCACGTGAGCGACTCCATCAACTTCCCCAGCGAGGCCTTCCGCGTGGAGGTCACCTGGACGGAGGCCGGGTCTACGCGCCGCCTGGAGACGTTCGAGGACGTGCGCATGGACCCGTCCAGCGAGGATTACGTCGCTGACCGCATCAACGACATCTCCCGCTACATCCGCGTGCGCGACGAGTTCCAGGTGAGGCTGGCCGCGCAGCCGCCCGGCTCGGTGCTCGTTCCCGGCGTTCCGCCCAGGCTCAAGGCCGCAGTGCTGTCCGGGACGAAGTACAGCCTCTACGACGGCGGCAAGCTGCAGCTCTCCACCTGGGACGAGGCCCAGCCGGACCTGCCCCGCACGACGCTGGACGTGCCCATCACCCAGTCCCTGGTGACGACCGCGGTGCCGGCCGCCACGTTCGCCAATGGCCGCGCGCAGCTGGACGCCACCCAGCTCAAGGCCTTCCTCACCCAGGCCGTCACCGCCGCGGGGCTCACCAACACCCTCGTCATCGGCGGCACGGACTCGCCGGAGATTTCGCTGAAGGTGGCCACCGGGCCCACGCTCACCATCCCCAAGCCTGCGGGGGCGACGTACGACCTGGATCCGGAGGACGCGAAGGTCACCGTGGGGCCGCCGGGTGCCACCACGGTGGTGCCCATCCCCATCCTCGCGGCGAACGCGGGGGCGGTGACGCCCGCGGAGCTGAACCACTCGCTGGCGACGGCGCTCGCCGGCAAGGTCGCGTCGGTGGTGACGGACGCGCAGGGCAACACCGTCATCACGGGGCTGGCCACGGCCGCGGGCACCTCCACGCTGTCGCTCTCCGCCACCGGCTTCACCGGCACCGCCGCCGCCGGCTCGGCGGGGCTGACGGCGGAGACCTTCGATGGACTCCAGCTGTCCATCAGCGAAACGCTCCAGCCCACGGTGCCCACCATGCTCCGGCAGCTGGGCTTCCCGGCGCGCGCCCGGGGCTACTCCGACGACTCGCCCGCGAACCCCGTCGTGCGTCCGGCGGCGGTGACGAACGTGCGGCTGCTGGGCGGCGACGACGGCACGGGCCTGCTGGACACGTCCGACTTCGCGGGCGACGCGGCGTCGCGCACGGGCCTGCACGCGCTGGACACGGAGGAGGTCAATATCGTCGCGCTGCCCGGCAAGAACGAGGTGTCGTTCATCTCCGCCGGCATCGCGTACTGCGACAACCGGGGGGACTGCTTCTTCCTCGCGGACGGCCCCGGCGGCGTGGACAAGGACTTCGTCGTCGTGCCGGACGACGCGAAGCAGTTCGTGGAGGGGCTGCCTTCGCGCTCGAAGAACTCCGCCATGTTCTACCCGTGGATCCGCGTGGCGGACCCCGTGGGCGTGGGCCGCAACCCCACGCGGCTGGTGCCTCCGTCCGGCCACGTGGCGGGTCTCTTCGCGCGCACGGACACCACGCGCGGCGTGTGGAAGGCGCCCGCCGGCATCGAGGCGTCCATCTCCGAGGCGCTGGGCCTCCAGTACCCCGTCATCGACGAGGAGCAGGACCTGCTCAACCCGGTGAGCCTCAACTGCCTGCGCCAGTTCCCCGGCGTGGGGCTGGTGTCGTGGGGCTCGCGCACGCTGTCGCCCGACCCCGAGTGGCGCTACATCCCGGTGCGCCGCACCGCGCTCTTCCTCAAGGAGTCCCTGCGGCGCGGCCTGATGTGGGCGGTGTTCGAGCCCAACGACGAGGAGCTGTGGGGCCGCATCCGCGTCGCCATCGAGTCCTTCATGCTGGGGCTGTTCCGGCAGGGCGCCTTCCAGGGCAGCACGCCCGAGGAGGCCTTCAGCGTCGTCTGCGACCGGAGCACCAACCCGCAGGAGAACGTGGACGCGGGCATCGTCACCGCGCAGGTGGCCTTCGCGCCGCTGAAGCCCGCGGAGTTCGTGGTCATCGAAATCAGCCAGAAGAGCCTGCTGGCGGCCTGATGCCCACGCCCGTCCCCGCCAACGCCCGCAACCCGCTGCGGACCTTCCGCTTCCGGCTCCGGATGAGCACGTCCGCGGCCGGCGAGTACGTGGCGGGGGTGCGCTCCGTGTCCGGCCTGTCCGTCAACGTGGGGGTCTTCGAGGTCTGGGAGGGCGGCAACAACCTGCACCGCTACGCGCAGCCCCACAAGGTGAACTGGGATCCGCTCGTGCTGGAGCAGGGGCTGGCGCTGGACGACACGCTGGAGCGCTGGGCGCGCGCGGTGCTGGAGTTCGCGCGCACCGGCAAGGCGCCCGGCGAGCCGGTGAAGCGCGACCTCTTCATCGACCTGTGGGACGCCTACGCGCACCCCACGGACGTGCCCGCGCCCGGAGGCCTGGAGGCGCGCATCCGCAGCTTCCACGTGCACAACGCGTGGGTGAGCAAGTTCCACGCCCTGCCCAAGCTGGACGCCATGGCGGGGGAGGTGGCGCTCCTGTCGCTGGAGCTCACCCACGAGGGCTGGGAACCGGTGCCCCGGCCCGTCCTGTCCAAGCCGGCGACGACCGTCACGACGCCCTGACGTCCCCATTCGAGGAGTAACGCCATGCCCCGATTCGTCGAATCCACGAAGCGCGACCCGTACCGCAACTTCAACTTCCGCGTGCTCTTCAACAACATCGAGGTGGCCGCGTGCCGGAAGATCTCCGGCCTCACCGGCACCGTGGAGGTGGTGAAGTTCCGCTCCGGCAATAGCACCTCCACCGTGGACGAGCTGTCCCCGGGCCGCGTGCACTACGAGCCCTTCACGCTGGAGGCGGGCCTCACCCAGGACACCACGTTCCGGGACTGGGCCCTCCAGCTCATCCGCCACGAGGCCACGCCGGGCTTCCGCGCCGCGGAGCCGGACTACCGGCGCACGGTGGAGATCCTCGTCTACGACCTGGACTTCAACCGCGCGGTGAAGAAGTTCGTGCTGCGCAACGCGTGGGTCTCGAAGTTCACCGCGATGTCGGAACTCGCCGCGGAGGCGAACGAGATCCTCATTGAGACCGTGGAGATCCAGCACGAGGGCTTCACGCTGGAGGCGGTGGTCTGACGTGCTCCTCGAGCCTCCCATCCCGGTGCTGCTGCCGCACGGCCTCTTCGACGAGGACGGCCGCTGTCACCGCCAGGGCGAATTGCGCCCGCTCACCGGCCGCGAGGAGTGGGCGCTGGCCCAGGCCGGCGAGCGTCCCGGCCCGCGCGCGGTGAGCGCGTTGCTCGCGGCGTGCCTGGGACGGCTGGGGGACTATCCGCGCGTGGACGCGGAGCTGGCGGCCTGCCTCACGCGCGGGGACCGGCAGCACCTGGCGCTGCACCTGCGGGCCCGGCTGTACGGGGACCGGGTGACGCTGGTGGCGCGCTGCCCGGCGCCCGGGTGCGAGGCGATGGCGGACGTGGACGTGCGGCTCTCCGCGCTCTCACCGGAGCGCGCCGCTGATGCGCCGGAGGTGCTCACCCTCGCGCTGCCGGAGGGGCGGGCGGAGGTGCGTGAGCCGACGGGCGAGGACGATGCGCTGCTCGCGGACGCGCAGGGCACCCGAGCGGAGCGGTCCTCGCTCCTGTGGTCGCGGCTGGTGGTGGTGGAGGGTCAGGCGCTGACGCCCGACGCGTGGCTTTCGCTGCCTCCTCGCTCGCGGCACGCGGTGGCGCTGGCGCTGGCGGAAGGTTCGTCCGCGCCGGACCTGGGGCTTTTGGCGCGCTGTCCGAAGTGCGCCGCGTGGCTGGAGCTGGAGCTGGATCCGTTCGCGCTGCTGGCGCGCGAGCTGCGCGGTGGGGCGGCGCGGCTGGAGACGGAGGTGCACGTGCTGGCCTTCCACTACCACTGGTCGGAGGCGGACATCCTGGCCCTGCCGCGGTCGCGGCGGTGGCGCTACCTGGAGCTGCTTCGCAACGAGCTGGAAGGCCGTCCGCTGGTGGATGGCTGGAGCTGACGAGAGAGGACGCACACGCCATGGCCCCACCCCCGGTGCAAGGACAGGTCGGACTCACCCGCCGCGAGCTGGAGCGTGAGCTCGCGTGGATGCTGCGCAGCGTGCCGGAGAACCCCAAGGAGTTCATGAAGCTGCTCACCCAGACGGTGGTGACGCTGATGGACAAGAACAACGAAGCCATTGCCCGCGGCCTCGCCCAGCGCGAGTCGACCGGTACCGGCGTCCGGGGGAACGGATGACGCGCAACCTGGACCCGACGCTCATCGCGTTCGACCAGCAGCTCCAGAAGGGCATGCTGGTGACGCTGCCGCAGACGGCCGACGACACGAAGTCGGAGCCGTCCGTGCGCGCGCTGCGCTTCCAGTACAACCCGGAGACGGTGACGCGCACGCGCGCGGGGCAGTGGGAGACGAAGCCCGGCAAGACACCCGAGCAGACCAAGGTCCTCACCGACGGCCAGCGCGGCGGCGGCCTGCACGCCAAGAGCGAGACGATTGCCCTCAAGCTCGTCTTCGACGTGACGGAGGCGCTCCTGCGCGACACGAAGGGGGAGGGCACCCAGGGCGTGCTGCCGGAGCTGGCCATCCTGGAGGGCATGGCGCTGGGCAAGGACCAGACGGGCGAGGAGGAGAAGAAGCCCGCGACGAAGCTCGTGTCGCTCAACCCCACGGAGCTCTTGCTGATGCTGGGGCCGCGCACCTTCCCGGTGGTCATCACCGGCATGACCATCGTGGAGCAGCGCTTCGACCCGGCGCTGTACCCGCTGCGCGCGGAGGTGGACCTGCGCATGCGCATCCTGGAGGTGGGCGAGAACGCGGCGAACAACAAGGTGGCCCAGGCGTTCGCCAACCTGCGCGACCTGCGCCTGAGGATGGAGGACCTGGCGGCGGTGAAGGGCGCGGACGCGAGCACCCTCATCGCGCAGGCCCTGGCGCCGCAGGCGAAGCTCAACGGGGCGAGCTGAGACGCGGCCATGAGCGACCCCTCCTCGCGACACAAGGACCTGCCGACGTACGCGGTGCCGCTGGGCCCGGAGGGCGCCACGGTGTCGCTGTACGTGCCCCGCGTGGCGCCGAGCGTGCCCACATCCCTTTTGCACAAGGTGGTGGCGGGGGACCGGTTGGACCTGCTCGCGCAGCGCTACTTCAGCGATCCGTTCCAGGCGTGGCGCATCGTGGACGCCAACCCCACCTTCGAGCCCGAGGCGCTCCTGGTGCCGGGCACAGTGCTGCTCATCCCGGAGAAGCCCTGATGGCGGAGCAGCGCGCGGCGTTCCTCCAGCTGTGGGTCGACGGGCAGCCCATGACGGACGCCCGGAGCCGGGTGTCGCGCCTGGAGGTGGACGAGCGCACCGATGATGCGTCGTCCTTCCACCTGTCGCTGGACATGGCGCCCACGGACGCGGGGGACTGGGACGCGCTGGCGGACGGCCGGTTCGCGCTGCTCAAGCGCATCACCATCAGCTTCGGGCTGGGGCTTCCGGACAGCGAGGCGCCGGACGTGCAGGAGGTGGTGTTCGACGGGTACATCACCGCGGTCGAGCCGTACTTCGGCCCCTCGCGCGTGCCGGACTCGTCGCTGGAGGTGTACGGGCTGGACGCGTCGTGCCTGATGCACCTGGAGGAGCGCACGCGGTCGTTCAGCGGGTTGTCCGACGCGGGCATCGTGCGCCAGCTCTACGGCGAATATGGCTTCGCGCTGGATGTGCAGGAGACGGCGCCGGTGCGCGACCCGGATCGCGCGGTGGTGCTCCAGCGCGGCACGGATGCGTCGCTCATCCGGTGGCTCGCGCGGCGCAATGGCTACGAGGCCTTCGTGGAGCGCAAGCAGGGCCCCGTGGGCGCGGGCGCCAACGCGGCGCCGGAGTGCGTGGGCCACTTCCACCTGCCCCGGCCAGACGGACCGAAGCAGCCGGACCTGTCGCTGATTCCACGCTCCACGCCGTCCGTCATCGAGCTCAAGGCCCGCTGGGAGAGCCACCGCCCCACGGAGCTGCGGGGTGAGCACATCGACGAGCGCACGCGGCGCATCCGTTCCTCCACGGTGACGGCGCCGCGCTTCCCTCGCATGGGGAGCACCAGCCGCGCGGACATCCTCCAGGCTCGCATGGCGGCGGTGCTGCCCAAGCGGCCCCAGACGAAGGCGGTGGGATTGCAGTTCGTGGACGTGCCGCACGACGTGCCGGAGGTGGAGAACCTGGCGTGGGCGGACTACCGCGAGGCGGACTGGCTGGCGGAGGCGAGCGGCACGGTGCAGGGGCTGCGGTACGAGCGCATCCTGCGCGCCCGGCGTCCGGTGGGGCTCGTGGGCGCGGGCAAGCTGATGGATGGCACCTGGTACGTCCGCGGGGCGCGGCACCGCTGGGTGTGGGCGGAGGCGCTGGCCCGCTACGAAGTCGACGTGGATCTGGCGCGCGACGCGCTCAACGGGGTGGCGTGATGGGGCGCGGCCTGCACTTCCCCTTCCAGCTGGGAGACCTGGGCACGCCCCGCACGGTGGGGACCACGCAGGTCGTCCGGCAGCAGCTGGAGCAGCTGCTCTTCACGCTGCCCGGCGAGCGGGTGAACCGGCCGCGCTTCGGGTGCGGCGTGCAGCGGATGGTGTTCGGCGCCGCGAGCCCGGAGGCCGCCGCCGCGACCGAGTACATCATCCGGCTCAACGTGCAGGAGTTCATGCGCGACGTGGTGCGCCTGGACGCGGTGAAGGTGATCGCCGAGGACGCGACGCTCTACGTGGACATCCTCTACACGCTGCTGGCGACAGGTGAGGAGTACGCGGAGCTGTTCCGCCGGGACCTGGAGGCGCCGCCGTGAGCGCGCGCGTCCTGCCGACCTTGCCGCTGGAGGCCTCACTCGTGACGGGTGAGGTGCATGCGGAGCCGTTCCTCCGGGACCCGGAAGGCACCGCCGTGAGCGTGCGCGTTCTGCTGACCTTGCCGCTGGAGGCCTCACTCGTGACGGGTGAGGTGCATGCGGAGCCGTTCCTCCGGGACCTGGAGGCGTCGCCGTGAGCGCGCGCGTCCTGCTGACCTTGCCGCTGGAGGCCTCTCTCGTGGCGGCCCAGGCCGCGCTGCCGGCGACGCCGCCGGGCGAGGTGGAGTGGGTGCTGCCCGTGGGCGAGGGCGTGCTCACCACGGACCTCGTCGTCGGCACTCCGGCGCATGCGCTGCGGCTCACGGGTGGGCCGGGCGTGACGCTGAAGCTCGACGGTGGCTCGCTTGAAGTCACGGGCCTCGTCACAGGCCTGTCGGGCGTGACGGTGGTGGCGGTGGACGCCGGGTTGATCCTCCTGGGGGCTCGGGTGGAGGTGGCGGACGTCACGGTGAGCGCCAACGCAGCGGGCGACTGCGCGGCGCTGAGCGTGGAGACACCGGACGGCACGGTGGCCATCGACTCGCTTACGGTGACTGCGGCGAAGGGCGAGGACTCGACGGGGCTCCGGCTCCTGGCGGCGGAGGCACGGGTCACGGGCCTGTCCATCGGAGCCGTGGAGGCCACGGTGGGAGAGGCCTTCGGCGTGCGGGCGGTCTGCCAGCGCTCACAGTGGGCGGATGTGACCGTGCGCGATGTCGTGGGCGTGGGGGCGGCCGTGGGTGTGGAACTCGCGGGCTTCACTCGCGCGGATCTGTCCGAGCTCACCGTATCGACGGTGTCCGGCGGGAGCGCGACCGGCGCTCGGGTGCTGGTCGCCCGGGAGGAGGGCGAGGGCCTGTCCGCGGTGGACGTGTCCGTGAGCGACGTGAAGGCGTTGGGGACGGAGTGGAGCGTCGGCCTGATGGCTGCTTCGGTTGGAGCGTTGCAGGTGCGCGGCTTCACCGTGCAGCGGGTGCAGGGGGCGTTCGCGCTGGGCCTGCTCGCGCTGGGCGGCCAGTGCATCGAAACAGGCATCGGGCAGGTGGAGGACGTCGCGGGCGGCTCGCGTGCCACGGGCATGCGGGTGCTGGGCGGTCCTTCGCTGGAGCCGGTGGCGGTTCGCGACGTGGAGGTGAGCCGGGTGTCGGCCGCGCCGGTACCGGTGGCCTCGCAGCCGGCCTCGGCATGGTCGGACTGGCTCACCGCCGCGCTGGATGCCCTGTCGGCTTCGGTCGTGGGGCCGCTGACGCTGCCTGCGTTTCCCTCCGATGCGGACGTCGTGGGCCTGCACGTGGCCGCGCCGCTGGGCGGCCTGGAGCCAGTGCTGGACGTGGGCACGCCGGGGGAGATCTCCGTCGAGGACTGCTCCCTCTTCGTCATCACCGGCACCGCGCTGCAACTGGAGGGCGGGCTTCGCACGGCGCTGGTGCGGCGCACCGAGGCCTGGACGTCGGTGCACGCGGGCTGGCTTCAGTCGGAGCAGCTGCTGCTGGCGCAGCTCACCTGGCACCGGCATGCGCACGGGCTGCGGCTGGGGCCAGGGGAGATTCGCGCGTACGACTCGCTGTTCACGGCCATCGTGGGCGCGCCCTTCGTGCTGGAGACGGACGCGGAGCTGTCCGCTTCGCCCGCGCTGTTCGCTCAAGGCGCGGGCCTGCCGTTCCTGGAGGTGGGGCCGCTGCCGTACCGCACGCCCGGTGCTCCGGAGGTTCCTCCGGTGCTCCTCACCGGTGGCCTTCCGCCCTCGGAGACCGTGGACCTGCGGCTGGTGCCCGATGCGTCCATTTCGCGCGCGGCGGTGCCCGTGCCGGGCGATGGTCCTCGAGACCCTGCGCCGTTCGTGGGGGCGTGGGCTCCCGACGTGGTGCCGGGATGTGACGTGCGGGATCCGCAGCCCCGCCCGTGGCTCGCGGCGCCGGAGCGGCCGGCTCCCGGGGCGTTGGTGGACTACCGCGCTCGCGACGCGCAGTCGCTGCTGGCGGTGATGCTGGAGCGGGCTCGCACCGTGATGACTCCGTGGGAGGACCGGGGGCCCGCGGACTTCACGACCATGCTGCTGGAGGCGGTGGCCGCGCAGCTCGACTCGCTGGCGTACCAGCAGGAGCGCGCGGTGGTGGAGGGCTTCCTGGAGGATGCCCGGCTGCGGCGCTCCGTGGAGGACCACGCGCGGGGCCTGGACTACGTGCCGGACCCCGGACTCTCCGCCACCGTGATGCTGCGGTTCCGGTTGGATTCAACGGCGCTCGCCGCGCTGGTGCAGGCCCGGCTGGAGGAGCTGCACCTGCCCGTGCTTCCACCCGGCACCACCGCGCTGGAGTTCCTCACCGGGGGCGGCGTGCTGGAGATACCCGCCGACACGCTGGTGGCGAATGCCACCACGGACGAGCACTCGCTGGTGTTCGTTACCGAGTCGCCCCTGTCGTACTTCCCCCGGCTGGAGGCCGTGACGCTCGCGGAGTCCGTGCTGCCGGGGGACACCGGAGCCACGCTCGCGGGTCTTTACCCGGAGCTGGAGCCCGGCCGGTGGCTGATCCTCTACCGGGGACGCGGTGAGGGCGGGCACGTGGTGCGCGTGACATCCGTGTCGCTCGCCACCGATACGACCTTCGTCGGGTGGGATCCCCGCCGCTTCGCACCGGAGGCGTTCCTGGCCCCGGGGGACCCCGCGCCCGGACCTCGCGCGACGGTGCTGGGCAACGTGGTGCCCGCGCATCACGGGCTGCCGGTGACGCCGCTTCCGGAGGGCTTCGAGGCGGACTCGGCGGAGCCCTTCGCGCGCAGCCTCGCGCAGTGGCGAGCGCTGCTGTCACCCGTCGTGGACGGCAGCCAGGAGCGCGAGTGGGCCCTGCCGTTCCACCCGGTCAGCGTCCAGGCCTGTGGGTATCCATTGCCGGGAGAGGAATCCCGGCGCGGGACGCCCCAGCTCCAGGTGAGCGTGGAGGACGACCCGTGGACGCTGGTGGACGACCTGTCCGTCCAGGGGCCGGGGGATGAAGTCATCGTGCTGCGCGCGACCCCCACGGGCGGTGCCAGCCTTCGCTGGGGCGATGGCATCAACGGCGCCGCGCTGCCGCCTCGTGAGACGACGCTGGGGCTGTCACTGCGGATCGGCCTGGGGACGTTGGCCAACGTGGGGGAGGGCGTGCTCACGCGGCTGCTCCAGGTGCCGTTGGATCCGCAGCGCTCCGCGTCCGCGGGCGAGCTGCTGGCCCAGTCGATGGACGACCTGCGCCTGCTGGTGCGCGTGGACAACCCGCTGCCCGCGGTGGGGGGACGGGATCCGGAGTCGCTCGACTCCATCCGCTATCGCGCGCCGGCGGGCGTGTCGCAGCCGCTGTCCGCCGTCACCGTCGAGGACTACGTGCGGATGCTCCAGCAAATGCCGGAGGTGGCCGGGGCCTCCGCGCGCGTCGTGGACCGGGACCTGCGCACGGTCATCCGCGTGACGGTGCTGCTGCGCGACGAGGACACGCTGGACCGCGACGAGCTGCTGCGCCGCTGGGCCGGGGTGCGGCGGCGGTTGGAGGAGATCCGCCTGCTGGGCGCGGACGTGGAAGCGCTGCCGCCCAGGTGGGTGCCTCTGGATCTGGACCTGGAGGTGGATGCCGCGCCGCACGCGCAGGCGGATCAGGTGCGCGACGCGGTGGTGGGCGCCATCGCGGGTGACGGGGGCCTGTTGGATCCGGACCGCTCCGGCCTGAACGGCGATGTGCAGCTCGCGGACCTGTACCAGGCGGTGCTGCGCGTGCCGGGTGTGACGGCGGTGCGGGTGAAGCGCTTCCGCCGGCTGGAGCCCCACGCGCAGGAGCGGCTGGAGTCGGGCGTCATCCCCATTGGACCGGAGGAGGTGGCCACCGCTCGCGGAGGTTACTGGCCGGGCTCGGAAGGCGTCCTCACCGTGCAGGTCTGCGGAGGGCTGCGATGAGCCGCGTTCCTTCCACGCACCAGGCGCTGACGCATGAGCAGCTCCGCACCCGCCTGGGAGAGTCGGCGCGCATCGTCTTCTCCCGGCTGGACGAGGCACCCACGTGGAACCCGCTCGCGTACGCGGCACCGTCCTCGGTGGACCTGGGGCGCGGGTTGCTCGACAGCGTGGCGCTGGCGCTGCACGTGCTGTGGACGTACCAGCAGGCGTGGGCGGAGGAGGGCTTCCTCGCCACCGCGCGGCTGGAGGACTCCGTCTCCAAGCTGCTTGGGCACATCGGCTACCGGCCGAGCCCGGGCACCGCGGCGGTGGGGCTCCAGCACTTCCGCTGCAAGGCGAACGTGCGCGGCACGCTGCCGGCTGGGACGGCGGTGAATTCAGCGGCGGAGGGGGAAGAGGCCGCCGCCGTTTTCGAGACGCTCGCGCCACTGCGCTTGCTGCCGGAGCTCAATGAGCTTCGCGCGTTCCTGCCTCCTCGCACGGGCGCGGAGGCGGGGACGGGAACAGGAACTGGGACGGGCGGAGGCACGGGCACGGGCGGCACGGGCACGGGGGGCACAGGTGCGCCTTCCGGCGAGGCGGGTGAGCCCGGTGCTCCGCCGCCCACGGGCGGCATCTTCGGGCCGGGGTCGGTGGTCGCGGGCCTTCAGGAACGCATCGAGGTGCAGCGCCACGGTCCGCTGGAGGAGCGGCGGGTGGCTCGGGCGAAGCAGGATGCTCGCAAGCTGGCGTCGCTGATGAAGACGCTGGACCTGGGCGGGGATGCCGCGTGCAAGGGCACCCTGGACGCGCTCTGCGAACAGCTGTGCGAGGCCCAGAAGGTCGTGGCGCAGGCGGTGCCCCCGCCCGGCCGTCCCGTGGGGGCGTTGTCCGAGTCGCAGGAGATCCTCGCCCGCCAGCTTCGAAATCTACAGAAGCGGCAGGCGGAGGCACTGGCCGCGCTGGAGGCGGCCCTGGCGCCATGCGCGGACGAGGACCCTGCGCTGCACGCCGTGCGGTTGGACCAGATGGTCACGTTCCTGGATGCCTTCGTGAACAGCCTCATCCAGGAGGCGCGGGATCAGCTCGTCATCCTCAAGGGCAGCGAGGCGCTGAACCGTGCGGACCTCGCCTTCGGCGCGGAGGCGGGGGTGGCCCGGCCGCTTGGGG
>NZ_RAVW01000133.1 GCF_003611585.1 Corallococcus exercitus | reverse complement strand
AGATGTGTATGAGAGACAGGCCCAGGTGGAGCCCCCCTCTCCCGCCGCCGCTTCCCAACTGGTCCGACTGTCGGACCAGTTCGTGCGGTTCGCCGCCGCCGGGGAGGCCCCTGTGGGTTCTCACCTTCTCAATCCCGGGGACGGGGTTCAGGCCCGAGGGCTCAGGGGCGGGTCTCCACGCCCGCCGCGTCTGGGGCGGTCCCTCCGACAGGCGCGCGCCGTGCGCCGCTGAAGTACCCGTACTTCGCCATCAGCGGCCACGCGAGCGCCACGGTGAGCGCCTTCGCTCCGGAGGCCAGTTCCCCCTTCCACGCGTCGTCCTCGCCGCGCAGGAGCGTGGGGCCGCTGCGGAAGCGGTCCGGGTTGCCGGTGACGGTGTGGTTCTTGCCCAGCACCACCGTGCGGCCCTTCACCGGGTTCTGCGCGCGCGGCACGCCCACCAGGTCCAGCACCGTATCCACGGCGCGCTCCGGCGCGGCGATGAAGTCCTCGTAGCGCAGGAAGAGTGACTGGCCGGGGAACCTGCGCGTCACCTCCTCCGACGCGGCGTTGAAGCCCAACCAGTACGCCGTGCTGCGCGCGGCGGACATGGGGACGACGTACTGCTTCGTCTTCGTCCACGAGTGCGTCACCGCGCGAGGGTCGCGCACCAGGTGCAGGTACAGCGGCCGGATGCCCTCCACGCGCGGCAGCAGCGCCGCCTCGGAGGGGAACTTCCCGCTGTCCACCAGCACCGTGCTCCCCGTGGCACGCGCGATGGTGCGGTACGTGCGCGCGAGGAAGTCCGCGTGCGCCTGGAGCGCCTGCGAATCCCCCGCCTCGTCCAGCACGCGCAGCGTGTGCCGCGTGCGCACGGCGGCCTGCTGCCGCTTCACCACCGCTTCGGCGTGCGCTCGGGGCGTGAGGCCCGCCGGCACGTCCGAGGTCAGCACCGTGTTCCAGATGCCGCACTCCAGCAGCTGCTGGCCGCAGCCGCACAGCGTGTTGGAGCCGTTCCCGTACGCGTTCTTCCACAGGAAGCTCAGCTCCCCCACGTGGAAGAACCCCGGCACCTCGTTGAGCACGTTGCCCAGGATGGTGCTGCCGCTGCGGCACCAGCCGGTGATGTAGAGGACCGTGAGCTGCGCGCCCTCGCCCTTCGCGCTCGCGGGGGCCATCAGGTCAGCGACGCCACGAAGAAGTGGGTGGGCAGGTGCACCGCGAGCGTCGTGTAGACCTCGCCGTAGGCCGCCAGCCCCTCGCGCGGGAAGATGCCCGGCGGCGGCTCCGCGAACCGGATGACCGAACGCTGGCTGTCATACAGCGTCGCCGCGGCGGTGAAGTCCCCCACGATGATGGTGCCCGGGTTCACCATGCGCGTGCGGCACAGGCGGATGCCCATGGCCGCCAGGTCCGACAGGAGCGACTGCTGGCCCACCAGGTGCTCGTAGAAGTCCAACGAGTTGATGACGATGCCGTCCGCGGACCCGCCCATCTGCTCCACCTGCGCGCAGGCGTTGAGCAGCGAGGCCACCGCGTTCTTCTTCGCCGGCAGCCGCACGATGCCCGGCGTGTGCAAGAGGCCCCGCACGCCGTCCCCGCCCTTGCCGATGCACAGCGCCTGGTTCTCCGCCGTGTTCAGCCGCACCAGCAGGCGGAAGTCGATGAACTGCGCCAGCGATTGCGAATCCTCCAGCAGGTTGCGCGGCACCTGGATCCACGCGCGCGTGGGCTTGAGCGCCTGCGTGTCCTGGTGGAACTCGAAGCCGGCTTCCGGCCGCAGTTCCAGGTCCTGCACCGGCCCGGTGGGCTTCGCCTGCGGATGCGTTTCGTACCAGAACGGCACCGGGTCGCGCTCCGCCTTGGCCGTCTTGAACATGCCGCGCACCGCGATGCGCGGGCGGCGCTTGAAGCCGGGGAACGCGTCCACGATGGACGTGTCGTAGTCCACGTGCGCCTGCGTGCCGTGCTTCTGGACCGCGGCCGCGAACGCCGCGCCGGGGGACAGCGACGCGTCCGCCTTCGATGACTTCGTGCTCAGGATGCTCATGGGGTGAGGCTCCTTGGAGTCAATGCTGTCTAGAGCGGATGCAGGCCCCGGAAGCCCAGGCCTTCGGTCTCCGGACGGCCCAGCATCAGGTTCAGCGCATGCACCGCCGTGCCGGCGGCGCCCTTCACCAGGTTGTCGATGGCGGCGTTCACCACGATGCGGCCCCGCTCCGCGTCCACGTCCACCGCCAGGTCGCAGTGGTTCGTGCCCAGCAGCGGCCCCGGCTCCGGGAACGGCGACAGGGACGCGCTGGGGCGCAACAGCCGCACGAAGGGCTTCTCGCGGTAGCGCGTGGCGATGGCGCGCACCACTTCCGCCTCCTCCACCGGCCGCGCCGCGAAGGCGTGCACCGTCGCCAGGATGCCGCGCACGCCCGGCACCGCCGTGGCGCTGAAGTGGATGGTGGGCTTCTGGCCGGTGACGTGTTCCGCCACGCCCTCCAGCTCTCCCGTGTGCCGGTGGCCCACCGGCTTGTAGCAGCGCAGCGCGTTCGCGCGCTCCGGGTGGTGCGAGGAGCGGTCCGGCGTCGAGCCCCCTCCGGACGACCCCGTCTTCGCGTCCACCACCAGCACGTCCGGGCGCGCGAGCCCCGAGTGCAGGAGTGGCAGCAGCGCCAGCAGCCCCGCGTGCGCCATGCAGCCGGGGATGGCGACGTGGCGCGCGTTCGTCAGCGCCTCGCCCATCCACTCCGGCAGGCCGTAGACGAACGCGGGCACGTCGTCCGGGCGCGGGTGCTTGCCGTACCAGCGCGCGTGCCCCGCGGCGTCCAGGCGGAAGTCCGCGCTCAGGTCCACCACCCGCTCCGCCAGCCGGCTCACCTTCTGCCAGCGCTGGAGCAATTCTCCCTGCGGCAGGCAGCTCACCAGCACGTCGCAGGACTCCAGCGCGTCATGCGGCGTGTAGCGCAGCGTCCCCACCCCGCGCAGGTGCGGGTGCGGAAAGTCCAGGCGCTTGCCGGCGAACTGGCCGGAGGTGGCCTGCACCACCTCCACGGCCGGGTGCGCGAGCAGCAGGCGCAGCACCTCTCCGCCGGTGTAGCCCGCGGCTCCCAGCACCGCCACGCGAACGCTCATCGCCGGGCTCCGGCTCCGGAGGCGACGTACTCCGCGATGAGGTCCGGCAAGGGGACGCCCGTCTCGTCGATGCTGCGCGCGAACTCCACGCAGTGGTTGATTTCGTTGACGTAGATGTCCCCGCCGCGCGTCTCCAGCAGGTCCACCGCCACCATGTCCCCGCCCACCGCCTCCGCCGCGGCCTCCGCCAGCCTCGCGTGCACGACCGGCACCTCGTAGCGCTCCGGCACGGCGCCGCGCGCGGTGTTGGTGATCCAGTGCTCGGAGCGCCGCCTGAGGCCGCCCACCGCGCGACCGATGACGTAGACGCGCAGGTCGTAGCCCGGCTTGTCCACGTACTCCTGCACCAGCGCCACGTGGTCCTGCGCGCCGCCGGTGCCGAAGCGCGTGGACAGCACGCCCTCGGCCGCGGTGCGCGAGTCCAGCCGGGCCACCATCCGGCCCCAGCTTCCCAGCACGGGCTTGGTCACCACCGGGTAGCCCTTCGCATCAATCGCATCCAGGCACGCGTCCTCGTCGAAGGCCACGAACGCCCACGGCATGGGCACGCCCTTCGCGGCCAGGGCCGCGCTGGTGAGCGCCTTGTCCCCGCACAGGGAGATGGTCCGCGCGCTGTTGAGCACGCGCAGCCCCTTCATCTCCAGGAACGTGGCCAGGTAGCGCGCACGCGTGAAGGACATGCTGCGCATCAGCACGGTGTCGGCCTCGGTGACGCGCTGTCGGTCCATCGACAGCACCATCCCGGAGTCCTGCACCAGGTTGACGGCGCAGTCGCGCCTGCGCAGGGCCTCGAGGAGGAGCTTCTCCTCGGTGCGCACGCGCGTATAGACGAGGTCGACCTTGCGCATGGCGCGGGGCTACTCCCCCCAGTCTTCCTCGACCTCGGGTGCTTCCTCGAGCCGAAGGGGGTTCACGCCCACCACCTCCAGTTCGGCGGAACAGCCGTCACAGGAGAGCACCTCGCCCACCAGCCGGTTGCCACCGGGCACCGGCTGCGCGCACAGAGGGCACTGGTTCGGCGTCACGGACTCCGTCATCGGATTCTGGACCTGCATGTCAGTCCCTCCTCGGTTCGAATCCCACGGCAAACACCGGGGTTCTTGGGAGCACTCCCAGGATGCGCTCGGCCACCTGCCCGCCCTCCAACCCATGGCCCTTGAGCAAGGCCTCGTGCGAACCGGCGCGCGAGTCGTACCGGTCCTGGATGCCCACGCGCAGCACACGCCGCCCCAGGTCCAGCGAGCACACCGTCTCGCACACCGCGCTGCCCAGACCGCCGAGCACGTTGTGCTCCTCCACGGTCACGAGCAGCCGCGTGCGCGACGCCGTCTCGCGCACCGCTTCTTCATCCAGCGGCTTGAGCGTGTGCACGTTGAGCACGCGCGCGGAGACGCCCTGCGCCTCCAGCAGCTTCGCGGCGTCCAGCGCCACGGACACGCCCACCTCGCCGTGCGCCAGCAGCCCCACGTCGTCGCCCTCGCGCAGCAGCGCGGCCCGGCCCAGCTCGAACGGCGGGCGCTGGAGGTCCAGGCGGGTGACGCGGTTGCGGCCCAGCCGCAGGTACACCGGCCCCTCGTGCGCGAGCATCGCGCGCGTGGCCTGCACCGTCTCCAGGCCGTCCGCGGGCGACACCACCGTGAGGTTGGGCATCGCGCGCAGCACGGCCAGGTCTTCAATCGCGTGGTGCGTGGGGCCGAAGAAGGCGCCCGCCACGCCGCCGTAGTCGCACACCAGCTTCACGTTGGCGCGCGCGTAGGCCAGGTTCAGCCGCACCTGCTCGCACGCGCGCATCACGCCGAACGCCGCGAAGCTGTGCGCGATGACGGTGTGCCCGCCGTGCGCCAGGCCACACGCCATGTCCAGCATGGTGGCCTCGCAGATGCCCAGGTTGAAGTAGCGCTGGGGGTGGCGCTTCTCGAACGGATCCCCTCCGCCGCCCAGGTCCGCCTCCAGGAAGACGACGCGCGCGTCCTCCTCCGCGAAGCGCGCCGCCGCGTGCCGGAACACCAATCGCGAAGACAGCTCCGGGTGCGCGGAGAGCCACGCCTCCGGCGCCTGGGCCAGGTCCACCGTCGGAGCAAGCGACGCGCTCACTGCCCGTCCTCCCCCATCGACGCGAGCGCCCGGCGCAGGTGGTCCGGGGAGAACACCGCGTAGTGCGGCCCCTTGCCCTTGAGCATCGGCACGCCGGCGCCCTTCTGCGTCCGCGCGACGATGGCGCGCGGACGGCCGCCCACGACGGGCGCCTCCAGCGCGGCGCACAGGGCGGGCAGGTCGTGCCCGTCCACCTCCAGCGACTGGAAGCCGAACGCATCCAGCCGCTGAACCAGCGCCTCCTGAGACAGGATGGACTCGGTGGGCCCGTCGTTCTGCCCGCCGTTGCGGTCGATGATCAGCGTCAGGCCCGTGAGCTTGCGGTGCGACGCCACCTGGAGCGCTTCCCAGTTGGAGCCCTCGCCCATCTCCCCGTCGCCGCAGACGACGAAGGTGCGGTTGGGCTCCCCGCGCAGCGCGTGGCCCAGCGTCAGCCCCACGCCCAGGCCCAGTCCGTGGCCCAGGCTGCCAGTGGCGAACTCCACGCCCGGCACCGCCGCGTTCACGTGTCCGGTGAAGATGCTGCCGTCCGCGTTGTACTCGCGCACCAGCGTCTCCACGTCCACGAAGCCGAACTCCGCCAGCGCCGCGTAGAGCCCCGCCGCCGCGTGCCCCTTGGACAGGATGAGGTGGTCGCGCTCCGGTGCCTTCGGCGCGCGCGGATCCACGCGCATCACCCGGCCCAGCAGCGCTACCAGTATCTCCACCATCGACAGCGAGCCGCCCAGGTGACAGCCCGACGGCGTCGCCGCCAGCCGCACGATGGTCTGACGGATGCGCTTCGCCCGCCGGGGCAAGAGCGCCAGCCCCGCATCCGACGCGGCGCCCGAGGGCCCGTCACTGGTGCGGGCAGGCGTCACCGGGCCGCTGGAGGCCGTGGGTTCATCTGGCGTCCGCGCGTCGCGCGACAGCCCGGGGGTCGTTGGATTCGCCGAGAAAGTCATGCCCGTAGCGTCGCTGTTACAGCCCCGGAATCCGGCTGTTGTGAGACACCCTAGGAAATCGCATCATGCGCCGTCAACGCGGATTTTCTTAAGATATAGACGCACGAGAAAAAACCGTCTTGCCCGGTAATCTCGCGGTGTTACACGCGCGGTACGCCCGGCATTCCCTGGCCTCGCGTCACTTGGAGGAGACCTTCAGATGGGGCAGCGTTTCCATAACGCAGCGGCATTGGAGAAGGGTGCGGAGTACCGCCGGAAGGGTTGGTGGCGTGACACCACGGTGGTTGACGATCTGCGTCGCTGCGTCCAGGCGCATCCGGACAAGACCGCGATCATTGCCGCACGGTATTTTTCCAAGGACATCACGCGCCTGACGTACGCGGAGCTGGCGCGATACATGGATCGGTTCGCGCTGGGCCTGCGCGAGCTGGGCGTGGGGCGCGAGGACATCGTCGCGGTGCAGCTGCCCAACGGGTGGCACTTCACGGCGCTGGCGCTGGCGTGCGCGCGGCTGGGGGCGGTCATCGCGCCCATTCCGCCGGACTACCGGCGGCGCGAGGTGGAGTTCATCCTGGGGCGCACGGAGGCGTCCGTGTACGTGGGGCCCACGTCGTGGACGGGGCACTCCCACCGGGACATGGCGCGCGACATCGCGGCGGTGCTGCCGTCGCTGCGCCACCGGGTGTTGCTCGGCAGCAACGCCGACCTCCAGGCAGGCGAGCGGGACTTCGAGCGCCACTTCATCGAGCGTGAGTGGGAGAAGGAGGCGTCGCTTGCGGACGTGGCCCCGGCGGCCGCGGACGACGTCTGCAACATCCTCTACACGTCCGGCACCACGGGTGAACCGAAGGGCGTGGTGCATTCACACAACACGAACTACGGCATCACGCGCGCGCTCTGCGACACGCTGGGCATCGACGGCACGGACGTGGTGGCGCTGCCGTCGCTGCTGACGGCGTCCACGGGGTTCACGTACTCGTACCTCATGCCCATGCTGCTGGGCGCCACGGCCATCTACATGGACGTGGGAGATCCGGAGCTGACGCTCAAGCTCTTCGAGGAGCACGGCGTCACGTTCACGTACGGCATCCCCACGTACCTGATGAACCTCATCGCGTTGCAGAAGAAGCGCCAGCGCAACACGTCCTCGCTCCGGCAGCTGGCCACGGGCTCCATCCCGGTGCCGCCGCACCTCATCGCGGCGGTGCGCGAGGTGTTCGGCGTGCGGCTGCACACGCTGTGGGGCATGACGGAGAACGGCG
Source organism: Corallococcus exercitus (assembly GCF_003611585.1). GTDB lineage: Bacteria > Myxococcota > Myxococcia > Myxococcales > Myxococcaceae > Corallococcus > Corallococcus exercitus. The sequence continues at coordinate 14,363 of NZ_RAVW01000133.1, read as the reverse complement.
CGGTCACCATCACGCGCCATGAAGACCCGCCGGACTGGCCCAGCCAGAGCGACGGGCGGGCGGTGGCGTGGATGGAGACCAGGATTGTCCCCGCGCTCGCGGAGGACGGCACGCCGTATCCGGACGGGACGGGGCGGCTCCTGGTGCGGGGCGCCAGCCAGTGCCTCACCTACTTCAAGCGCGACGACGTGTACTCGGCGGCGGTGGACGCGGAGGGCTGGTTCGACACGGGCGACCTGGCGCGCGACGACGGGCGCGGCGGCATCCGCATCGTGGGCCGGCTGAAGGACGTCATCTTCCGGTACGGGTACAAGATCCCCGTGGTGGAGGTGGAGTCCGCGCTGTACTCGCACCCGAAGGTGAAGGAGGTCGCCGTCGTCGCGCACTCGGACGACAAGATTGGCGGCGAGCGGGTGTGCGCCGTCGTCGTCGTGCGCGAGGGAGAAGCCCCGCCGACGCTCAACGAGCTGCGCGACCACCTCAAGCAGCAGGGCATGTCCAACCAGTACTGGCCGGACCGCCTGGACCTCATCGACGAGATGCCCAAGACGGCCACCGGCAAGGTGCGCAAGTACCTGCTGCGCGAGCGGATGAAGCCCGCGTGAGCGGACGGAAGGAACGGCCTTGAGTCAGAGCCCCGAAGAAGGCTCCACCTCCGACACGGAAGCGAAGCTCGCGGCGTGGTGGAAGGAACTGCTGGGCGTGGAGGTCGTGCGCCCGGAGGACCACTTCCTGGAGATTGGCGGCAACTCCCTGATGGCCACGGTCCTGTCCAATCGCATCGAGAGCGAGCTGGGCGTGGAGGTGTCCATGGTGGAGCTGTTCAACACGCTCCGGGCCGTGGCCACGCTGTGCGACGAGCTGCGCCAGGAGCAGACCGCTTGAGCCGCGCCGCCCCTCGAGGGCGGCCCCCTTCCTCTTTCCTTCGAGCGCGACATGACGACCGAGCACCCCGGCTCCCCTTCCGCCCCCGCGCCGAAGTCCCCGGCGAGGTCCCGTCGGCGCGCGCCCCCCGTGGTGCCCGTCCCCCGCGACGCGGCGCTGCCGCTCTCCTTCGGGCAGCGGCGAATGTGGTTCATCGAGCAGCTCACGCCCGGGGGCATCTCCTACAACGTCCCGTACTTCGCGCGGCTCACCGGAGCGCTGGACGTCCCCGCGCTGGAGCGGGCCCTGGCCGTGCTGGTGGAGCGGCACGAAGCGCTGCGCACCACCTTCGCCGTCGTGGATGGCCAGCCGGTGCAGCGCATCGCGCCGTCGCTGTCCCTGCCACTGAACGTGGAGTCGCTGGAGGCGCTGCCCGCGGCTGAACGGGAGCAGGCCCTGCGGCAGGCGGCGGAGGCGGAGGCGCGCGTGCCCTTCGACCTGGGCGCGGGGCCGCTGGTGCGCGTGCGGCTCCTGCGGCTGGGGGAAGCGGAGCACGTGCTGCTCCTGATGCTGCACCACATCAGCTGCGACGGCTGGTCGCTCACGGTGATGGAGCGGGAGCTGCAAGCGCTCTACGCGGCCTTCCGCGCCGGCACGACGCCCACGCTGCCCGCGCTGCCCGTGCAGTACGCCGACCACGCGGTGTGGCAGCGGCAGTGGCTCCAGGGCGAGCACCTGACGCAGCAACTGGAGTGGTGGCGGGGACAGCTTTCAGGAGCGCCCCCCGCGCTGGAGCTGCCCACGGACCGGCCCCGGCCCGCCGCGCAGTCCACGCGGGGCGCGGTGCACCGCCACGCGCTTCCGCCAGAGCTGGGGAAGGCGCTGGAGGCGCTGTGCCGCAAGCAGGGCGTGACGCTGTTCATGGCGCTGCTGGGCGGCATGCACCTGCTGCTCGCGCGACTCAGCGGCCAGGACGACATCGTCATCGGGTCGCCCATCTCCGGCCGCACGCGCCAGGAGGTGGAGCCCCTCATCGGCTTCTTCATCAACACGCTGCCCCTGCGCGTGCAGGGTGAAGGCTCGCTCGGTTTCGGGGAGCTGCTGCGTCGCGTGCGCAAGACGTGCCTGGATGCGTACGCGCACCAGGAGGTGCCCTTCGAGCAGATGGTGGACGCGCTCCAGCCCGAGCGCGACCTGAGCCGCCCGCCGCTGTTCCAGGTGTTCTTCACGCTCCAGCACTCGGCCGTGCCCGCGCTGGAGCTGGAGGGCCTGAAGACCTCCGAGCTGGACTTCGAGCCGGGCGTGTCGCGCATGGACCTCACCGTCTTCCTGCGCGAGACGCCGGAAGGGCTCGTGGGGCTCTGGGAGTACAGCACCGACCTCTTCGACGCGGCCACGGTGGCGCGCTTCGCGGAGCACTACACGCACCTGCTGGAGGCCGCGGTCGCGGAGCCGGAGCGCCCCGTGGCCACGCTGCCGCTGATCAGCGAGACGGAGCGTCGGCGCCTGCTCGACCTGGGCACGGGAGCCGCCGTCCCCTACCCGCGCGATGCGTCCCTGCCCACCCTCTTCGCGGAGCAGGCCGCGCGCACGCCCGGCGCGGTCGCCCTGGAGGCCGGAGGTCAGCGGCTCACGTACGCGGAGGTGGAGGCACGCGCCAACCAGCTCGCGCACGCGCTGCGCGGCCAGGGCGTGCGCCTGGGGACGCCGGTGGGCCTGTGCGCCAGCCGGTCGCTGGAGATGGTCGTGGCGACGCTCGCCATCCTCAAGGCAGGGGGCGCATACGTCCCGCTGGATCCGGCCTATCCCTCCGAACGCCTGGAGTTCATGGCGCGCGACGCCCGCATCTCCGTGCTCCTGGTGGAGCCAGGACGCGAGTCCGCGCTGGAGGGGCTGGCCGCGCGGGTCGTGGTGCTCGACCCGTCGTGGCGGACCTTCGCGGGCCACCCGGAGCTCGCGCCCGACGTGCGCATCCCCGCCGATGCGCTCGCGTACGTCATGTACACGTCCGGGAGCACCGGGCAGCCCAAGGGCGTGGGCATTCCGCACCGGGCCGTGACGCGGCTGGTGAAGGGCACATCCTTCATCCGGTTCAGCGCCGAGGACGTCGTCCTCCAGCTGGCCACCACGTCGTTCGACGCCGCGACGCTGGAGCTGTGGGGGGCACTGCTCCACGGCTCGAAGCTGTTCCTCCATCCGCCGGTGACTCCATCAACGGAGGAGCTGGAAGCGACGCTGGAGCGTGAGCGCATCAGCGTGCTGTTCCTCACCACCGCGTTCTTCGAGCAGATGGCGCTGAACCGGCCCGCGGCGCTCGCGCGGGTGGAGCAGGTCCTCACCGGCGGCGACGTCCTGTCGCCCATTGCCGCGCGCAAGCTGCTGGACGCGGGCCGCGCGGTCGTCAACGGCTACGGCCCCACGGAGAACACCACCTTCTCCGCCACGTATCAGGTGAAGCGGGACCTGGACGCGCGGATGCCCGTGCCCATTGGCCGAGCCCTGGAGAACTCGCAGGCACTGGTGCTGGACGCGCGCCTGGAGCCCGTGCCGCCCGGCGTGGTGGGCGACCTGTACGTGGGAGGCGACGGCCTCGCGTGGGGCTACCTGGACCGGCCGGACCTCACCGCGGACCGCTTCGTGCCCCACCCCTTCAGCGAAGTCCCCGGCACCCGGCTCTACCGCACGGGAGACCGCGCGCGGTGGCTGCCCTCCGGCGAGCTGGCGTTCATGGGACGCGCGGACACGCAGGTGAAGCTGCGCGGCTTCCGCATCGAGCTGGGGGAGATTGAAACCGCCCTGCGCCACCTGCCCGGCGTGGAGGACGCCGTGGCGGAGGTGCGGGAGTACGCCCCCGGCGACAAGCGGCTGGTGGCCTGGGTGGCCGGCACGAACGTGGACGTGAGCGCGCTGCGTCCGCGACTGTCCGCCCGGCTACCGGCGCCGCTGGTTCCGGCCGCCTTCGTGCCACTGGACCGGCTGCCGCTGACGCCCGTGGGCAAGGTGGACCGCAAGGCGCTCATCACGCCCGTGGGTGACACGCTCGCGGAGGACGCCTACGTGGCGCCGGTCACCGCGACGGAGACGGCGGTGGCGGAGGTCTGGGCCGCGCTCCTGGGCCGCACGCGCGTGGGCACGCAGGACTCCTTCTTCGAGCTGGGTGGGCACTCGCTGCTCGCCACGCAGGTGGTCTCCCGGCTGCGCGAGACGTTCCAGGTGGACCTGTCGGTGCGGGTCCTGTTCGAGGCGCCCACCGTCACCAGCCTCGCCGCGCGCATCGATGCGCTGCGGCTGGGGAGCAGCCGGATCCAATCCCTTCCGCTGGTTCCCGGCCCCCGGGAGGGATGGCTGCCGCAGTCGTTCGCGCAGCAGCGGCTGTGGTTCATCTCGCAGCTCGACACGCTGGGCTTCTCCTACAACGTGCCCATGGTCACCCGGCTGCGGGGCGCGCTAGACGCGGACGCGCTGGAGCGGAGCCTCGCGCAGGTCCTCCGGCGTCACGACGTGCTGCGCACCACGTTCGACGAGGTGGACGGACAGCCGGTGCAGCGCATCGGGCCGGTGTGGGACTTCGCGCTGGCGAGGACGGACGTGGAGGCCGCGAAGCTCCCGGAGCGGCTGACGGCGGAAGCACGACGCCCGTTCGACCTGCGGCGCGGCCCGCTGATGCGGGGGCTGCTCCTGCGCGTCGCGGACGACGACCACGTGTTGATGCTCGTCATCCACCACATCGCCTTCGACGGGTGGTCCATCGACGTGCTCCAGCGCGAACTGAACGCGCTCTACCCCGCGCGCGGACAGGACACGCTGCCGCCCCTGCCCCTCCAGTACGTGGACTACGCACGGTGGCAGCGCGAGTCGTTCCAGGCAGACGAGCTGGAGGATCAGCTCACCTGGTGGCGTCAGGAACTGGCCGGAGCCCCGCCCGTGCTGGACCTGCCCACCGACAAGCCGCGTCCGCCCGTGCAGACCTTCCAGGGCGCGAACTTCGAGGTACTGCTGCCCCAATCCCTCCACGGCGCGCTCCAGTTCCTGGGACAGCGCGAGGGCGCCACGCTGTTCATGACGCTGCTGGCGGGCTTCCAGGCCCTGCTCGCGCGCTACAGCGGCCAGGATGACGTCGTCGTCGGCTCGCCCATCTCCGGCCGCAACCGGCGCGAGGTGGAGGGGCTCATCGGCTTCTTCGTCAACACGCTCGCCCTGCGCGCGGACGTCACCGGTTCGCGCTCCTTCCGTCAGCTGCTGCGCAGCGTGCGTGAGCGCTGCCTGGGCGCTTTCGCCCATCAGGACCTCCCGTTCGAACAGCTCGTGGACGCGCTCAAGCCGCCGCGAGACCTGAGCCGGACGCCGCTGGTGCAGACGATGTTCGTCCTCCAGCGGGCGGCGACGCCGCTGTCCCTACCGGGCCTGGCGGTGGAGGACCTCCCGTTCCAGTCGGGCGTCTCCCGCTTCGACCTCATGCTGTTCATGCGGCAGACGCCGCACGGGCTCGTCGCCTACTGGGAGTACAACACCGCCCTCTTCGAGGAGGCGACCCTCGCCCGGATGGCCGGGCACTACGTGCGCTTGCTCGAAGGCGTCACCTCGAACCCCGAGCAACCGCTGGCGGACCTGCCCCTGCTGTCGCGGGAGGAACGTGAGCAGGTCCTGGTCGCATGGAACAGCCGGGAGGAACGGCTCCCCGCACCCGGGTTGATCCACGTCTGGGTGGAGGCACAGGTCGCGCGGACACCGGAGGCGGTCGCGGTCACGAATGGGACGGAGTCCCTGACGTACGCCCAGCTGGATGCGCGTGCGAATCAGCTCGCGCACCACCTCATCGCCCAGGGCGTCACGCCAGGAAGCTCCGTGGGGCTATGCCTGGAGCGCTCCAGCCTGGACATGCCCGTCGCCGTCCTCGCCACCCTCAAGGCGGGCGCGGCCTATGTCCCGCTGGATCCGCACTATCCGGCGGAGCGCCTGGCCCTGATGGTGGAGGACACCCGCGCTCCGGTCGTCCTCGCGCATGAGGGCTTCGTGCGGGCCCTGCCGTCGGACACCTCCGCGCGCATCGTGACGATGGAGACGGAAGCCGCTTCGGTGGCCTCGCGCCCCACGTCGTCTCCCGGCGTGAAGCTGTCACCCGAAGCGGTCTGCTACGTCATCTTCACCTCCGGCAGCACCGGCCGGCCCAAGGGCATCGCCATGTCCCACCGGGGCATCGGCAACATGCTCGCGTGGCAGACCCGGCGCGCGGTCCGCGCCGAAGCGACGACACTCCAGTTCGCGTCACTCAACTTCGACGTCTCCTTCCAGGAGATCTTCGGGACGTGGTGCCTTGGCGGGCGGCTGCTGCTCAGCTCCGCGGACCTGCGACGTGATCCGCAAGCGCTGCTGCGCTACCTCACGCAGCACCGCGTGGAGCGCCTCTTCCTCCCCTTCGTCGCGCTCCAGTCGCTGAGCGAAGCAGCGCGCACCGCGACGGAGCTGCCCCCGCTCAACGAGGTCATCACCGCGGGCGAGCAACTCCAGGTGCCCCCCGCCCTCGTCTCCTTCTTCAAGCGGCTGCCGGACTGCATCCTCGAAAACCAGTACGGCCCCTCCGAAACCCATGCGGTCTCCGCCTGGCGCGCGTCGGGGCCTCCGAGCACCTGGCCCGCCCTGCCTCCGGTGGGAACGCCGCTGCCCGCGGTCCAGGCCTATGTGCTGGATCCGCGCCGCGAGCCCTGCCCTGTCGGCGTCCCGGGAGAGGTGTACGTGGGCGGTGAAGGGCTCGCGCACGGCTACCACGGCCGGCCAGAGCTCACCGCGGAGCGCTTCGTGCCCTCCCCCTTCAGCGCCACCCCGGGCGCGCGCCTCTACCGCACGGGCGACAAGGCCCGCTGGCTCGCGGACGGCCAGCTGGAGTTCCTGGGCCGCCTGGACGGACAGGTGAAGCTGCGCGGCTTCCGCATCGAGCTGGGCGAAGTGGAGTCCGCCCTGCGCGCCCTGCCCGACGTGCGGGACGTGGTCGCCGTGGTGCGCGAGGACACACCGGGCTTCAAGCGGCTGGTGGCCTACGTGGTGCAGCCGGAAGCGACCTTCTCACCGGAGGCCCTGAGACAGGCCCTGGCGCGACGGCTGCCGGAGTACATGGTGCCGTCGGCCCTGGTGCGCATGGATGCGCTGCCGCTGAGCCCCAGCGGCAAGGTGAACCGCAACGGTCTGCCCGTTCCCACGGAAGAGGCCGCCTCCGAAGGCGGGTTCCAGGCCCCCATGTCCGCGGTGGAGAAGGTGATCGCCGACATCTGGGCGTCCCTGCTCGTGGTGCCGCGCGTGGGGTTGCAGGACCACTTCTTCGAGCTGGGTGGGCACTCGTTGCTCGCCACGCAGGTGGTCTCCCGGCTGCGGGAGGCCTTCCAGGTGGACCTGTCCCTGCGCGTCGTCTTCGAGGCGCCCACCGTCGCGCAGCTCGCCGCGCGGTTGGAGGAACAGCTGCACGGCGCGAACCGGCGGCCCGTCCCGCCACTGGTGCCCCAGCTTCACGGCGAGCTCGTGCCCCAGTCGTTCTCCCAGCAGCGGCTGTGGTTCGTCTCGCAGCTCGACACCAGCGCGCACGCCTACAACCTGCCCCTGGTCACCCGGCTCCGGGGACGGCTGGACACGCGCGCACTGGAAGACGCGCTCAACGCCCTCATCCGGCGTCACGAGGTCCTGCGCACCACGTTCGACGAAGTGGACGGCCAGCCGGTGCAACGCATTGGCCCTGCCTGGACGCTCACGCTGAAGCAGGCGGACGTGGATCCATCCGTTCCACTCCAGCGGCAGGTGGAGGCCGAAGCGCACGTGCCGTTCGACCTGCGGCGCGGCCCCCTGTTCCGGGCCACGCTGCTCCGGCTGGCGGAGGAGGAGCAGGTCCTCGTCCTCAACTTCCATCACAGCGTCTTCGACGGGTGGTCCATCGCCGTGCTCCAGCGGGAGCTGGATGCGCTCTACGTCGCCCGGCTCCAGGGCACCGAGGCCGCGCTCCCGCCCATGTCCATCCAGTACGCGGACCATGCGCTGTGGCAGCGCGCCTGGTTGCAGGGCGACGTGCTGGAGGAACAGGTGGCGTGGTGGCGCGAGCAGCTCGCGGGGGCACCGCCCGTGCTGGACCTGCCCACCGACAAGCCGCGTCCGCCCGTGCAGACCTTCCAGGGCGCCTACATCGAGGTCCCGCTGCCGCCCGCGCTGTCCAGCGCCCTCATCGCCATGGGCCAGCGTGAAGGCACCACGCTGTTCATGACGCTGCTGGCGGGCTTCCACGCCCTGCTCGCGCGCTACAGCGGCCAGGACGACATCGTCGTCGGCTCGCCCATCTCCGGCCGCAACCGGCGCGAGGTGGAGGGGCTCATCGGCTTCTTCGTCAACACGCTCGCCCTGCGCGCGGACGTCACCGGTTCGCGCTCGTTCCGTCACCTTCTGCGCAGCGTGCGCGAGGGCTGCCTGGGCGCCTTCGCCCACCAGGACCTCCCGTTCGAACAGCTCGTGGACGCGCTCAAGCCGCCGCGCGACCTGAGCCGTGCGCCGCTGGTCCAGTCCCTCTTCGTCCTACAACAAGCGGCCGTCCCCCTGTCGTTGCCCGGGCTGCACGCGGAGGACGTTCCGTTCCAGACGGGCGTGTCGCGCTTCGACCTCATGCTCTTCGTGCGCGAGTCGGAGCAGGGCCTGACGGCGTTCTGGGAGTACAACACCGCCCTCTTCGAGGAGGCGACCCTCGTCCGGATGGCCGGGCACTACCTGCGGCTGCTCCAGGGCGCGGTCCGCCACCCCGAGCAGCCCCTGGCGGCCCTGCCGCTCCTCTCCGAGGACGAACAGCGGCAGGTCGTCGTGACGTGGAACGCCGCGAAGGACCGTTCCTTCGAGCCCGGGCTCATGCACCGCTGGGTGGAAGCGCAGGTCGCGCGCACACCGGAGGCGGTCGCGGTCACGAATGGGACGGAGTCGCTGACCTACGCCCGGCTGGATGCGCGTGCGAATCAGCTCGCGCACCACCTCATCGCCCAGGGCGTCACGCCGGGAAGCTCCGTGGGGCTGTGCCTGGAGCGCTCCAGCCTGGACATGCCTGTCGCCGTCCTCGCTACCCTCAAGGCGGGCGCCGCCTACGTCCCGCTGGATCCGAACTACCCGGTGGAACGCCTGGCCTTGATGGTGGAGGACACCCGCGCGCCGGTGGTGCTCGCGCATGAGGGCTTCGTACGGGCCCTGCCGCCGGACACCTCCGCGCGCATCGTGACGATGGAGACGGAAGCCGCTTCGGTGGCCTCGCGTCCCACGTCGTCTCCGGACGTGAAGCTGTCGCCCGAGGCGGTCTGCTACGTCGTCTTCACCTCCGGCAGCACCGGCCGGCCCAAGGGCATCGCGATGTCCCACCGGGGCATCGGCAACATGCTCGCGTGGCAGCTCAAGCGCGCCGTGCGGGCGGAAGCCACGACCCTCCAGTTCGCATCGCTCAACTTCGACGTCTCGTTCCAGGAGATCTTCGGGACGTGGTGCCTTGGCGGGCGGCTGCTGCTCAGCTCCGCGGAGCTGCGACGTGATCCGCAAGCACTGCTGCGCTACCTCACACAGCACCGGGTGGAGCGCATCTTCCTCCCCTTTGTCGCACTCCAATCGCTCAGCGACGCGGCGCGCACCGCGACAGAGCTGCCTCCGCTCAACGAGGTCATCACCGCGGGCGAACAACTCCAGGTGACGCCCGCGCTCGTCGCCCTCTTCGAGCGGCTGCCCGGCTGCGTCCTCGAAAACCAGTACGGCCCTTCGGAGACGCACGCAGTCAGCGCCTGGCGCGCGTCGGGGCCTCCGAGCACCTGGCCCGCGCTGCCTCCCGTGGGAACACCCCTGACCAACGTCCAGGCCTACGTCCTGGATGCACGCGGGAACCCGTGCCCCATCGGCGTCCCGGGAGAGGTGTTCGTCGGAGGGGACGGGCTGGCGCACGGCTACTACGACCGGGCGGACCTCACCGCGGAGCGCTTCGTGCCCTCCCCCTTCAGCGCGACACCCGGCGCACGCCTCTACCGCACGGGAGACAAGGCCCGCTGGCTCGCGGACGGCCAGCTGGAGTTCCTGGGCCGCCTGGACGGCCAGGTGAAGCTGCGCGGGTTCCGCGTCGAACTGGGCGAAGTGGAGTCCGCCCTGCGCGCCCTGCCGGAAGTGCGGGACGTGGTCGCCATGGTCCGCGAGGACACGCCCGGCTTCAAACGGCTGGTGGCCTACGTGGTGGCGCAACCCGAAGCCACGTTCTCACCCGAAGCGCTGAGGCAGGCACTGGCGCGACGGCTGCCGGAGTACATGGTGCCGTCGGCCCTGGTGCGCATGGACGCGCTGCCGCTGAGCCCCAGCGGCAAGGTGAACCGCAACGGCCTGCCCGTCCCGACGGAAGAGGCCATCCCCGGCACGGCCTACGTGGCCCCGGTCTCCGCGGTGGAGAAGCTCATCGCGGACATCTGGGCACCGCTGCTGGGGGTGCCGCGCGTGGGCACGCATGACCACTTCTTCGAGCTGGGCGGACACTCGCTGCTCGCGACCCAGGTGGCCTCGCGGCTGCGCGAGTCCCTCCAGATGGAGCTGCCGGTGCGCGTGCTCTTCGAGGCCCCGACGCTCGGGGAGCTGGCCGCGCGCATCGAAGCCCTGCGCCAGGAGGCCCGTCCGCTCCAGGCACCGCCCCTGGTGCGCCTGGAGGCCGGAGACTTCGCGCCGCAGTCCTTCCCCCAGCAGCGGCTGTGGTTCATCGACGCGCTCACGCCGGGCGGGTTCGCCTTCAACGTCCCCGTGTTCATCCGGTGCAAGGGGCCGCTCGACGTGGCCGCGCTGGAGCGCTCCCTCGCGGCGCTCATCGAGCGACACGAAGCCCTGCGCACGGTGTTCGCGGAAGCGAACGGCCAGCCCGTGCAGCGCGTCCTGCCCTCGGTCCCCTTCGCCCTCGCCTTCGAGCGGCTGGAGGACGTACCGCCCCAGGAGCGCGACACCGTCCTGCGCCAGCGGGCCGAGGAGCGGATGCGCCACGTCTTCGACCTGCGCTCGGGCCCGCTCTTCACGGCGAACCTGCTGCGGCTGGACGCGGAGGACCACGCGCTCTTCCTGCTCATGCACCACATCATCACGGACGGCTGGTCCACGGACGTGCTGGGGCGCGAGCTGGGCCTCCTCTACGACGCCTTCACCCGGGACCAGCCACCCCACCTGCCGGCCCTGCCCATCCGTTACACGGACTACGCCCGCTGGCAGCGCGCGACGTTGCAGGGCGAAGCGCTCCAGGCGCAGCTCGCCTGGTGGAAGCGGCACCTGGACGGTGCGCCCCGCGCGCTGGAGCTGCCCACGGACCGGCCGCGTCCGCCCGTACAGGCCCAGGAGGGCAAGGCCGTCGTCGTGCGAGTCCCCGCCGCGGTGGACGCCGCCGTGCGCGAGCTGTGTCACCAGCAGGGCGTCACGTCCTTCATGGCGCTGCTCGCGGGCTTCCAGGCCCTGATGTCGCGCTACAGCGGCCAGGAGGACGTGGTGGTCGGCTCGCCCATCTCCGGCCGCAACCGGCGCGAGGTGGAGGGGCTCATCGGCTTCTTCGTCAACGCCCTGCCCCTGCGCGTGAAGGTCTCCGGCGCCGAGTCCTTCCAGGCCCTCCTGAGCCGCGTGCGCGAGACGTGCCTGGGCGCCTACGCGCACCAGGAGGTGCCCTTCGAGCAACTGGTGGACGCGCTCCAGACGCCGCGCGACCTGAGCCGCACGCCGGTGTTCCAGGCCGTGTTCGCGTTCTTCAAGGACTTCCCCGCCATCCCCCTGCGCGGGCTGGACACGGCGCCGGTGCCGTTCGATCCGGGGCTCGCGAAGCACGACCTCACCCTCTTCATGCGCGAATCCGCCACCGGGTTGCTGACGCACTGGGAATACAACACCGCCCTCTTCGACGAAGCGACGGTGGAGCGCATGGCGGGGCACTACCTGCGCCTGCTGGAGCAGGTGACGCGAAGCCCGGAGCGTCCGCTCGCGTCGCTGTCGCTGCTGACGGAGCCGGAGCGCCAGCAACTCCTCGTCGCCTGGAACGACACCGCGCTCGACGTGCCCCGGGACCTGCGGGTGCCCGCGCGCATCGCGGAGCAGGCACGGCTGCGACCAGAGGCGCTGGCGCTGGTGGGCGACGGGCAGCGGCTGACGTTCGGGGAGCTGGAGGCCCGTTCGAACCAGCTTGCGCACCTGCTGCGCGCGCAAGGCGTGGGACCGGAGACCGTCGTCGCCGTCTGCATGGACCGGACGCCCGGCTACGTGTGGGGCGCGCTGGGCATCCTCAAGGCGGGCGGGGCCTACCTGCCCATGGACCTGACGTGGCCGGAGACCTGGTGGCGGCACGTGCTCGCGGACAGCGGCGCGCGCATCGTCGTCACGCGACAGTCCTTCGCCTCCCGCTTCGAGGGATGCGGCGTGCGCGTGCTCTGCCTGGACGCGGAGCCCGCGCTGGAGGCGCAGCCCGCCACCGCCCCCGGCGTCACGCTGCACGAGGAGGCGCTGGCCTACGTCATCTACACGTCGGGCAGTACCGGCAAGCCCAAGGGCGTCGGGGTGTCGCATGGCACGCTGGCGAACCTCGTCGTGGGGCTCGGCACGGCGGCGAGGATTGCTCCGGGAGACCGGGCCACGATGCTGACGGGGCTCGCGTTCGACGCGACCGTCTTCGAGACCTGGCCGTCGCTCTCACATGGCGCCAGCCTCCACCTGCCCGAGGATGAGGTGCGTGCGGAGCCCGCGCGGCTGGTGCGGTGGCTCGCGGCGGAGGGCATCACGCTCACCACCCTGCCCACGCCCATGGCGGAGGCGGCGCTGGAGCAGCCCTGGCCCGCCGGCATGCCGCTGCGACGGGTGCACGTGGCCGGAGACGTGCTGCACCGCCGCCCGGGCCCCTCCGTCCCGGGACAGTGGCTCAACTGCTACGGCCCCACGGAGAACACCGTCATCGCGACCTCCGGCGTCGTGAAGCGCGAAGCCCCCGAGGGCCTGCTGCCGCCCATTGGAAGCCCGGAGGCCAACGTGCGCGTGTACGTGCTGGATGACACGCGACAGCCCGTGCCGGTGGGGCTGTGGGGCGAGCTGTTCCTGGGAGGCGAGCAGGTGGCTCGCGGCTACCTGGGCCAGCCCGCGCTCACGGCCGAGCGCTTCGGACCGGATCCGTTCTCCCGCGAGCCCGGCGCGCGCCTGTACCGCACGGGGGACGTGGTGCGGTGGCTGGCGGACGGCACGCTGGAGTTCCGGGGCCGCGCGGATTCGCAGGTGAAGGTGCGGGGCTTCCGCATCGAACTGGGCGAGGTGGAGGCCGCGCTGCTCGCGCAATCCCAGGTGAAGGAAGCGGTGGCGCTGGTGCGCGAGGACGTGCCGGGCCAGCGGCGGCTGGTCGCGTACCTGGTGCTTCGTGAAGGGGCCTCGTTCACCGTGGACGCGATGCGGGCCTCGCTGCGCCGGTCGCTCGCGGAGCACGCGGTGCCGTCGGCGTTCGTGGTCCTGGAGCGGCTGCCCCTCACCGCCAATGGCAAGCTGGACCGCAAGGCCCTGCCCGCGCCGGACGTGAACCGGCCCGAACTGAGCGAGGACTACCGCGTCCCCGAGGTCGGGCTGGAGCAGACGCTGGCCACGCTCTGGGCCGGAGTCCTGGGGGTGGAGCGCGTGGGCGCGAGCGACAACTTCTTCGACCTGGGAGGCAACTCGCTGCTGCTCCAGTCCGTGCACGCGAAGCTGGAGGCGCTGGTGGGCCGCAAGGTCCCGCTGGTGACGCTCTTCCAGTACCCCACGGTGCGCGCGCTCGCCGGGCACCTGTCGCCACCGAAGGACGCGCCGCCAGTGGCCGCTCCCGCGTCGGCACAGGACCTGGGCACGCAGCGAAGGGACAACCTGCGGCGCATGGCCCAGCGGCGGGGCCGCCCTGGCTCCAGCTGATCCGGTCTCTCAGGACAGCTGGAGGAAGGGGAACCAAATCCCCCGCCAGGTGACGACACCGATGTTGGGACGGATGTGATTGGCTTCGAGCGTGGTCACGTCCACGTCCTCGATGACGCGCGTGAAGGGCGGCAGCGGAGTGTCCCGGAAGAGCTGCTCCTGGAGCAGCCCCCGGGCATCCTCCAGGCTGTACGCCGTCACGCCGCAGCCGTGGTTCAGTCCCCTGGAACGCACGAAGGCGTCGTCGGGGAAGTGGATCCAGTAGCGATGGAGCAGCGGCGCCATGCGGGGCTCCTTCAGGGAAGGAAGGCCGCGAGCTTCGCGCCCAGGCCTTCGGCGTTCTCCCCCGTGAGCATGGACTGGTGGTCACCGGGGACGGACTCCACGCGGAGCACCGCGCCCGAATCCAGCCATTCGAGTTCGACATGCTTCGGCATGTGCTCGATGACGGTCGACGCGCGGAAGAACTGGAGGGTGCCGCCCTCGAAGCGGGGCATGGGGTAGTCGCGCAGGGCGTTCATGTTCGCCTCCCAGACGCGCACGTACCGCCGCTGCTCCTCTGGATCCGTGAAGGCGGGCCCCTGCAC
>NZ_RAVW01000132.1 GCF_003611585.1 Corallococcus exercitus | reverse complement strand
GCCTGGGGCACGTTGGGGGTGGTGGGCGTGCCCTTGAACATCAGGTGTTCGAGCAGGTGGGCCATGCCCGTCTCGCCGTAGCCTTCGTGCTTGCTGCCCACGAGGTAGGTGACGTTGACGGTGACGGTGGCCTTGGTGGGGTCCGGGAAGAGCAGGACGCGCAGGCCATTGGGCAGGCGGTATTCGGTGATGCCCTCCACGCTGGCGACGGGGGCAGGGGAGGCAGGCTTCGAGGGAGCGCGCGCGGCGGAAGAGGCAGCGGGCTTCGGAAGGGGAGCCGGGGGCAGGGCCCACACGGGCGGGGCCGCCACGAGCAGGACGGCCAGCAGGGCGAGCGGGGTACGACGCGTCATGCGGTCCTCGGGTGCGAAACAGTGGGCACGGGACTTCTAACCACGCCACCGGGTCCTACCATCCCGAGACATCCCATGCCCTCCGGGCAGGCATCCACGCAGGAGGGTAGGGTGGACCGTGCCAGGTCCTGTCCCGCGCTTCCAACCTCAAGGGTTGTCAGCTATCCTGACGCGGATCCGATCCGGAGGTCGCGCGCAATGTCATGTCAGAACACCTTGGTAGGAATGCCGCCCATCATCAGGAGGGACGGATTGGCGACGGCGACGGGCGGGGATGTGATGGTGCGGATGCTGCAGGAATTCCGCGAGATGCAGGAGGAGTCGAAGGAGCAGTTCACGCGGACCGAGAAGGCGCTGAAGACGGTCCACATGAAATGCCGGGTCCTCTTCCGGAAGACCCAGCGCCTGGCGGATCGGGTTCATGTCTTCTCGGAACAGGTCAGCGCTTTCTCACGACAGGTCAGCGCGTTTGATGAAGAGCTGAATGAGTTCCGTGACAGCATGGGTGAACTCACCACGCATGTTTCGACCCTGACGCAGGAAGTGTACGGGATCAAAAGCGCGCAGACGCGGATGTTCGGCCAGACGGGTCGCATGCTGCATCAGCTCGCGGATGCCCAGGCTTCCGACCGCAAGCGCATCGACGTCCTGGAAGAGCGCATCGACGACCCAGGGGAGAACTGAGCCCTCCATGCGCCGCCCGGCTCAGGTGTAGATACCCCCGGGCGCCATCGCGGAGCCGGAGCCCAGCGCCTCCTCCACCTCGCGGACCTCCTCGGACGTCAGCCGGAAGTCCCCCGCCTGGATGAAGCCATCCACCTGCTTCGCGCTGCGCGCCCCGACGATGGCGGCGGTGACGGCCGGCTCCCGCAGCGTCCAGGCGAGGGCCACCTCCGCCGGAGAACGTCCATGTCGCGCGCCCACCTCGCGCAGACGCTCCACCAGCATCAGGTGATGCGACAACTTCGGCTCCTGGAAGTCCGCGCTGCGGCGGCGCCAGTCGTCGTCCGGCATCGCGTGGATGCGCTCACGCGTCATCGCTCCGGTCAGCAGGCCGGAGGCCATGGGTGAATACACAATCACCCCGATTCCCTCCGCCTGGCAGTAGGGCAGCACGTCGTCCTCGATGTCCCGGTGGATGAGCGAATACGGCGGCTGCAATGACGTCACCGGAGCAATGCGCCGCACCCGCTCCAGCTGCGAGACATTGAAGTTGGACACCCCCAGCCAGCGCACCTTGCCCTGCCGTTGCAGCTCCGCCAGCGCCGTCCAGCCCTCCTCAAGCTCCGCCCCTGCATCCACGGGCCAGTGCACCTGATACAAATCAATGGCATCCACCTTCAGCCGGCGCAGGGACGCCTCGCACTCCTTGCGCACCGAGTCCGCTTTCAACCCGCGGCTGACCTGGCCCTTCGCATCCCAGACCATCCCGCACTTGGTGAAGACATACGGCTGCGGGTCCCTGCCCTTCAGCGCCTTCGCGACCACTTCCTCGGAGTGGCCCAATCCATACACCGCCGCCGTGTCGATCCAGTTGATGCCCGAATCCAGCGCGCGCTGGATGGCCTCGATGGACTGCGCGTCGTCCTGCGCGCCCCAGGCGAACGCCCAGCCGCCCCCGCCAATGGCCCACGCGCCAAACCCCAGCGCGGAGAGGTCCATGTCGGAATTGCCCAACCGTCGCTTCTGCATCCCATGCCTCCCGGGGCTGAAAAGAAGAAGAGCGTGGGTGCCCGCCTGCCGCCCCGCGCTCGGGTGCCCCTGTTCCTGGAAGGACGGTGTGCACGGCGGCGGCGCTCGCACGGGCCCGGGTGCCGGCCCGCCCTCCGGCCACCAGGACGGGCGGGCCCTGGCTCCCCGTCCGCCGCCCGTCATTGAATCGCACGCAAGCGTCGTCGGGCGCGCGCGTTGATGGTAGGCCGACTGAAGGTCGGGGACCGTCCCTCGGGCACGTCGACATCAGGAGTCCTTCCGGATGAAACGCTTCTTCATTGGCGCGCTGGCCTTCATCGGGGCGCTGTCCATCCTCTTCGTGGTGGGTGTGGTGGGGTTGTTGATGCTCGCGGCGTCGAGCAAGCCCGGCGTGCCGTCCAACCTGGTGCTGGAGCTGGACCTGCAGCAGCCGCTGCCGGAGTACACGCTGGACACGTCCCTGGCGGGCGCCTTCGGCGAGGAGCCCACGTCGCTGAGGGACGTGGTGGAGGGGCTGGAGAAGGCCCGCACGGACCCCCGGGTGAAGTCGCTGGTGGTGCGCATCGGGCAGCCGGGCAGCGCCGCGCAGGTGCAGGAGCTGCGGGACGCGGTGAAGGCCTTCCGCGCGTCAGGCAAGCGGGCGGTGGCCTACGCGGACGGCTTCGGCGAGGCGGGCAACGGCACCGGCGCCTACTACCTGGCGACCGCCTTCGACGCCGTCTACATCCAGCCCTCCGGCGACGTGGGGCTCACCGGCCTGGTGATGGAGACGCCCTTCGCTCGAGACGCCTTCGCGAAGTTCGGCGTGAAGCCGGAGTTCGGCAAGCGCGCCGAGTACAAGAACGCCGTCAACACCTTCACCGACGCGGCCTACGGCGCCCACCAGCGCGAGGCCACGGAGGCGTACGGCCTGAGCCTCTTCAACCAGGTGGTGAAGGGCGTGGCGGAGGGCCGCAAGCTGTCCGAGGACCAGGTGCGGGCCCTCATCGACCGCGCGCCCTTCATGGGCCAGGCGGCCGTGGACGCGAAGCTGGTGGACGGGCTGCGCTACCGCGATGAGATCCACGACGAGCTCAAGCAGCAGGCCGGTGACGGCGCGCAGCTGCTCTACGTGGACAAGTACCTGGAGCGCGCGGGCCGGCCGAACCAGACGGGCACCACCATCGCGCTCATCTACGGCGTGGGCGAGGTGCTGCGCGGCAAGAGCCAGTCCAACCCGCTCTCCGGCGGCCAGGTGATGGGCGGCGACACGGTGGCCGCGGCCTTCCGCAAGGCGGTGGAGGACCCGTCCGTGAAGGCCATCCTCTTCCGCGTGGACAGCCCGGGCGGCAGCTACTCGGCCAGCGACACCATCCGCCGCGAGGTGCAGCGCGCGCGCGAGGCGGGCAAGCCCGTCATCGTCTCCATGGGCACGTACGCGGCCAGCGGCGGCTACTTCGTGGCCATGGCCGGGGATAAAATCGTCGCGCAGCCGGGCACGCTGACGGGGAGCATCGGCGTGTACAACGGCAAGTTCGTCACGTCGGAGCTGTGGGCGAAACTGGGCGTGAACTTCGACACCATCGCCTTCGGCAAGAACGCCACCTTCTCCAGCTCCGACCAGGAGTTCACCCCCGAGCAGCGTACGCAGCTGGAGTCCGAGCTGGACGCCATCTACCTGGACTTCACCAGCCGCGCCGCCCAGGCCCGGAACATGCCGCTGGAGAAGCTCCAGTCGGTCGCCAGGGGGCGCGTGTGGACGGGCGAGGACGCGCTGGAGCGCGGGCTGGTGGACGCGCTCGGCGGCTACGCGAAGGCGCTGGAGCTGGCGAAGGAGGCCGCGAAGCTGGAGAAGGACGCGCCGGTCCGCATCGTCGTCTTCCCGCGCCCCCGGCCCACCGGGCAGGTGCTGTCGGAGCTGCTGGGCAAGCACGACGCGGACAACAGCGACGACGAAGCCGCCGGAAGCCAGGCCGTGATGTCGTCCCAGGTGCTGGAGCAGGTGCGGGCCGTGTACCGCGTGGGCGCGAAGCTGGGCCTCATGGGGCAGGGCGCGGAGGGGCGCATGCTGTACGCGCCCGTGCCGGAAGTGCGCTGGTAGCCCGCCTCAGACGTGCAGGGGCAGGGGAGTGCGGCCCTCTTCGGTGGGCCGCACCGGCCTGCCGAAGATGCTGTGGTAGCGCAGCGAGTGCGACGCGCAGCGGTGGCGGCGCGGGTCGAACACGAGGCAGCTGGCCACCGGGCCGGCGTAGACGTGCAGCGTGATGCCCGGGACGTTGCCGGCGATGCTCACGCGGTGGATGGAGGCGCCCGGATCGCGGAAGTCCACGTGCCCGGCACCCACCGGCCCCACCCGCGCCGGTGCCCCCAGCCGCGCGAGGCCGGGCTCCGTCCCACCCTCCAGCAGCGGGTAGTTCTCCATGAGGAACTGGCCGCGCTGGATGCTGAACCAGCACTCCTGCCCGTCATGGTCGTGGATGGGCGAGGCCGTGCCCGGGGACCAGCAGTTGACGATGATCTCCATGCCCTCGTCCCGGTGGACGAGGTTGCGCGTGTAGCGGCCCGGCAGGAAGTGCAGGTAGGGCTTGAGGCTGGACGGCTCCAGTTGGAGCCCCGCCATCTCCGCATCCACCCCCGCGAGTCCGCCGGGGGCAGCACGGCGCGCGCGGAGCATCCGCACGAACTCTCTCAGGCACGCGTCAGCCATGCTTACAGGCTAGGAACGTCTGCGACATCCGGCCACCCAAGGGTCTTCCGGTGAACGTCCGCTTTGTCGTCCCCCCCTCAAGGATTGAGGCGGGGTTCGTTGAAGAACGGTGAAACCGCAGGAAGAAGTGGCCGTGAGGCGCCTTCCGGGTCCAGCCCGGAAACCCGCACCGACCCGCGCTCCATTTCCTCCGGTTTAGCTGTAATTTTACACCCTCCTGGCGTAGAGGGGAGGGAATGGTGGGCAGGTCGTCCCGGCCGAAGCACCGAGGGGGGCCGGAGGAGAGCGTGCGATGAAGAAGCGTTTGGGGGACATCCTGCTCGCGCGGGGTGTGGTGGATGCGTTGCAGTTGCAGTCCGCGCTGGCGTACCAGCGCAAGTGGGGCGTGGCGCTGGGGCAGGTGGTGGTGGACCAGCGCTTCTGCACCGCGGAGGCGGTGCTGTCCGCCCTGGCGGCCCAGTCCGGCGTGGAGGCGGTGGACCTGGACGCCCAGCCGCTGGACGCGTCGCTCGCGAGGCTGATTCCCTGCAAGCTGGCGGAGGCCCACCGGGTGGTGCCGCTGCGGCTGGAAGGGCAGGGGGTCCGGGAGGTGCTGGTGGTGGCCCTGGCCGCGCCGGCGAGCCTGGCCACGCTGGACGTGGTGAAGAGCGTGTCCGGCAAGGCGCGGGTGGTGCCGCGGCTGGCCACGGACGCGGCGCTGGGGCGGGCCATCGGGCGGCTGTACCGGGGCGAGCCGGCGACGCCGCAGCGCCGTCCCGGGATGGAGGGCTTCTCCCTGCCGGAGTGGGACGAGTCGCTGCCCCTGGTGGTGGGCACGTCCCTGGCGGAGCTGACGGACATGCCGGCTCCGGAGCCCTTGCGGGAATCCACGCGGGACGCGGGCCTGCCCATGCTGGCGCCCCTGGAGCCCGCGTGGAATCCGATGCCGACGCGGACACCGGCCCCGGAGCCGCGCGTGACCGTGCGCGAGCAGGTGCTGGTGTACGGCTGGGGCGCGGACGCGGCGGCCGGCCTGGTACAGGTGCTGGGCGGGGCGGGCTTCACGGTGAAGGTGGCGAGCACGGGCGACGTGTGCACGGCGAGCGAGACGCAGGTGGTGGTGGCGCCGCTGCCCGCGATGGAGGTGCTGGCGCAGCGGCTGCGCGCGCAGGTGCTGGTGGCGGGCAAGGCGCCGGAGCGGGACCTGCCGCGCGCGCAGGCGGTGCATGCGCGGGGCTTCGTGGCGGCGCCGGTGGATCCGGATCTGCTGCTGCGCGCCGTGCGGCGGCTGTCGCGCGCCTCCGAGGAAGCGCGCCTCAAGCGCGCCAGCTGAGGTCTCCCGGCGGGCTCAGGGCAGCGCGACCAGCCGGGGCATCTCCTCCGCCGCATCCGGGAGCCACAGCGAGCCCAGCTCCAGGGGGACGGAAGGGAAGGGCTCGGCGCGCACCAGGGCGTCGTCCTCGTGGCTCGCGGTGAGGAGCCAACCGCGCTTGATGCGCTGGTAGACCTCCAGCGTGCGCGCGACGGGGTCCACCAGCCAGACGTGGGACACGCCGGCCCGCGCGTACAGGGGCAGCTTGCGGGCCCGGTCCAGCGCGGTGGTGGCGGGGGTGAGGACCTCGCAGATCCAATCCGGCACCAGGGTGAAGAACGCAGCGCCGGGCTCCGGCGGGGCGGCCACGCGCTCACGGCGCCAGCCGGCCAGGTCGGGCACGAGGATGTCCCCGCCCAGGTGCAGCTCCGGCGCGCGCAGGAAGCACCAGCGGCCGTTGCCGCCACGGCGCGGATCCAGCCGCTCCCCCAGCTCCACCCCCATCATGAAGGCCGCGCGCGCGGGCGCCACGGAGAGGCGGGGCGAGGCCACCAGCTCGCCATCGAGGATTTCCCCCACCCAGCCCGACGGCAGCGCCGAGAGCAGGGAGTGGGAGGTGGGTTGAAGCTGCTGGAGTGCCGTCATGAATCCTCGGGGAGCGCCGGTGAACGCGAGGCATTCTAGGGAGGGGTCTGACATGCGGACCGCCGCCCGGCGGGCACTACTTCCCGATGCAGAAACGCTGGAAAAGGGTGTCCAGAAGGGCATCGGACACGCTGGTTCCGGACACCTCGCCCAGGGCCTCCAGCGCGAGTCCGACCTCGCCGGAGAGGACCTCCAGGGTGGACACGCGGGACGCCTCTTGCGCGCGGCCCAGTGCCTCGGCGGTGCGACGCAGGGCGTCCGCGTGCCGCTCGGAGACGAGGGCCACCGCGGAGGGAGTGCCACCGCCCCACAGCCGCGCGAGCACGGAGGTCCGGAGCGCGTCCACGCCTTCACCCGTGAGGCCGCTGACGCGCGGCGGGGCAGGGGCTTCGACTCCCGTCATGACGTCGCACTTGCCGGTGACGGCGAGCACGGGCGTGTCGCCGGCCTCGCGCGACCACGACGCGGTTTCGTCCCTCGAAGTCCCTGGCGGCAGCACGAGCACGGCCAGATCCACGGCCGCCAGCAGCTCCTTCGTGCGCGCGATGCCCAGGGCCTCCACGCGGCCGGGGGCCTCTCGCAGGCCGGCGGTGTCGTAGAGCGTGACGCCCAGCCCGTCCCACTCGACGCGGGTCTCCAGCGCATCGCGGGTGGTGCCGGGCTCGTCGTCCACCAGCGCGCGGGCCTCGCCCACCAGCCGGTTGAACAGCGTGGACTTGCCCGCGTTCACCGGTCCGTACAGCGCCACGCGCGCGCCCTGACGCACCAGCCGTCCACGCCCCACCTCCGCGCGCAGCGCTTCCGCGACGGAGCGCAGTGAGGCGACCCGTGAGCCCGCTTCCGCGTCCGCGCCCTCCGCCTCGTCGGGGAAGTTGAGGACGCCTTCCAGGTCCGCGTGCAGCTCGCGCAGCGGCGTCTCCAGCGCGTGGATCCGCTCGGCCAGGGCACCGGACAGCCCGGCCGCGGCGGCGCGCACGGCCGCCTCCGAGTCCGCGGCCACCAGGTCCGCGACCGCCTCCGCGCGGGTCAGGTCGATGCGGCCGTGGAGGAACGCGCGCCGGGTGAACTCACCGGGAAGCGCCGGACGCACGCGCTCGTCCTCCAGCGTCCGCGCGAGCAGCAGCCGCAACAGGCGCGGACTGCCATGCGCGTGCAGCTCCACCACGTCCTCGCCGGTGAAGGACCGGGGCGCCTGGAAGTAGAGGAACAGGCCCTCGTCCAGCACCGCGCCCGCCGCGTCCACGAACGACGCCAGGTATGCATGGCGCGGAGTCGGGGACGCCGGCACCCCGGGCGCGAGCCTGCGCCCCACCTCCAGCGCGGCCGGCCCGGACACCCGGAGGATGCCCACCGCCCCCGCCGCGGGCGCGGTGGCGAGCGCGACGATGGTGGCGGACTCAGGCGTCATGGCGGGGCAGGGGTGCCACCGGAAGACGGGCGCACGCGCATGACGCCCCGCCCCGAAATCCTACCGGGGCCCCTGTGGCGGAGTGGAACCGCGGGCGGCGCGCTCGACATCGTCACGGTGAGCCTCGATGTACTTCTCCACCTCGGCGTCGTCGACCTCCAGGTCGCGCAGCACGCCCGGGTAGACGAAGCGGAAGGCCGGGGACTCTTCATCCCCACGCAGGCGGAAGCTCATCTTCAGCACCGCCGCGCCATACAGCTTGTCTTTCAGTCCCTTCGACTTACCCATTCGCTCCTCGTCCCAGGCGCCCGCCGGCGGCTCCGAGCAGGCCCCGTGAGGGCACCTGCTCAGGCGTCGACGTCGTCCTCGTCGTCGTCCGGCAGCAGGCTCCGCTTGGGCATCGGGGCGGGCTTCGCCGGGGTGAACACCACGCGTCGGTTGCGGCCTTCACCTTCCGCTGCCACCTTCACTCCACCCACTCCTTCTACTGCCTTCAGGACGCGCGCGCGGTCCTCAGTCTTCATCGCGGCGAATGCATAGAAGCGCCCCAGGCTGGCGGACTTCTCCGCGAGCTTGCGGACGGCCTCCCGGAACGCCGGATCCTCTTCGACCTGCAGCGAGCGCTCGTCCGCCTCCGCGCCCTTCGCGGGTGCCGGGGCCTGCGCGGGCTTCGCGGCCTGCTGCGCCGGCTGCCCACCCCGGGCATTGCGCTGCGGAGGCTGCGCGGCCGGAGCAGGCGCCGCGGCCCGGGCGGGCTTTTGCGCGGGCGTGGAAGCCGCCACCTGCTCCACGGTCGCGGCCTGAGCGGAGGCAGGGGCCTGCTGCTGCGCCGCCGCCTCACGGCGCGGCCGGGGCTCCGGGTGCGCGCCCGCGCCCAGCATCACCCAGCGGCGCTCCACGCCGGGGCGGTGGAGCATCTTGTTGAGCAGGAACTGGAGCGAATCCAGCACCTGGCTGCGCTTGCCCGGCTCCACGCCCGGAGGCGCGCCGGACTCGAAGTGGAGCGCCACGGACAGGCTTCCGTCGGTGGCGTCCTGCAGGTCCAGCCGCGCCGGGAACCCCATCAGCCCGAGGATGTCCGTGAGCAGCTTCTCCACCCGGGGGCGGAAGTCCCCGCCGCCCGCCACGCCCTGAGTCCCGCTCACTTGCGTTTGCCTCCCCCGGCGGGCACCACCGCCGGCGTCCCGCCGCCCGTCTGGTTCTTCTTGCGGTCCAGCCACTTGCGCAGGCCCCACTGCTGGCCGATGGAGAGCACGTTGTTCGTGAAGATGTAGAGCGACAGGCCCGCCGGGTACTGCAGCAGCGTGAACGTGAAGATGATGGGCATGACCCAGGTCATGATCCGCGCCTGCGCCGCGTCCATCATCTGCGGCTGCATCTTCTGCGTGATGATCATCGACACGCCCAGCGCCAGCGGCAGCAGGTACGTGGGGTCCTTGTACGTGAGGTCGCGCCAGATGGGCCCGACGAAGGGCTCGCCGTAGATTTCGAAGCTGTTGCGCAGCGACGTGAACAGGGCAATCCACACCGGCATCTGGATGAGCAGCGGCAGACAGCCGCCCAGGGGGTTCACCTTCGCCTCCTGGTACAGCTTCATGATCTCCAGGTTCTGGCGTTCCTTGTCGTCCGCGAACTTCTTGCGGATCTCATCCATCTTCGGCTGCAGCACCTTCACCGCCTCCATGCTGACCATGGAGCGGTAGGTGAGCGGCAGCAGCACCAGCTTCACCACCACGGTGAGCAGGATGATGGCGACGCCCCAGTTCCCCACGATGCCGTGGAAGAACTTCATGACCGCGAGCAGGATCTTGCAGACCACCGCCCAGATGCCGAAGTCGACCGTGTCCTCCAGCGCGGGGTGGAACGCCGTGGTGTTCAGGCCGGCCACGCTCCGCAGTTCCTGGCCGGGCACCAGGCGCAGCAGGTCCGGATCCTTGGGGCCCAGGTAGCCACCGAAGCGGAACGTGGCCACCTGGCCGGGGGCCACGTTGAGCGGGAAGCCCGCGGACACCTCGCGCGCGGTGGGCGTGGCGGTCAGCGTGCAGTGGCCGTTGAGCGCGCCGTCCAGCGGGTAGAGCGCGGACAGGAAGTACTGCTGGTTGATGCCGAAGAAGGAGATGGGCCCGCGCGTCTCTTCCGGCGGCTTGTCACCGGGGGACAGGTTGTGGAGCTTGTCCTCCACCCAGCACGCGGAGCGGCTCAGGTTGCCCACGCCGCCGAAGAAGGACGGCGCGTGCTCGAACTCCGGATCGATGGCGCGGCTGTAGTGCACCTTGAGCTCGCCCGACTGCGCCTGGGCGGAGGTGTTGCGCACCTGGATGGTGTAGGAGAACTCGAAGCCCTCGCGCGGCCACTGGAGCGTCTTCGTCACTTCCCACGGACCCTGGCGTCCGGTGAACGCCACGCTGCCGCCGTTGTCGGTGGGGCCCTCCTGCACGGCGTAGCGGGTGTTCGCCGCCAGCGGGGCGCCGCCTTCAATGGTCACCGCGAGCGGCAGGGGCTGGCCGGCCACCGGGTGCGCCACGTTCATCTGCGGCGGCGGCGGGATGTCCTTGCCGAAGAGCTTCTCGAAGCCCTGCTTGACGGTGAGCGACTGCTGCTCACGCATCTTCGTGCCCTGGAGCACGGCGGAGGTGAGACCGGCGCCCTCGGAGGAGAAGGTGTACTTCACCTCCGGCCGGGCGAAGTCCACGGTGCGCGCGGGCGGGGGCGGGGCCTCCGCGTGGGTGCCCGCGTCCTCCGCGCCCATGCCCGGCGGCGGTACGGCGGCCATGCCCGGGGTGCCCGCGTCCAGCGTGGCGGCGACTTCCACCCCGCCGTCCGTGCCTTCCGCGCCCGGGGGCGGCCCCTTGGGGGCGAAGAAGAAGGTGTAGGCGGCGGTCGCCGCGAAGGAGAGGGCGAGCGCCAGGAGCAGCCGCTTCTGCGAATCGTTGGACTGGGGCGACAGCGGGTCGTTCGTCATGGATTTCCCTGTACCGGCGGCGGACGGCCGGAGGGCGGGCGGAAGCAAACCGTCAGGGGACGGGATCGAATCCACCGGGGTGGAATGGCTGGCAGCGCAGCAGGCGCCAGACGGTGAGGGCGCTGCCCTTCACCCCGCCGTGCTTCTCCAGCGCCTGCATGGCGTAGGTGGAGCACGAGGGGTGGAACCGGCACGCCTTCGGCAGCAGCGGCCCCAGGAACCGCCGGTAGAAGCGGATGGGCAGGGCGATGACGAAGGCGAGTGGACTCATGGGGCGGGCTCTTCAGGAGGCACGCGAGGTGCCGGAAAGAGCCGTTGCAGCTTACGGGTGACGCCGTCGAACGCACGGGAAACTTGCGCGAAGGAGGCTTCCTTCGCCGAGGAGCGGACGACCAGGACTACGTCGAGACCGGGGGGCCATTGCCCGCGGTGCTTGCGGAACAGCTCGCGAAGCAGCCTGCGAAGGCGTGCGCGCACCACCGCGTTGCCCACCTTGCTGGAGACGGTGAGCCCTACGCGGGAGTGCGCCCGGTTGTTGCGTTGAACGAGGGCCAGGAGGCAGTCGGACGGAAGCTTCTGACCGCCCTCCTGGACTTCGAGGAACTCACGCCGCTGGAGCAGGCGAAGGGCCTTGGGGAAGCGCTCGTCGGTTGCCTGAGGCACCCGCGGCGCCGCTCCCTCGGCCATCGTCCGTGCGCCCAGTTACTTCTTGAACGACGACACCACCAGGCGCTTACGGCCCTTCGCCCGGCGGCGCTTGAGGACATCCCGGCCGCCCTTGGTGGCATTCCGCTTACGGAACCCGTGGGCGCGATTGCGCCGGATCTTCGACGGCTGGTACGTGCGCTTGGACACAACGACTCCTGAGAGCTGAAGGCGGCGCCTGGACCATCCGGCGCGACCCGTACATTGGAAAGGGGGCGTCCGTAACCCTATTTCCTGGACAAGTCAATCAAGGATCACCAGCGCCGACCGTGCAGCCCTGCGCCGGGTGGACCGGGCGATCATGTAGGAAAAGGGGAGACGGGGCAAGGAACGGGTGGGCGCGCCGCCCGTTCAAGTAGCGTCCCCAGGATGATCCTCCGCGACGTCACGGATGAGGACCTCCCCCTGTTCTTCGAACACCAGCGCGACCCCGAAGCGGCTCGCATGGCCGGATTTCCATCGCGGGAGCGCGATGCGTTCATGACCCACTGGCGCACGAACGTCCTGCGTCCCGAGAACGTCAACCGCACCATCATGATGGGCGGAGTGGTGGTGGGGAACATCGGCAGTTGGGAACAGGAGGGCCAGCGCCTCGTCGGCTATTGGATCGGCCGCGAGCATTGGGGCCAGGGCCTCGCCACCCGGGCCCTCTCCGAGTTCCTCCGGCTCGTGCCCACCCGGCCGCTGCATGCGTGGGTCGCCGCCCACAACCTCGCGTCGATCCGCGTCCTGGAGAAGTGTGGCTTCCACACCGTGCCCCACGAGGATCCGGGCGAAGTCCTCATGAGGCTGGGTCCGACGTAGGACGGATCTCCTCCATCCGTCCGGCGCATGACGTCCGGCCACACCGGTGGATCCGTTCAGGTGGCGCCGCCGCCCACCTTCCGCAACCCACCGGAACGGCTCGTGCCACAGGCGGAAAGCGGATCCACCGCGAGTGATCATTCTCACCCGCCAAGGGGTCCCGCTGATCCGTGCTACAGGCCGGTTCCTTGATCAGCCGGAGAGCGGGTGTTAGCACCGCCGGACGCCCGCTGGTTCTCTTCATCCGCGCCGTCCCCGAGCCTTCGTGTGAACGCCCTCGCCCATTCCGCCCCTACGCCTTCGCTGCCCAGTGCCGGCGTCATCTGGACCCGCACGCTGGAAGCCATCCGCCAGGAGGGGCTGCACTACGCCCTCACCTGGCTGGAGCGGATGCGCCCCATGGAGGTGCGCGAGAACGCCCTGGTCCTGGGCGTGCCCGACCGCTTCTTCCGCGACTGGGTGGATGACCACTACCGCTCCATGCTGGAGACGCACATCGCCCGGCTGGAGCCGTCGCTGGGCCGCGTCGCCTATGAGGTCGTCGTCGGCCCTCCGCCGTCCTCGTCGGACCTGCCGCCCACGCCCACCGTCAAGGTGAACTCCATGCGGCCCGCGCGGCTCAACCCGCGCTTCACCTTCGACACCTACGTCGTCGCGGACAGCAACCAGCTCCCCGCCGCGGCGGCGCAGGCCGTGGCCCACCGGCCGGGCCACAACTACAACCCGCTCTACATCTACGGCGGCACCGGCCTGGGCAAGACGCACCTGCTCCAGGCGGTGGGCAATCACATCTGGGAGAAGGACCCCACCCAGCGCATCGTCTACCTCTCCAGCGAGCAGTTCACGAACGAGTACGTGGAGAGCGTGCGCGAGCACCGCATGACGGACTTCCGCCGGAAGTTCCGTGAAGAGTGCGACGTGCTGCTCATCGACGACATCCAGTTCCTGGGCAAGCGCGAGGAGACGCAGAAGGAGTTCTTCTACACCTTCGAGACGCTCTTCGGCCTCAACAAGGCCATCGTGCTCACCAGCGACATGGTGCCCGCGGAGGTGCCCGGCATGGAGGACCGCCTGCGCAGCCGCTTCGCCATGGGCCTGATGGCGGACATCCGCGAGCCCACCTACGAGACGCGCGTCGCCATCCTCCAGAAGAAGGCG
The DNA here is from genome assembly GCF_003611585.1 of Corallococcus exercitus. GTDB lineage: Bacteria > Myxococcota > Myxococcia > Myxococcales > Myxococcaceae > Corallococcus > Corallococcus exercitus. The sequence goes on along the minus strand of NZ_RAVW01000132.1, from coordinate 8,136 downwards.
GAACAGGAAGGCCTCAATCTGCCGGATCCGGTGGCGCACTTCATCGCGAAGCACGTGCAGAAGAACGTGCGCGAACTGGAAGGCGCGCTCGTGAAGCTGTCCGCGATGCACAGCCTCACGAAGCAGCCGGTGACGGAGGAGTTCGCGTCCCAGGTGCTGCGCGACATCCTGCCTGCGCAGCGCACCGTGGACATCGAGGCCATCCAGCGCGAGGTGGCCCGCTTCTACAAGGTCACCGTGGAGGCGCTGAAGGAGGACCGGCGCCACAAGGCGCTCGCGCACGCACGCCAGGTGGCCATGTACCTGAGCCGGAAGCTGACGAAGAGCTCCTTCCCGGAGATCGCCTCGCGCTTCAACAAGGACCACTCCACCGTCATCTCCGCCGTGCGCAAGGTGGAGGGCCTGCGGGAGACGGACCCGACCGTGCACCGCGACCTGTCGGAGCTGGAGACGAAGCTCGGCGGCATGTAGCCGTCTTCAGTGCGAGGCCGGCTGTGACGGCGCGGACACTTCCTCGAGCGTCCTGCCGCTCTCCGCATCGCTCAGCTCCTCCGCGATGTCCCCCAGGGCGAGGATGCCCACCAGCCGCTTGTTGCGGTTGAGCACCAGGATGCGGCGGATCTGCGAGGCCCTCATCTTCTGGGCCGCCTGGGTGAGGTCGTCGTCGTCGTAGACGAACTCCACGCCCCGGGTCATCGCCTGGGCCACCTGGGTCCGCTCCATGTCCAGCCCCTGGGCCACCGCGCGAACCACGATGTCCCGGTCCGTGACGATGCCCACCAGCTGATCACCTTCACACACGGGGATGGGGCCCACGTTCAGCGCGCGCATCTTCTCCGCGACGACCCTCAAGGAATCAGACGAGCGGACGACCTCCACGTCCGGCGTCATCACGTCACTCACTCGTTGCGTTGCCATGGCGTCTCTCCTGCGAGGGGTTCCTCCTTCAGCGTGAGCACACGGCTGTCCGGTGACATGAAGGCGTCAGAGGGCTGTCTGTCCATTCCCCCGGGCCTCGGGCATGCTGCGGCTTCGTGGGCCCTTCGGGTCCTCGACCCAGGAAACGCCCGGCCGGCGGCGTCTCCCCTCACGCCACACCGCTCCCATGCCTCCTTCCCTGATGGCTCGTGCCACCGGCCTTGCCGCCGCCGTGCTGTGTCTGTCCGCGTGCGGCGATGGGCCGGATGTCTATGCGTTGTCGTTCAGTCTCCACTCGAACCGCGTGCGCGCGGCGCGCGAACCCGTCCCGCCTCCCGAGTACTCCTTCGAGTCGGCGGACGGCGTCACCTTCCATGTGGACAGCGCCTTCATCACCTTGTTCGACGTGCGTCTGGAATTGCCGCCGGGCGTCCGGTGCGCTGAGTACCAGGACGCACTCTCCCCGCGGATGACCTGTGAGGACGCGACGGAGAGACAGCCGGGCCGGTTGACCGTGGCGGGCCCCCTTGAACTGGACCTGCGGCAGGGGTTGACCGTCGCGGGAGGGGGACTGCCCATTCCCCCCGGCGTGTATCCCCGCATCGATGCCCGGCTGCGACCGGGGACGCCCACCGAACCCAGCTTCAGATCCCGCTCGAGCTTCACCTGGCAGGGCCAGCCCCACGTGCTGGAGCTGGACTTCCAGTCCGACGCGGCCCTGCGCTTCGAGCCCCGAGGCTCGCTGGACTTCGCCTCGGCGGAGCATGGCTCCGGCCTCCTGGGCTGGCTGCTCGTGGACGCCTGGCTTGGTGAAACACCCGTGGGAGCGTGTCTGGCGTCCGGAGACCTGCCCCTCACGGGCAACCTGCTGCGGCTGGAGACAGGGCAGGGCGCCTGCGCGGGCGCGGCCGAGCAGGTGCGCGGCAACATCGAAGCGAGCGGCGTGATGGGTCTGTCGCCCCGCTCATGACGGCCGTGTGAAATGTCTCCCCATGGATGCCCGGGGCTGGCAAGGGCTGTTCCCTTTTCCTGGCCCTGGGGCATGCTGGGGTCTCGCGAGCCCTCCGGGCTTGCGCATCGGGACGCCCGGCCGGAAGCGCTCCCCCTCACACGTTGCTTCCGACATGCCCTCCATCCCCTGGTTGCGTGCTTCCGGCCTCGCTGTCGCCGTGCTGTGTCTGCCTGCCTGTGACGGTGCTTCGGACACCGTCGAGCTGCGCTTCGGCATCAATCCGGAGACCCTGACCCGGCCGCGAACGGCGAAGTCCTCGCCCGCGCGCCGGACGGCGTTGGACGCGGAGCCGGTGTTTCCCACCTTCCGCTCGGATGACGGCATCCGGTTCAAGGTGGAGTCCGCCCTTGCCACGCTGGTGGACGTGCGTCTGGAATTGCCGTCCGGACGCCAGTGCTCGGACTACGAGGAGCAACTGGCCCCGTTGATGACGTGCACCGACGCGGCGGAGGGACAGCCCGGGACGTTGACCGTGCAGGGGCCCATCGACGTGGACTGGATGAAGGCCACGACCCTTCCGGACTGGACGCTCCGGCTTCCCCGGGGCACCTATCGCCGCATTGACGCCCGCCTGGGCCAGAACACGCCCGCGCTCCCCAGCTTCAGCCTGGAGGCGAGCTTCACCTGGGAGGATCAGCGCAACGTGTTGAAGCTGGCGTTCCCGTCCACCGCGGCCCTGCGCTTCGAGCCCCGGAGCCCCTTTGACATCGACGGGGCCTCGGACGACGCCATCGTGGTGGGCGGGCTGGACCTGGACAGCTGGCTCGACGGCGTTCCCGTGGCGGGCTGTCTGGCGTCGGGAGACCTGACCCTGGACGGCACCACGCTGCGCCTGGAGACCGGGAAGGGCGCGTGCGAAGGCGCCGCCGAGCGCGTGAAACACAACATCGAAAACAGCTCCAAGCTGCTCCTCGCCTCACCCCGGTGAGCCCAGGTCCCTGACCGCCGTCCCCTACTTGTAGACCATCGAGGACAGCCACCGGTCCAACACCGGCAGCAGGGCGAACCCCCAGACCGCCGGGCTGACGAGCCCCAGGACGATGCCAGTGATGGCCTGTCCCCGGCGGTCGATGGGCGGGGTGGCCTTCAGGTCCACGCGCGTCAGCGCCACCGCGCCGCAAATCAATGCGACGGGCGCGAGCAGGGGCATGAACACCGCGCTGAAGCCGAAGCGCAACGCCTGACGCGCCAGCGGGTTGTTGAAGCGCAGGTTCCAGAGCAGCTTCAGCGACCCGGCCGACACGGGCAGCCGGAAGAAGAGCTGGTTGCGCACGTCGCGGTGGATGCGCAGCGCGGTGAACAGGCTGGGGATGACGCACAGGAAGAAGAGGAAGCGGCCGTCCCGGTACAGGACATCCGCGGCCACCGCCATCACCAGCGGCGTGGCCAGCAGCGCATGCCGCGCCCAGCGCTTGCCCAGGAAGAAGGCCACGCCCACCGGCACGGGCAGCAGCAGCACGAGCGGGAACAGCGACTGCTTCGTCGCGCGCAGCCCCCACTGCGCCAGCGCGGCGGCCGTGCCCACGCAGAGCAGCAGTGACACGCCCGCCACCACCCACGCCCACTCGTCGCGCCGGCCCCAATAGCGCTGGCGCAGGGCCTCCAGGTAGTTCACGTCCGGGCGCGCCGCGCAGGCCGCGCAGTACAGCCGTACGCCCAGGCCCGGCACGGACGTGGCGCAGTCCGCGCAGATGAAGCTCCCGCAGCGGGTGCAGGTGCCGCCCGCGGGCTGCTCCGGGTGGACGGCGCAGCGGCTCTGCTGGGAAGCGGGCACCTCCAGGCTCATGGCCGCAGTGTCGCACGGCGAGCAACACCCGGCACCCGGGCGCCTACCCGGTCGCCTTCCGGCTTACAGGCCCCGGGGCGCGTGCTAAGCGCGCGACAGACTGTCTAGAACCGTGGAGGAACCTTGTCCCGATTGAAGGCCCTCGCCGCAGCGGCCCTGTTCCTGGGGCTTCCGGCGCTCGCGCAGACCCCCGAGGCGAAGCCGCTGGAGCCCGGCCGCGAAAACCTGGCCATCCCGTATGAGAAGTACACGCTGCCCAACGGCATGGAGGTCATCCTCTCCGTGGACCGCAAGCTGCCCGTGGTGGCCGTCAACGTCTGGTACCACGTGGGTGCCTACGACGAGCAGCCGGGCCGCACCGGGTTCGCGCACCTCTTCGAGCACATGATGTTCCAGGGCTCCAAGCACGTGCCGGACGACGTGCACATCGGCCTCCTGGAGCAGGCGGGCGCCTCGGACTTGAACGGCACCACCAGCTTCGACCGCACCAACTACTACGAGACCGTGCCCAGCAACCTGCTGGAGACGGCGCTGTGGTTGGAGAGCGACCGCATGGGCTTCCTGCTGGACTCCCTCACGGAGAAGAAGCTCCAGACGCAGAAGGAGGTCGTGAAGAACGAGCGCCGTCAGGGCGTGGAGACGGCCCCCTACGGTGAGGCGCAGGAGAAGGCGTGGCAGGCGCTGTTCCCCGCGCCGCACCCGTACTCCGGCAACGTGATCGGCTCCATGAAGGACCTGGACGCGGCCACGGTGGAGGACGTGAAGGCGTTCTTCCGCACCTGGTACGCGCCCGCCAACGCGACGCTCGCCATCGTGGGCGACTTCGACCCCGCGAAGGCCAAGGCGCTGGTGGAGAAGTACTTCGGCACGCTGCCCTCCGGCCCCAAGCCCAAGCGTCCGGACGTAGCGCCCGTGAAGGTCACGCGCGAGACGGTCATCCGCCACGACGAGAAGGTGGCCACGCTGCCCCTGCTCAGCATGTCCTGGCTCACCGCCCCGTACCTCAAGCCCGGGGACGCGACGGCGGACGTGCTCGCCACCGCGCTGGGCACGGGCCGCGCGAGCCGCCTGTACCGCCGGCTGGTGCTGGACAAGCAGCTGGCGCAGAGCGTGGACGCCACGCAGCAGAGCCAGGGCGCGCAGTCCGTCTTCTCCATCGAGGCGGTGGCCCGGCCCGGCGTCACCACGGACCAGCTGAAGAAGGAGATCGACGCGGTGCTGGACGAGGTCCGCAAGGACGGCGTCACGCAGGAGGAGATCGTCCGCGCGCGCACCCGCTATGACACGCGCCAGCTGGCGGGCCTGCAGGCCGTGGGCGGCTCCGGCAGCAAGTCCGACACGCTCCAGAGCTACAACCAGTTCGTGGGCGAGCCCAGCTACGTCGCGCAGGACCTGGCGCGCTACCAGGAAGTCACGCCCGCCGCGGTGAAGCAGTTCGCCACCGACGTGCTGCGTCCCGACGCGCGCGTCGTCCTCCACGCGGTGCCGCCCGCCAACAAGGCCGCGCCGTCTTCCGCCCCGGGCAAGGAGGCCCGTTAGTCATGCACCGCCGAATCCTCACTGCCCTCCTCACGCTGTCCGTCGCTGGCTGCGCCACCACCAAGCCCGCGGAGACGCCTCCCGCGGAGACGCCCCCGGCCGCTCAGCCGCAAACCCAGACACCGGCGCAGGACGCGGAGGCGTTCCGCGACCAGCCACCCAAGCCCGGCAACCCGCCGGATCTGGTGCTGCCCACGTTCGAGCAGGCGAAGCTGGACAACGGCCTCACCGTCATCGTCAGCACGCGCAAGGAATTGCCGCTGGTGTTCGTGGGCATCGCCTTCGCCGCGGGCGTGTCGCAGGAGCCCGCCGCGAAGCTGGGCGTCGCGGACCTGTCCTACCGCATGCTCCTGGAAGGCGCCGGCAAGCGCGACACCGTGGCGCTGGACAACGCGTTCGCGGACCTGGGTGTGTCGCCCGCGATGTCGGTGGACCCGGACGGCGCCTTCGTGGGCGCGCGCGTGCTCACGACCAACGTGGACGCGGCGATGAGCCTGCTGTCGGACGTCGTGCTGCGGCCCACGTTCGACGCGAAGGCCTTCGAGCGCCGCAAGAAGCAGCAGCTGGGTGAGCTGGTGCGCCGCATGGGCGACCCGAACTTCCTGGCGCAGCAGGCCTACTACCAGGCCGTGTTCGGCGCGGACCACCCCTATGGCCACACGTCCGGCGGCACGCCCAAGACGGTGGAGGCGCTCACGCTGGCGGACGCGAAGAACTTCTACACGAAGAACACCGGCCCTCGCGCCGCCGCGCTCATCATGACCGGCGACGTGACGCTCCAGCAGGCGGTGGAGTGGGGGAAGAAGTACTTCGGCGGGTGGAAGGGCGGGGCCGTGGCGCCCAAGCCGCCGCCCGCGCCGCCCGCGCCCCCGCGTCAGCAGGTGCGCGTGGTGCCCAAGCCGGGCCTGGAGCAGACGGTGGTGCTGGTGGGACGTCCGGGCCTCGCCGCGGGCCACTCGGACGAGTACCCGCTGGAGCTGGCCACCACGGTGTTCGGCGGCTTCTTCGGCAGCCGGCTCAACATGAACATCCGCGAGGACAAGGGCTACAGCTACGGCGCCAACGCGCACCTGGGCACGCGCCTGGGCGTGGGTCCGCTCACCGCGTACGCGGCCGTGCGGCAGGACGTGACAGGCCCCGCGCTCAACGAGTTCATCAAGGAGCTGGCCGGCATCAAGTCCAACCCCATCACGGAGAAGGAGCTGGCCGCCGCGCGCGAAGGGCTCATCCGCGCGTTCCCGGGCGCCTTCGAGACGGTGGAGGGCCTGGGCGGCAGCGCCGCGCAGCTCTACTTCCACCGCCGGCCGATGGACGAGTTCAAGCGCAGCGTGGAGGGCCTGCGGGACGCGAGCGCCGCGGAGGTGCAGCGCGTGGCCGAGTCCTACCTGGATCCGGCCAACATGCAGGTGGTGCTCGTGGGCGACCCGCTGGTCATCCAGGAGCAGGTGACGCCGCTCAACCTGGGCAAGCTCACGCTGGTGGAGACGCCGGCGTCGGACATGGCGCCCGCGTCCAAGTCCAAGTAGCGGAGCGCTTCACTGGGTGACGTTGAAGCCGGGGTCCCGACGTGGGTGTCGGGGCCCCGGTTTTTTTCATTCCCGGGTGGGCTCGTTGTCGGCGGCCTGGCGGGCTTCGGCCTTGAGGCGGCCCTGCTCCTCGCGCTCCTCGTCATCCACGTCGTCGAGGACGCTCTGTGGATTGTTCCGGGGCCCGCCCACGGGGCCATCACTGTCGAGGGCGAACTTCTGCTCCTCCGTGGAGTGCTTGGCGTCGTCCGCGTACAGGGGCTTGGTGTCGTCCGCCTCCAGCCCCCGCTCCACGCGGTCCTTGGCGAAGCCAGGCTTGTGGGCGGTGTCGCTCTTCTTGCGGGTGGCCATGGGTTGCTCCTGAAGGGGGTGGGACAGCTCACACACGCTCAATGTCGGCAGCCCCAGGCCCGGGCACCACGGTGGGGACCGTGGGGCGGGGGGTTGGTTGCCTGCCCCCTGACCAGGAAGCGCAGGAGCGGCTAGGATGGGGACTCCATGGTCGGACGCAGCGGGAACAGCCAGCGGCACGAGGGGACGACGTCCTCCGTGGGCGCGCGCGTCCAGACCGTCCTGACCGAGACTCGCACTCGCACCGGCCTGACTCCTCGCGGAGCGCGGACCGCCTGACTTCCGAAGCGGACCTCCTGAAGGTCCCCCTTCCGAACCCGGCCCCGCGCTCCTCCCGAGCGCGGGGCTTTTTCGTTGCCCCACAGCCGTCAGTCGCCACCCCCGAGGAACCGCATGACGCCGCTTCCGATGAGTCCCTCCAGCCACCGAGTCCCGCCGTTCCGCGAGGAGGCCGTGTCATGCGCGTGATGAAATTCGGTGGCACCAGTGTCGGAGATGCGGAACGGATGCGCGGTGTCGTCGCGCTGGTGGAGGAGGCGCGCAAGGCCGAGCGGGTGATGGTGGTGGCGTCCGCGGTGTCGGGCATCACCAACCTGCTGGTGGAGGCGGCGCGGGTGGCGCAGGAGGGCGAGCCCGTGCAGGAGGCCTGCGCCCGGTTCGACGACACGCACTCCGCCATCGCGAGGGCGCTGAGCGCGGACCTGAAGCCCGCGCAGACGCGGCCCCTGGCGGAGGGGCTGGTGGCGCTGGGAGTCGAGCTGCGCGGGCTGTTGCAGGGCGTGGGGCTTTTGCGGGAGTGCTCGCCGTCGGTGCTGGCGCACCTGTCGGGGCTGGGGGAGCGGGCGTCGTGCCTGCTGCTGGCGGCGCTGCTGGAGGCGCGGGGCCTGGCGCCCGTGAGCGTGGACCCCAGGCAGGTGCTGGTGTGCACGGGGGACCCGCTCCAGGCGACGCCCCGTGCGGAGGAGATCCGGGCGCGGTTCGCGCCGCTGCGTGAAGGGGGGCCG
>NZ_RAVW01000131.1 GCF_003611585.1 Corallococcus exercitus | reverse complement strand
CCGCCGGCTCGCGTTCCGCCGCCGCCGGGGAAGCGCCCGCCAGGCCCTTCTCGTTCGCGCCCCCGAGCGCCTTCTTCACATCCCCGGGGACCCCCTGCCGGGCCCTGGCCTCGCCTTCGGCCTTCGCGCTCGCGTCACCGCCCTTGCCCTTCCCCGCGCCCGCTTCCTTCTCTCCCGCGAGGCCCTTTTCACCCTCGGGTCCTCCCGGCTTCTTCCCGGGCCCTGCGGCACCCTCCGCGCCCTCTGCCTCCGCGCCCTTGCCGCCCTTGCCCCGGGCGCCCTCTGCCTCCGCGCCCTTTGCGTCCTTGCCCCGAGCGCCCTGGTCCTTCGTGTCGGCCTTGCCTTCGACTGGCGCTCCTGGCTCCTTCCCGGCGACACCGGCCTTCGCCTCAACCGACGCTTTCTCCTGGCCGGCCTCACCCGCGAGACTCGCCTCACGCGGCCGGGCCACTTCAGCGGGGGCCTTTCCTTCTGGCGTCTGGAGCCCCGCCGTCCTGGCTTCAGCGGCCTTGCCCTCCTCCTTCTTCGCCCCAGCGGATCCGGGCGCCCGGCTGGACTCCGCTGCCTCGCGAAGCGCCTCGTTCGCACCGGGCGACAGCGCGGGCTTCTCCTCTCCCCGGGTCTCCTTCGCCCGCAGCGACCGCGCGAGCCTGCCGGCGAGGCCACCGCCCACGGCCGCTCCGGGGCCCTGCTTCATTCCCAGCTTCTTCCGGACGGGTGCGGGCTCCTCCACGCCGGCCTGCCGCTCCGCTGCCGTCTTCGCTTCCGGACCGGCGCCGTCTTCTCCGGGCGTCTGCTCCTGCGCTCTTGCGGCCTCGCCTGCTTCCGCCTCCGCGCCGGCCTCTTCTGGCTTCTTCCGCTTCTTCCCTGGCGGCCCGCCCGTGACTTCTGTGCCGTTGGCGTCTTTCGCCTCCGTCGGCCCGGCGGTCTCGGTGGCCTTGCCTGGCACCGGCACCGGCACGCTCAGGGCCGGCGCGCCCGCACCGGACAGCGCCTTGCGCATCAGCCGGTTCCGCGTCGACCCCGAGTACCCACCCTCCGTGACGCCAGCGGGCTGTCCCGACATCACCCTGGAGGCGGCCGTATCAGCCTGCATCTCGGCAGGCTCGTTCGGCGTGGAGACCTCGCTCTTGGCCTGGGGCGCGCCCCGCGCGGAGTTGCCCTGCTGCACGACGTGGGTGAGCTCGTGCGCGAGCAGCCTGTCGCCGCCCTCGGTCCCGGGGCGGTACTTCGACGTCCCGAAGGCGATGTCCTGCCCGGTGGTGACGGCCTCGGCCTGATGCTCGGCGGCGAAGCCCGCGGCGCGCGCGTCGGTGTGCACGCGCACCCCGTCGAACGAGCGCCCGAAGGCGCCCTCCATCCGCGACCGGGTCGAGGGCCCCAGAGGACTGCCGCCGGAGAAGCCCGGCTCGGCCGCGTGGGACACACCGGCGGACTCAGCGGCCCTTGAAGCGGGGGCCGCCGTGGTCGGCGCGCTCGTAGGCGCCGGAGTCTTCGAGGCCGGCTGTCCCACCCGCCGTCAGCCCTTCTCCGACTTCCGCGGCTGGCTCTTCGGCCCGCCGAGCCCCCGAGCGCGCGCGGATTGATAGGCCATCAGCGCCCGCAGCCTCGCCTCGCCCCTTCGGATGCGGAGCGCGAGCCGCTCCTGTGAGTCCTTCTCGATGCCCGTCCAGGCCTCGAGCGCCTTGCGCTCGGCCTCCTCGATCTTCGCGGCCTCCGCCTTGGTGGGCGGTTTCGTCGGGGGAGGAGTCGGAACGCTGGTGCCCGGCGGGGTCTGCGGAAGCTCCTTCTTGCCCTGCAGCGCGGCCTTCGCGAGCTCCTGGATGAGCTCCCGTCCAGCGGTCATCGTCTGCGTCAGCGTGGCGCTGCCCGAGAGCTCGCGAATCGACTTGAGCCGCTGTTCCAGCTGCGCGCGCCGCGCGGCCACGGGCGCGCCCGGGTTCTTGGGCGCGGGCAGTGTGGGGCGTGGGGCGCTGCCCTCGGGGGGCCTCACGACCTTCTTCATGTTCTGCGTCGGTCGCATGAAGTGCGTCCTCCTCGTCAAGGTGCGTTGTAGTTGGGAGCGGTGATGACGCCGGTCTGGCTCCAGTTCGGGATGCTGAAGTCCACCGCGTAGTTGTGCGCGAACACGATCCGGCTGTACGCGTTCGTGACGAGCATGGAGTCCGCCCGGTTGCCCACGATCTGGAGCCCGGAGGTCGCGTCCGGGACCCCCGACGAATACGTGTCGTACGGCGACTTCACGGTCACGTTCGGCAGGCCGACAACCAGATCCCCCGACACCCAGTTCCCCTCCACCTGGGCGTTGTACGCGAACTCCCGGACGACCAGGCCCACGGCGAGCGCAGGCAGGTAGGTCTGGAAGATCGACTGGACCTCAGCGACCCGGACGGTGCCCCTGGCGACCGCGTTCGCCGGAGCCACCCACGGCTGCAGGGACTCGATGAACCGCGGAGAGGTGCTCGCCACTCCGGAGGTCGTGTACGTGTAGGGGGTGAGCACGATGCTCCCCTCGACGCGGTTGTCCTCGACCTGCCAGTCCCCCGACGCATTGGTGATGCCCAGCGCGATGTGGCTGCTCTGGGCCAGCTCCAGCCTGTTGCCGGACACGACGTTGCTGCTCCCGCTGCCGATCCGGAGCCCGCCCGTGAAGACGTTGCCGCGCACGGTGCAGCGGTAGAGCTGCTCGCCCCTGCATCCCAGCCCGGTGAAGCGGTTCGCTTCCACGACGAGCTCGTGCGTCCCGGCGCCCGTCTCGCCCGCGGTGGCCCAGAACGGAACCGACGCGGTGACGGTGTTGCCCTGGACCAGGACGTCGTCGCGCTCTCCCTCGCTCCAACGCTCGGAGAGCAGGATGCCCACGCTCCCACCCTTCTCGACCTGGGACTCCGCGTTGAGCGAGATGATGTTGTCCTGCACGGCGAGGTGGCCGCCGTCGGACAGGTAGAGGCCGATCTGCCTCGCATTGAGCATCGGCAGGCCGAGCACCTCGTTGGAGAAGATCATCTGCTGGCCGCGCACGGTGTTGCCCTGCACGACCACGTCGTTCCCCAGTGTGAGCACCCCGACCGCGGCGTTGATCTGGTTGTCCGCGACGCGCAGCCGGTGGCTGCGCACGGCCTGCTCCCCCTCCCAGGGAGGCGGAGCCGTGAGCATGCAGGCGACCCCCACGGAGACAGCCTGGAAGCGGTTCGCCGTCACCGCGATCCCCTCCATGTTCACCACGGGCGGACCGCTCTCCTCTTCATTCGGCTGGAGGGTCGGCCCGAACTGGATGCCTACGCCATAGGCCGTGAAGTGGTTGTTGTGGAGGTTGAGCGCATAGATGCCTGGATACGTGATCTCCGTGGCGGGCAGCGGGCTGCCGTCAGCCCGAGCCGCGAAGAGGATGCCGCGCAGGCCCGCGAACGAGCACCCCTCGATGTCCACGGTATCGACTAGCCGTGGGAGCCAGAGCCCGGCCGCGCCGTACCCGGTGAATCGGTCCCCGGACATCCGGGCCTGGTACAGGACGTCGATCCGGACGCCCGTCCTCGAGCCCGAATACTCGTTGCCGACCGACTCGAGGTTGTACGTGTACCCGAGGAACACCGGGGTCCCGCAGAAGAACGCGCACCGCTCGATGACGCTCCGCCCATAATCGAGTTGCCCCGCCACGAGGCCGACGCTTTCGTCGGAGAAGTAGCGGACGTTCGACTCGAGGAGCTTCGTGACCGCCTGCTCGAGCTTCTCGTCCGGCGCATCGGCGAGGACCTTGCGGCGTTCCAGGTCGAGCCAGCCCTGGAATGAGCTGCCCCGGAGCCGCAGGCTTCCGATCCCCTTGGAGTGGATGCCGGCCTTCTCGAAGACCCCCACCGACTCGACGAGCTCGGCCACGAACACGTACTCAGCGAGGACGCCCCACGTGCTCAGGAGGATCGAGTCCTCGGCGTGGATGGACGTGCCGCCCCGGATGTCGGGGTACAGCTCGAACGGCGTCGCTTCCTCGGGCTTGATGACCGGCAGCTCGGGCTCGGCGACCCGGATCGCGATGCCATCATCTCCGGGGTGGACCAGCGCCGTGCGCTCCAGGCGGATCCGTGTCAGGACGATCTCCTCGTTCCCCTCGCCCCCTGGCGAATCCCCGGACAGCGTGAGCTGCACGATGGGGCCCGACGTCTCGCGCGCGAAGACGAGGAGATCGCGCAGGGTGAGGCACGCGTCCCCATCCACGAAGAACACCGGGGCGTCGCCTCCAAGGCCCAGGAGCGTCGCGTGCGGACACCCGGCGAGCGTCACCCGCTTCCCAGCGACTTTCAGCGTCCCGTGGATGCGGTAGATGCCGCGCTCCAGGCAGAGGGTCCCGCCCTCGACGGCGTCGTCGATGGCCTTCTGGATGCGCGCGGTGTCGTCCGCCTGGCCCTCGGAGGGCGAGAGCGACACGTCGCAGCACCCGCCGTCCTCCTTCTCGTACAGCTCGTCGATCGCCTCCTGCACGGTGTCCGCGTCGGTGCCGACCTTGCCGCCGTCGTACGCGATGTCGTCCGCGTTCAGCTCGCAGAGCGCCGAGTACTGGTGGTCGTACCAGCGCACGAGCAGGAGCGGCGCGGACTCACCCGTGTATTGGAACAGCGCCAGCGGCGCGAACAGCCGCTCCGGACCGTGGGGTGACTCCTGCCAGGGACCGTTCTGGTTGTCCTTGATCTTGCGCACCTCGTGCTGCCAGTAGTCCCCCGGACGGAAGGCCGCGCCCAAGAGCTCGATGGTGATGCCATCGCCCAGGTCGAACACGGTGACGGGCGGGTCTCCCAGCGCCTTGGGCTTCGTGACCAGCAGGCCGTGCCAGACCCGCGCCTTGCGAGGAGCCTGGACCTTGTTGGCGAAGTCCCCCGGCACGTTCACCGGCAGCCGCGTCACCGCGTCGCGCAGCTTGAGCTGCCCGGAGGTGGCCGTCGTCTCCGCGTAGAAGAGCTGCCCGACCGAGCGCTGCGAGGCCCTGAACGACTTCGCTCCGAGCGCGACCTCGGCGGGGGCGCTGTCGCCCAGGTCGTCGGTCTCGTCGATCAGCTCGATGAGGTCTCCGTCCTTCACCTCGGCGCCGGGCGCGAGCGTCAGGCTGGTGAGCGTGTTCGCCACGGAGGCGACGGCGAACACGTCCGAGCCGTTGTTCTTCGACCACTTGATCTCGACGCTCCCGAGGGCGCCTCCCTTGTGCACCTCGAACCGGTAGAAGCGGTTGTCCGCGCCCGTGTAGCCGCCGGCCTCGGGAATCGCGCAGGGGTCCAGGTTGTCCGGGGCCACCTTGGTGGTGAGCTTCAGCTTGCCCGTGCCCGCGTCGACCTTCGCGAACGCGGCAGGCACGTCGCCCTGACCCGCGAGCGGATTGCTCCCGTCATTCGCGAACACGGCGAGCTTGACCTGACCCACCGCCTTCGAGCGCACCGTCGTGTCGAGCACGCCGCCCAGCGCCTGCTCCAGGATGCCGCCATCCTCGATGCGCGTGATGAGCCGCTCCCACCCTTCCAGGTAGGCGACCACGTAGCTTCCCGCGACGGGCGTCGTGTCCCCCGAGCCGAAGCCCTTGCTGGTCGGGAAGGTCGACTCCCAGAACATCCCGTCGTCCGCCGACTCGACCGCGAGGCCGTTCAAGTAGTACCGGCCGCGCGTGTACGAGAACAGCGGCGCCTTGGTGGCCGCCTCGAAGCCCTCGATGAAGCCGATCCACGCCTCGTTCGAGGCGCCCGCCGCGGAGAAGCCGATTTCAAACGTGTCGTACTCGGCGGGGACGCCCGCGGGCACCAGGACGTCGTACGGCTTGAAGGTGGTCGCGTCGTTCGCGGCGACGGCCACCGCGCTGACGCCCTGGATCCGAACCTCGACGCTCGCGTTGGCCCGCAGCCAGAGGCGGACCTTCGGATACCGGGCCTTGCCCAGCTTGCGGCGGGCGTGGATGGGGATGAAGCCGCCCGCCACCTTCGCCCCCACGTAGAGGGACGGGAAGCGCTCGTGGTACTTCGCCCCGTAGTCGCGGTACGCCACGAACGTGCCGCCCGGTGCTGGCAGCGTCACGCCGTCGAGCGTCTCGAACACCGCGAGCAGCGGGCCCGGCGTCGCGAGGTAGCCCAGGTTCGGACTGCCCTGTTCACAGCCCACGTCCGACGCCAGGTCGCGCAGCAGCGTGTCAGCCGCGTCGACGCTGGCCGCGATGTCGCTATCAAGGACCAGCCGCCCCTCCTGCAGGAGCACGCGCCGGTACTTCTCCTTGCGCCGGGCATCCGGGCGATGGCCTCTGGTGAAGTCACCTTTCATTGTCGTTCTCTCGCCGGTGTCTCAGGTGTCGCCGAGCCATCTGGCCCGGCGCGCTAGTCCATCCGCAGGAGCCCCGTCTGGAGCCCCGCGGGGGTGTATTCGATCAACCTCGTGAGCAACGCATCGCCCCGCTGCGCGAAGCGCGCGCCGTGGAACGCTCCCATCTCCGAGCCATCCTCCGCGCCGCGCGTGATGGACCTCGGGCACTCCTCGGACAGACGGAGGTGCGCGGCATCGGTCCGGTCGCGCGTGACGAACAGGGGAATGTCCTCGGTGACCCGATGTCTGCGTGGCAGCAGGCTCTCCGGCTCCACGCGGCTGTAGCGGACACAGCCGTGGAACCGGTCACGCGCCCGCGCCACGTCGGTGAAGAGGCTCTCGCTCGCCTCGATGACGCGCACGTCCACCGAAGGCCCGCCGCCCAGGTCCGCGCGCAGGGCCACCACCGTCGAGCGCTCGAAGCGGACCTCGCTGTCGATGGCCAGGACGGCCATTCCGCCCGCGGCGTCGAGCACGCTCTCCTCCACCATGACGGTGGCGGCCCCGTTCACCTGGAGCCTGGGCGCGAGGCAGCGGAAGAGGTTGATGGCCGTGTCCGAGCCGGCCGCGGCCGTGAACCGCCAGAGGTCATGTGGCGTCAGCGCGGTGCAGAACCGCACGTCGACCTCCTTCGCGGGTGGCAGGTCCAGGGCCAGCGTGGCCGGAACCGGCGGCGCCCCCGGATAGGTGGTCTGCCGGATGGCGAGCCCGTGCAGTGTCAGCCTCTCGTACGTCGGGGGCGCGCCGCTCGCCCACGCCGCGCCGAGCAGGAGCACGGGCCGGTGGAGCTCCGCCGCCTGGACGGTGAGCGACGTCACGTTGGCCGGCCAGACCAGCGCGCTCTCCGCATACGTCGCGCTGTCTTCAATCTGGATGATCTCGTGCGCCGCCGCCTTCACACCCTCCGCGACGACGGCGGCGAGCGCCTCCCCGAGCGTCGAGTAGCGCGGGAGTGCCTGGTACGAGAGGGGCGCGCCCCGGTGCAGGCTGCCCCCTCCGAGCACGAGCCGCGTCGGCGCCGGCAGCTCCTCGGCGAGCAGGGGCTCTCGCGCGTCGGGGCGGGCCCCGGTGTGGAACGAGTAGCCCTCCAGGTAGTCGACCGTGACCGGGCGCGGCGGCCAGCCAGCGGCCCCCGTGTGCACCGAGGCCACGGTGAACGGCGCCGCGGGTTCGCTCTTCGCGAACGAGAACAGCCCGTGCGCGGGATCGATGTCCAGGAAGCCCGCTGGCGTCGCGAGGCCGAGCTGGGGGCTCATCGGGTCCTCGTTCTTCCACCAGCACAGCGTGCGCTGCCGGAGCTGGCGGCGGCGGAGCGTCTTCGCCTCGCGAATGGGGGTGATGGCCCCGCACGCGAAGCGCGCCACCTGCAGGCTGCCGGCCCAGACCGTCGAGCCGTCGAGCCTCACCGACACGGCCTCGCTCGCGAAGGCGAGTGACGGAGACCACCCCGCGAGCGGCGGCACCTTCGTCTCGAGCGCCGGAAGGTGGATGAGGACCGCCTCCGCCTGGTCGCTCGTGAATGACACCTCGCATGCCGGCAGGAGGATGCGCTTCGTGTCGGACTCCAACCGGAGCCAGAGCTCGGCATCGTCCCGCGAGGCCGCGGCCTCCCGCGCGAAGAACGCCCACGCCGTGCGCAGCTCCGCCGCGCTCGTCACGTCGGTGCCATCCTCCTTGAAGGCCTTCCACGCGGTGACCGCCGTGGGGTCCGAGCCCGTCCACGCCAGCTGGAGGAAGGGGCGGATGAGGTTCTTGACCCGGAGCGCGAACACCAGCCGCAGCGCCACGGCGTTGCCCGCCGTCACCGGAGCCCCGGACACGTCGAGCGCGCGTGGACCGTGAACCACCACCGGCCCCCGCGCGGTCGCGGAGGGAAGGCTCCGCCACGGCTCGGGCTCGGAGGTGAGCGGCAGCGGGGGCCACGCCGGTCCCGGCCCGGCCGACAGCGCCTCTCCGGGCAGACGCAGCCCCTGTGGCGTGACGACCAGCGCGGTGCCTGGGGGATCCGCGTCGTACACGCTGCCGTCCGCCGCGACGAACAACCACCGCTCTCCCACCACCCACGTCGCGGGGAGCTCCACGGCGAGCGCGCCGGCGAGGAACCCCATCGTGGCGAGGCGCGGATCCGCGGGCGGCATCGCGGCCGAGGGCGCGCGGCAGGCGATTTCGATGACGGCGCCCGGGAAGTACCCCGCGCCTCCGTCCGCCACGAGCCGCAGCATGACGGCATACGGCCCCGCCACGGGCCCCGCGAAGCCGAGGGACGAGGTCCCACCGCGCGCTTCAATCCGCACCGCGCCGCGAAGCACGCCCGCGGCGCGGTTGGGCACGTTGGCATCCGCGCCGGTGAGCGGCACGGCCATCACTCCGACCTGGACCGGCGACGACAGCCGCTCCGCCACGTGCGAGAGCAGCAGCACGTCACAGAGGTCCGCGGCGAGCGCGCGCTCCGCGGGCAGGCGGATGGAGGCCCGGGCCTCCTTCGAGGCCGTGGCGACGGCGGCGGGCAGGCCCGTGAAGCGCACCGTGAAGCGCGCGCCGCTGCCACCCTCCTGGTCGAAGTAGTCCCCCGGGCGCTCGGCGAAGTGCAGCGGCGGCACGCGATCCCCCGCGAGCCGGTCCTCCGCCGAGGCGCGCCGCACGCGGAGGGGCACGTCCGCGCCCAGCGGGTGGAAGGCGAACCGGTAGTCCACCTTGGGTGCCCCGCCGCCGTCGTAGAGGGTGCGGTCCCTCGCGGTTCCCTCCGTGACGGGGAACAGCTTCGTCGGGTACAGCCAGTGCGCGACGTGCTTGGGATGGTAGCGCCCGGTGGTCCGGCCAATCCGGCGCGGATCCACGGCGTGGAACGCGGTGTCGAGCGGGCCCGACGCGCGCTCGGCGATCGTCGCCGCCCCGAGCCCGGCGATGGTCCGCTCGGGCCGGTAGAGGTCCAGGTCCTGGGCGAGCAGGATCCGCTTCCACCCCTCGCGGCTCACCGCCAGCTGACCGGAGAGGTCTCCCGCCATCTCCTCCAGCATGGCGGGGGTGCCCTTGCGGCGGCGCCACCCGACCGTGCCGCGCACGTCGCGCCGGTTGGACGGAGCCTCGGGGAAGACGAGCCTCATCCCGATCATGTCCGCGAGGTACGGCAGAACCCAGTCCGCGCTCTTGTCGATGAAGAGGTCCGCGTGCAGCTCTTCGATGTTCTGCCGCGTCCGCGCGATGGGCGCGGCGAGGATGCGCAGGAACTTGTAGAGCTCCTCCACGCCCTTGGGGGCGAGAGACTTCTGGGGCTCGCGCGTCCCTTCCGCCATGTCGACGACTCGGTAGAGCGCCGGCAGGTGCGAATAGAGCAGGTCCGTGACGAGGCTCCGGACGCCGGGGTCGAGCGTGGGGGTGTCGCCGCCTTCGCCGCTCATGGGACCTCCGGGGGAAGGATTTCGATGTCCTGGGGCGCGAGCACGAGCATCTGGTTCGGCCGCGCGATGACGGTGTCAGCCACCCGTGGAGGCTGGCCCTTGCCGACCTCTTCGAGGGTGTCGAACAGGAGCAGCTTGACGAAGCGCACGCCGGCGGCACGCTCGATGCGCTCGTAGACCTCGCTCAGGAACGCGGGCTGTCCCAGGTCTCGGGCCACGAAGGCGAAGAGGCCCGGCTCGGCCTCCGAGGTGCCGCAGAGCGCGTCACGCACCGCGCGCTCGACGGTCTCCCTCAGGTACGACGGGTCGCTCTCCAGCGACAGCTTGAGCGTGAGCCCGACGAGTTCCGGGCCCACCACGTCGAGCAGCACGGTGGTGTCACGGCGGGCCTGGAGGAACGCCTTCACCGAGGACGCGGTCGCGGCCGTGCCTTTCGCGTCGGCGACCACCACGCGAATGCCCTCCACGTCGCCCTCGAGCTTCGTCCACTCCGCGCTCGCCTTCACGATGCCGGGGAACAGCAGCGCCAGCTGCTTGTGGTCCTCCACGGACACGGCGCGGTCGAACGTCCGGATGTAGCCCGTCGCCTGCGTGCGCACGTCCTCGGGCTCGGCCGGGGCCGCGCCGCCCTTCACCGCGAGCGGGTTCGCCACGCGCTCCACCAGGGCATGCGCCTTCTTGAGGCGGCTCACGGCGAAGGCGTCCGCGTCGCCATCCGGGCCGATGCCGGTGCGGTACGTCGCGACGATGTGGTTCCTCCCGGAGGAGGGAATGGCGCCCTGGAGGCCGTCCCCGAACACCACGCTGACCGTGCCGGTCTCGTCGCGCTGGACCAGGTAGCACCGGTCCTCCGGCGACGCCCCCACGAAGTCCACGACGCGGCGCCACAGCACGTCGGCCACGCGGACCTCCAGCTCGGGCTCCGCGCCGTCCGGCGAGGGCAGGTACGTGAGCGGCTTCTGCTTGAGCGGGAGGCGCAGGAAGGGCGTGCTCCCGTCCGAGCCGCCGAGCACCTCCGTCGCGGTCTTCCCGTGGGAGATGCGCGCGACGTTGCCCAGGATGCGAAGCGTCCCCAGCGCCCACGGGGCGCCAGCCTCGGGCGGCTCCACGGGCTCCCAGGTGACCTGCGTCCGCACGGCACCCGCGCCGTCCGCCCACGACCCCACCGTCGTGAGGCGCACGACCTCGAAGCGCCCTGCCCCTCCGCGCTCTCCCAGCGCGACGAGCCGGCCGGGCTCCAGGTCCGCAGCCTGACGGTCGAGCCGGACGGGCGTCGAGCCGGGCTGCGTGACGGTCACCGGATTGGGTCCGGTCGCGACCAGGGGGACCTTCACGCCGAAGCCGAGGAGCCACCGGCTGGTGCGGATGTCCTGACCGCTCCGGGTCAGCGTCGTGCCGCCCGCCTTCGCCTGGAGGGCGGTCACGGTGCGCGCCACGCTCACGGTGGGCGTCTCATTCAGCACGGTGGTCTTGGCCCCGTCCGGCTTCGTGGGGTCCACCGGAATCTGGACGACCACGTGGCGGACCTTGGAGAACGTGACGTTCCTGGACGCCTCCGCCGTGACCTTGAGCGCCGAGGGCCCCGCGCTGGTGACGCGGACCCCGGGAGAACCGGCGACCGACTTCTTGAGCTCCTCGGAGAGATAGAGGTCGTTCGCGTCGTACGCGGGCGTCACGGTGTAGCCGGAGGCGGGGTACGAATCAGGGCTGGCCGGAAGCTCGCCGCCTTGCAGCTCCGCCTCCGTGAACGAAGAGGCCGGCGTGTCCCAGCCGAAGAGGTGCAGGTCGTGCGCCGGCTTCGCCCAGACGACGGCGCCCGGGAAGTCGCTGTCGCTGCCGGTGAGGGGCTGCTTCACCGTGAGCCGCGTCCGTCCCCCACCCTCCACGGGCGGTGCGCTCACCTCGTGCGCGGTGATGGTGGTGCCCCGCTCGAGGACCACGAAGTCGCCCTGCGCGATGCCGAGGCCCGTCCCTTCCACCTCGAACGTCGACTTGCAGGCGAGCGGCAGGACCGCGAGCGCGTCGTACGGGAAGAGCTCGCTCCACGCCGCGCTGACGGTCACGTCCTCGGTCGTCTCGTAGTCCTGCGCCTTCTTCTCGCCCACGGACGCCGAGCCCATGGCCAGGCCCCGGAGCACGGTGCCGGACACGCCTTCCTTGAGGGTCAGCACCACGTACCCGGTGGCCGCGAGGCCCGGTCCCGGCTCGTAGCCCAGGCGGCGTCCGTGGCGCACCAGCGCCTTCGCCGTGAGCGCCGTGCCCAGGAACGCGTCGTTCGCGTACCGGTCCTGATAGGCGCCCAGCGTGTGGCCGAGGAGCGCCGCGAGCTCCATGAGCGTGCCCGCGAAGTCGCCCTGCGCGGTGGAGGGTGGAAAGCCCAGCTCGTGCGAGGCCAGCGTCCGCTGCTCATCGAGCAGGTCGGCGAACTCGTCCGGCAGGTAGTCGAGCACGGTCCGGCCCGCGAGGGGCTCGCCCGTGGTGGAGTACGCGGTGCGGAAGCGCGGTGGGCGGCTCACGGGGCGACCTCCTCGATGACGAAGTCCTTCTCGGTGACGCCCGCGTCCAGCCCGACGACGAGGACCTTCAGCTTGCCGTGGTCCGGCATGTCGTCGTCGCCGTCGTTGCGGACGACCTCGGTCGGCGCGAGCGTGATTCGCGGCTCGACCTCGGTCGGAGACAGCACCTTGAGCTTGCGGAACCGCAGGGCCTTGACCGACCGCACCCCCGGGATGCGCTGCACGAACGCGAGCAATTCACCGACCTCCAGCGCGTCGCTGAAGCTCAGCCGGTCCGGGTGGAAGTAGCCCGGGTTGGCGGCGGAGCCGGGCCGCAACGCCGCGAGCACCGCCGAGCGCACGCGGTGGGGCAGCGAACCCGGCTCCACGCAGATGCCGAGCCGCACGTCGATGGGCACGTACTCCGCGGCGCTCACGAAGTGCTCCCGCCCCGTCATGCGCAGCGCGTCGATACGGTCGAACACGGCCTGCCGGAGCGGCTCGGAGAGCCCCGCCTGTCCTTCCGGATCCACCAGGACGAGCACTGCGTTGAAAGGCCCGCCCAGGAGTCTGGCGGTCGCGCGCCCCACGTTCTTCACGGTGGCGGCGGCCGCGGCGTAGTCGGCGAGCGAGACGGCGCGCTCGACGGGGCCATGCCGCAGCGACGCCGGGATGCGCAGGCGCACGGCCTCCCGTGTCTCCGCCCGGAGCCCGCCCCTGCCCGGGAGCACGTTGACTCCGCGCAGCCCGGTGAAGCCGGCGACGGCGGACTGGCCGGGCACGAAGCGCGTCAGGACGCCGGCGCCCACGTTGCCCGCGACGGCGTCTCCCGTGCGGTAGTCCACCACGATGTCGCCGGGGAGCTGCTCGCTGTTCTGCTGCGCCTGGCTCAGCGCGTCCTCGGACCAGACTTCAACGGCGCGTCCCTGCTTGCCGTCGCCGAACTCCAGCCACAGCGAGCCGTCCTCGTCGGCGGTCGCGACGAAGTGCCTGTCGAACGACTGGGAGGCATGCAGGTGCTCCACCCGCTGCCACTTCTCCGACCCGATGGAGAGCTCCACTCGGACCGAGGAGACCGTGAGCCCCGCCGCCGTGACGGAGGACTCGAACACGACCTGCGTCTCCGAGAGCCGCAGCGCGCGCAGCAGCAGGTGCGAGAATCCTGGCCGCCGCTCCAGCACGTAGCTCTGGCGGTCGCGCGAGAAGGCCGCCTCGGAGCGGCTGTAGCGATCCTGCCGGGACCGGCCGAACCGGGCCCGCCCCAGGTTGCCGTGAACTTGGAGCGCGTCCGGCTCACCCCATGCCGGCCGCACCGCGGTGCCGAGCGGCGGCTCGAACGCGACGACCGTGACCTCGGACTCGTTCGCGTGCGGGGCGTCGGAGGCGGAGGCCGTCCAGCCGGGAAGCCGCTCGTGGCGGAAGCCCGTGAGGGTCACGATCTGCGCGGGAGGGACGGGTTCGCCCGGCGGCGTCGTGGCGAAGTGGTTGCCCTGCACGAACGCCAGCGTCTGGCCCACGTAGAGGTTCTCGACCGAGCCCCAGAGGAGCACCTCGCTCGAACCCGCGGGGATGATGGCGTCCTCCGCCCCGGGCCAGGCGGCGATGGGCAGCACGTTGTGCGCGGCGAGGACCCGCGCCCGCTCGGTGAGCCAGAACACCACCTCCGCGCCGCTCGCTCCGGCCGGGGTCGTGATCTCAACGCCCACGGGCAGGTAGCCGTCGCTCTGGGCTTGGAAGCACAGGAGCGTCTCCGCCGCGGTGCCGTCGAACAGCCGGGTCCCCAGGATCTCCGCGTGCTGTCGGAGGGAGTACCGCTGGCTGGCCGTGTCGACGAAGGCCTCGTTGGCGACGCGGTCCTGGTAGTAGCTGAGGAAGTCGCCGTGGTGCGCGAGCAACTCGACGAGCACGCGCTCCAGGGCCGCGGGCGACAGGTCGGCCCACGCCGGGTTCTTCACGCGCACCCAGTCGCCGAACATCTGCACGAAGCCCGCGAAGTCCTTGGTGAGCAGGTCCACCGCGGGCCGCGGCTGCATCGCCTTCGGGGGCTTCTCCGCGAGGGGACGGCAGTCGCCGCGCTCGCAGCTCAGCGTGAAGTCGAACGTCGCGCTCCCGAAGAAGGGGTGGACTCGCGGGCTGGACGGCCCGTCTCCAGCGGAGAGGAGCGTCAACGTGTACTCGGACGCGTCCCCCACTTTCGACAGCGCGAGCGTGACGGTCTTCTGGGCGCCGTCCTCGCCCACGTAGGTGAAGCCGAGGTCGGTGATCCGCAGTCCGCCGGAGATGGCGAAGCTCTTCTCCGAGAACTGGGGAGCGACCCAGGTCCGCTGGAGGTGGACGACGAGGGTCGCCGACGTGGGCGCCTGTTCGTCGGGAAGGAGCTTCAGCTCCAGGTAGTCGATGCCCTGGAACAGCGCGGTCCCATGGCGGCCGGACCACTGTAGCCACGGGGAGGTCACAGCCTCACCTCCAGGTTGCGAGGCTTGCGGTCGGTGCGGCGGCGGAAGGCGATCTTCACCCACAGCTCCCCGTCCTCGGGGGAGGCCTCCACGTCCACGCCGTCCACCAGGATCTCATCGCCGATGTCCCGGCGGAGCGACTGCGAGATGCGGAACTCCAGCGCGCCAATCGTCAGGTCGTTGAGCTCGTCGAAGACGGCGCGGTTCAGGCCCACGCCGAAGTCCGGCCGGTTGACGCGCTCGCCCGGCGCGGTGAACAGGACCGCGAGGATCTTGTCGCGCAGGTGCTTGTCCGCGTCATCGATGACGGCGACCCCGCCCTGGGCGCCAAACCGGAACGGATGCTGGAGGAAGCGATCGGCCATGGGGTGTCCTCCTCAGGTGATGGGCGCGGGCGGAGGGCCGGGCGGGATGGGGAAGATGACGAGGGTCGTGGACGCGAGCAGCGTGCACGCCGTGGCGACCTGCTGCGCCTTCTGCGACACCGACGCGTTCACGTCGGAGAACACGGCGATCATCTGCGACACCGCCGCGCCCGCCGCGGCCGGGAACGACGCCGTGCCGGGCGGGAAGCTCTGGCCCGCCATGTACGCCGCCACGCCCATGGCCAGCTGGGTGCCCGCGGCCTGCGCTGACTGCGCGGCGAGCGCACCCGCCGCCGCCGCCGCCAGCTGGGACTTGCGCGCGAGCGCCGTCGCACAGGGGATGCCCGCCGCCTGCCCCGCCGCGAACCAGCTGGACACCGCGGTCGCGAAGTGGTCCCCGGACGCGTTCACGTCCTGGGGATAGGAGCCTCCCTCCGGGACGAGCCAGGTCTGTTCGAGCTGGGTCTTGAGCGTGTCGAACACGAGGGGCATGGCGGGCCTATTCGGTGAAGGACTTCTTCGACAGGTGGCTCGACTGCATGGGCTGGGCAGGAGGCCCTGAAGGCCCGACGCCGGTCGGGTGCGTGTGGCTGTTGAAGAGCTGCATGAAGTCGTCGCCCAGGACCACGGCCTGCTTCGCGGCATCACCCAGCTTGATCTTGTCGGCCTTGATGATCAGCTCCCCGTCCTTGGTCAGGCGCAGCTCCACCTTGTCGTCGCCGTGGGCGAGCACGACGAGCCCGCCGTCGTCATCCATGAAGACGCGGTGTCCCGCCTTGGTCCGGAGCACGTGCTTCATCGGGCCGGCCTTCGTGTCCTCGGAGGTGGGCACCTCCGTGCCGCTCGCGGTGCCCAGGTCTCCAGCCTGGCCAGTGCTCTCGGGAGCGCCCCAGAAGCAGCCGGACCAGATGGGCCGGCTCGGGTCACCGGCCGCGAACTCGATCCACACCGTGTCACCGACCTCGGGTGTGAACAGGAAGCCGCGGTCCTTTCCGCCTCCGTAGGGCACGCACGGCAGGGCCCAGCCCGTCGCGACGTCCTCGCCCAGGACGGCGGGCACCTTCGCGCGAAGGCGGCCGATCTCCAGCGGGTCCTGGTTGTCGGTGACGACGGCCTCGTATTTTCCATAGAAGCGGTGAACGAACCGCTCCTCGAACGTGCGCAGCAGGTCTTCCACCTTCATTGCGGCGGAACCTCCTCGGCGCTCTGGCCGAAGTCTTCTCTTCCGGAAAGGCCCAGCGCGTTGCGCTCGGCGACGAAGGTCTGGCTGATGACCCCTTCGTCCACCGTCGTCCGGACGGCGCGCACGTAGTAGACGCCCGCGAACATCCGCCCCACGCCCTTGATGAGCACGGGGCGCCGCGCGCGGAGCAGCCCGCGGTACAGGGGCGTGTCCACCTCGCCCCGCGCCTCGACGGCGAAGAGCGCGCGGTCGGTGGCGGCCGAGCCCTCGTCGGCGATGGCCGTCTCCGCCGGAAACGGGTCGCGCAGCAGGGTGACGGCGCCGGTCGCCCCCGCCTGCTTCAGCCCCTTCTCCAGCTCGTCGCCCACCAGCGCTTCGCCCAGCGGGTCCAGCTTGGGGCTGCCATCGGAGCGCACGATGCGCTTGCCAATGGGGTCTATCGCCGCGCCCTTCACGCGCGTGGGCCCGGTCATCGTGGCCTGGAGGTCCAGCCACTTGAGGTTGGGATCGTCCCGCAGGAGGGTGAGGTCGGGCTGGGGCGTGTCCTTGATGGCGCGCGGCCGGAAGTACGCCGTCACGGCGCCGCTCTGCGGATCGGGCTCCAGGTAGCAGACGAAGCCGTTGCGCCGGGCCAGGCGCTGGACCAGTTCCCAGTCCGTGCCGCGCTGGACCAGGAGCTGCTTCTTCTCCTCGTGGCGCGTGCCGGTCGTCTCGCCGGAGAACGTGAGCTGGTAGCGCGAGAAGACCTTCTCCGCGGCCTCGGTGTCGGTGACGTCGGGATAGGCCTCCACCCGCTCCTCGGCGGCGAGCAGCACGGCCGCGTCCATGGCGAGCACCTCGACGTAGCAGTTCGACTCGACGGACTCGAAGTGCGGTCGCACGTGAGTGACGAAGCCCTCGAAGAGGCGCACGGAGTTGCCGCCGGGCGGCTCTATCTGCACGGAGACCTTCGCGGAGGGCACGAAGAGGCCCTCGTCGAGCGGCGAGAACTCGCCCTCGGGCGACTGCGTGGCGTTGAACCGCAGCGCGAGGAAGCTCGGGTCCGCGTCGCTCTCACGCACCTCGATACGGGTGAGCAGACCGAGCACCGAGGCCTCGATCGGCTCCCCATCGATGGATACGAGCATGCGCGGATCCGGCATGGTCCCTCAGCGGTTCGGGGGGATGAGGACGGGCCGTCCGGGGACGAGCACGTCGAACGGGTCGAGGACGCTGGAGGCGTCGCAGATGCGCCAGAACTTCTTCGGATCGCGGAAGTACTGCTGGGCCAGGTTGTCCAGCCGCTCCCCTTCGCCGGGCGAGTGGAAGAAGACGCCACCCGTCGCCGGAATCTCGCGGAGCGACACGAGGGTGACCTCCTCCCCCGAGGCGTCGGTGGCGGTGTCCGTGGGGGTCTTCGCGTAGCGGCTCGTCTTGTCGATCACGGGTGGGCGCCTTTCGTCTTTCAGAGCGGCAGGATGTTGGTGCCCTGCGCGGCCGTCGTGTCGAGGAACTGCCGGGCCATCTCCGAGCGCTTGGACGCGGTGAAGGAGAGCGCGTCCTGGACGGCCTTGTTGTCCTTGGCGTCGGCGTCGGTGAGGACCTCCAGCTGCACGTCCACCTCCGCGCGGATGGGGTTCAAGTCGCGGTTGTGGCGGGTCTCGTTGACGTTCATCCCGGTGATGCGGACGGGCAGCACGCGCTTCTTGCCCCACACGAACAGGACGGTGGGGCGCTGCTTGCGCGCCTTGACGGGCTCCTTGCCGTCGGAGCTCCGGTCCTGCGGGCTCTCCGCCGGGAAGAGCAGTCCCTCCAGCGCGCTGACCTCCGGGAGGATGCCCAGCTCCGCAGGCAGGCTCTCCGCGCCCTGGAGGCGGTCGTCGAAGTCGAACCGCACCTGCACGGTGAGGGTCTGCTTGACGTTGCCGCTCGCGGCGTCCGCCCCCTGCTCTCCCTTGCCGGAGCCCTTCGCCGCGCCCTCGGTGCCGGAGCCGCTCTTGCCCTGCTCGACCTGGAAGGCCCGGGTCAGGATCTCGGGGTTGAAGCGGAACGGAATCACCCGCTTGTCGCCGTTCGGGTAGCCGCCCGGCTCATACGCGATGAATGCGCCTCGCAGGTAGCTGACAGGATCGCTCACGGGAACCTCCTCATGACGGCGGAATACAGCTCGTCGGCCAGCCGCTCCGCGCCGCGCTCGGACAGCAGCTCGTCCGCGGGGAGCGTGTCGAGCGAGAGCCGCTCCAGGGCGAGCTCCTTCACCCCGGAGCGCGCGAGAGGAGACTTCGCCAGGCGCTCGGCGAGCCTGCGCAGGGCGTCCTGCACCGTCGCCTGGACGGCCTGCTCGCCGGCCCCCTCGGAAAGGCCCATGACGGAGATGCTGTCGATGCGAACGGAGATGCCGCTCATGCGCGCCCCCTCGCCCAGACCCGGAGCTTGCCGTTCAGCTCCTGCTCCTGGCCCGGAAGGTGGACGGCGAGCGGCCCGAAGTCCTCCCGCGAGCGCCCGAGCCCGACCTTCTCCAGCTCCCGGTAGGTGGCGCGGACCAGGTGCTCGATGCGCACGAGGCCGTCGGGTTCAGCCGCGGCAAGGTGCGCCGCCGAGACACCGATGTTGTAGATGCTCCCGCCCGCGAGGGTGAAGCGCTCCACGAAGGGCCGCAGGTCCAGCCCGGGAGCCCAGCGCGCGGCGGGAGGCAGCGAGCGCTGCCACAGCGACGTCCGCATGGAGGCGTCGGGCATGGGGAACTCCAGCACGAACCGCAGGCGGCGCAGGAACGCGGTGTCCATGTTGCTGCGCAGGTTGGTCGTCAGGATGCTGATGCCCTCGAAGGACTCCATGCGCTGGAGCAGGTAGGCGACCTCCACGTTCGCGTACCGGTCGTGCGCGTCCTTCACCTCGCTGCGCTTGCCGAAGAGCGCGTCGGCCTCGTCGAAGAGGAGGATGCCGTGCCCCGCCTCGGCCTCCTCGAACACGCGCGACAGCGCCTTCTCGGTCTCGCCGATGTACTTGGAGACGACCTGGCTGAGGTCGATGCGGTAGAGGTTGAGCCCGAGCGCGCTCGCCAGGCACTGCGCGGCGAACGTCTTCCCCGTGCCGGGGCTCCCAGAGAACAGACACGACAGGCCGCGGCCGAGCGGCGAGGTGCCCGAGAGGCCCATCTCGGCGCGCACCCGGGGCGCCGCGCGGTAGAAGCCCACGATGTCGACGAGCGTGTCGCGCAGGTGCGGCGGGACGACGAGGTCGTCGAACACCGCGCGCGAGGAGAGGTGCGTGACGAGCCGGCCCATCTTCCGCGCCCCCTGGGCGAGGAGCTCCGCCGCGACGCCCTCGGCGTCAACCCCGGAGGAGGCTCCGCCCGAGAGGCGCTGCTTCGTGGCTGCGGCGCGGGAGGCCGCGCGCACCTCGTCGAGGCTCGAGCGGAAGCGGAGGGCCAGCGCCGAGGCCACGGGCCCTTCGCCGAACTCGGCCTCGAACACGCGGCGGCGCGAATCGAGATCGAGCTCCGGAAGATCCACCGTGGGCCAGCCGCCGGTGTACGCGTTGTGTGGCACGAGGAGCACCACCGCGGGGAGGTGCCGCGACACCATCCGGATCCACGGCTCGGGGAAGGGCCGCGACTGGCAGGCGGCGTGGAGGTCCACCACGGGGAGCCCGCCCCGCAGGCGCATCACCTCGGCCGCATCCGGCGGCTCGTCCGCGCCCGTGCCGACGAGGAAGGCCGTCTCACCGGCCACGGAGGCCAGGTCGAGCCCCAGCTGGCGCGACGTGCGGGCCGTCCCGGCGCGAAGGCACAGGACCCCTTCCTCGTCGAGGATGGCACGGGCGCCCTCCACCAGCGCCCGGGGCAGCCCGAGCATGCGGGAGGGAGGTTCGCGCGTGACGGCGAGCTGCGTGGGTTCGACGTCGGGCACGTCCCCGAGCAGGTGGCGCCGGGCCTCGGCGGGGGAAAGACGCACGGGCACCTGCGCGAGCGGCTTCTGGACGGCCACCTCGATGCGCTCCAGCAGGCCCATGCGCTCCGCCGGCCCTCCGGCGATCGCCTCGGACAGGGCGCGCTCGAAGGGGACGCCCTGCGCGGACACGAGGAGCCGGGCGAACGCGGCCGGCGTCACCAGGTGGACGCGCTCGTCCTCGGCGAGGATGCTCATTGCCGCGGCGCATTCCGGGTGGGCTTCCACCGCGGCGGCGAGGACGACGAGCCAGGTGCCCTCCTCC
The DNA here is from genome assembly GCF_003611585.1 of Corallococcus exercitus. Taxonomy (GTDB): domain Bacteria; phylum Myxococcota; class Myxococcia; order Myxococcales; family Myxococcaceae; genus Corallococcus; species Corallococcus exercitus. Next base: position 1,577 of record NZ_RAVW01000131.1, on the reverse strand, counting down.
GAGAGGCCGAGCCGGCCACGCAACCGGGCCGTCATGGGGTCCTGCTGGAGCAAGCACGCGCGCATCCGGGCGCCGAGCTCACGGAACCGTTCGGGTGCATGCGCGAACCCGGCCGCCGCGTCGAACGTGGAGGCCTCGCGCTCGCGGACAGCGGCCTCCGCGCCGAGCAGCGCCAGCTCACGCGCGAGCGCGAGCGCGGACACGGGAGGAGGCGCGGCACCACTCATGCCTTGACCTCCACCGTGACGAACGGGGTGAACTGCACCGGCACCGAGGCCCCGAGGGTGAGTTCGACCGAGCACCGGTAGTCGCCGGGGAGCACGTCGGGAACGGTGAACTCGACCGAGGTGGGCGTGACGGTGAGGCCGCCAATCCGGCGCACGTCGCTGGGCGCGAAGATGCCGCCGTCCGGCCAGAAGTACACCTGCGTGGCGGACGCAAGCCCCTGCCCCTCCAGCTTGAGGAGCGCGCCCTTCGCCACGGAGAGGACCTTCGGTCCGTCGACCGACCAGGTGCCCGCCGGGACGACCCGAAGCTCGGCGGGCTCCGACCCGACCTTGCCGCTCATCACCGAGATGCGTTGGGCGCCCGGCTCGATCGCGTTCGGTCCCGCAGTGGGCAGCTTGAGCCCGAGAGCGCGGCCCGGCTCGATGACGTCGAAGCCACCGGCGACGAACTTCCGGGTGCCAACCCAGACCGCGTCGACAGGAGACGAGAAGGCGCCGTCGATGCGCAGGTAGCCACCCTGGGCGAGGCTGTTCGGCACGAGCCGCGCGATCCTGGGCGGCGTCGCGATGGAGGGCCCGGTCAGCACCACGCCTCCCGGAGCCACCACCGGGGACACCGGGGTCGCGGCGAGCCTGCTCACGAGCTGCACCGGCCCCACCTCGTAGAGCAGGAACGGCCGGTGTTTGATCTGCAGCGGAGAGAAGAGCTTCTCCATCAGGTCCGGCGTGAGCGGCACCAGGTTGAGCGAGATCCTCCCCTTGCCGCTGTTGCTCGGGAGTGCCGGGATGGGCAGCTCGATGTGCGGCTCCGAGTGGAAGATCCGCAGCACCTCGCCGATGAGGCGGTGCGCGCCAGCGGAGTTGGTCTCGGGGTCCTCGCCGTAGCCGGTGATCAGCACGAAGAGGGACAGCGACGCAGGGGGCGGTGACGACGTGCCGTCGGGGTTGCGGATGTAGCCGTCGTTCTTATGACCCGCCTGCTCGTTGACCCAGAGGAGCGACACCCGCAGCTCCTCGATGGTGATGGCGCTGTCGGGCGGAGGGCCGGCGATCACGTTGCCCGGCGGCGGGGTGATCCGCGTCTCGAGGACGTGCTTGATGGCCTCGGTCGCGTGGTAGAGGTTGTTGAACGTCGCCACCTACCACCTCCCGCCGAAGGGACCGAGCGGGAGCCCCGGCTCGATCTGATGCGCGCGCGGCGCGTGCACCGTGACCGGCCGTGGCGCGGGCGCACGGCCGCCGACGATCTCGATGCGGCCGACCGAGATGGAGATGCTCGGTGGCGCGGGACGTGCGGGGGAAGGCGCGCGCTCCGGCGCGGGCGCGGGGACGGGGCGCACGCTCGCGGCG